>JBEBWZ010000051.1:0-22045 GCA_040391865.1 Solimonas flava
CTTCGACGTGATCCTGCCGCAGCCGATCCCCGGCAAGGGTGCGGTGCTGACCGCGGTCAGCAATTTCTGGATGGCGCGCTTCAGCGACGTGCTGCCCAACCATCTGGCCCCGGATGTGGACCTGTCGCGGTACCTCACGCCGGCGGAACTGGCGCAGGTGGCAGGGCGCAGCAATGTGGTGCGCAAGCTCAAGGCGCTGCCGATCGAAGCGGTCGCGCGCGGCTATCTGATCGGTACCGGCTGGAAGGATTACCAGGCCAGCGGCGCCGTCTGCGGCATCACCCTGCCGGCTGGCCTGCGTCTCGCCGACAAGCTGCCGCAACCGATCTTCACCCCGGCCGACAAGGCCCCCGTCGGCCAGCACGACGAGAACATCAGCTACGCCGATGTCGAGCGCCGCATCGGCGCGGCACTGGCGGCGCAGGTACGTGACACCACCCTGCGCCTGTATCGCGAGGCCGCAGACTACGCGCTGACGCGCGGCATCATCATCGCCGACACCAAGTTCGAATTCGGTGTCGACGACGCCGGCACCCTGCACCTGATCGACGAAGCGCTGACGCCGGACTCCTCGCGCTTCTGGCCGGCGGATACCTACCAGCCCGGCATCAGCCCGCCAAGCTTCGACAAGCAGTTCGTGCGCGACTATCTGGAAACCCTGGACTGGAACAAGCAAGCGCCCGGCCCGCAGCTGCCGCAGGCCATCCTCGACAAGAGCGCCGCCAAGTACCGCGAAGCGCAAAGGTTGTTGACGGGGACATAAAGGAGAATCGCCATGACCTTCGTATCGGCAGCGGTGCTGCTGTTCCTGGTCATGGACCCGCTCGGCAACGTGCCGCTGTTCCTGTCGGCACTGAAGCAGGTGCCGCCGGAGCGGCAACGCACCGTGATCCTGCGCGAGATGTTGATCGCCCTGCTCACGCTGCTGCTGTTCCTGTTCCTCGGCGGCCAGATGCTGCGGCTGCTGGGTCTCTCCGAACCGGCGCTGTCGGCCGCCGGCGGCATCATCCTGATGATCATCGCGCTGCGCATGGTGTTCCCCTCGCGCGAACATTCGCTGGCCGAGCCGGTGGTCGCGGAGCCGTTCATCGTGCCGCTGGCGATTCCCTATGTCGCCGGACCGTCGGCGATGGCCACGGTGCTGCTGCTGATGAGCCGCGAACCCGCGCGCTGGCTCGAGTGGACCGGCGCGGTCCTGTTCGCCTGGGCCCTGTGCCTGCCGATCATGCTGCTGTCGACGCAACTGCGCCGCGTGCTCGGCGACCGCGGCCTGACCGCGATCGAACGGTTGATGGGCCTGATCCTGGTCACCATCGCCGTGGAAATGCTGCTGGGTGGCATCGCGCAATGGTGGATCGCGCACCGCTGACAGTCCGCAGCAGACTGATATGCTCCTCCCACACACAAAAATCGGGGAGCGGAATCCATGACGATCGCACTATGGTGCATTCTGGTTGCAGGCTTGCTGCACCTGCCATTTGCCTCGGCCGCCAAGTGGAGCCGTCGTTTCGACAACGCCAAGGCGCGTGATTATCTGGCGCAAACCGCAGGCTGGCGCCAGCGCGCCCACTGGACCCAGCTCAACATGCTGGAGGCGTTCCCGTTCTTTGCCGCCGCCGTGCTGGTGGCCCACGTCGTCGCCGGTGCCCATGCCAGCGCCGATCAGCTGGCACTGGGTTTCATCGCGTTTCGCATCCTGTTTGGTCTGTGCTATCTGGCTGATAAAGCCACCTTGCGCTCGCTGATGTGGGTCGGCAGCCTGGCCTGCATCATCGGCCTGTTCGTGGTCGCCGCGCGCGCCTGAGCGCCCCTGCTAGGAGAATCCCATGCAGATCAGAGTCGAAATTGATGTCAAACCGGATGAACTGCGCCGCTTTCTCGGCCTGCCGGATGTCTCGGGACTACAGGACGATATCGTCGCCTTCCTGCGCGACAAGGTGGGTGCCGCGACCGAATTCGACGCCACCGGCTTCGTCAAGCAGAACCTCGACACGCTGAAGAAAATCCCGGCCTGGCAGAAGATCGTCGCGCGCATCCGCGTGGCGGAGGACGACAGCGACGGCAGCCATGCTGCAGATGACGCCGATCTGCAGACCGCAGCAAAACCCAAGCCGCGCAAGCGTACGGCGGCGGCCAAGGCCGGCAAATCGACTGGCGGCCGCCGCAGGAAATCCTCGATCTAGCAGGCTGCCAAGGAGCCGCCCCTCACCCCAACCCTCTCCCCGCGAGCGGGGAGAGGGAGCCACTTTTCCGCGCCCCGAAGAGGAGGGAATACCGGCCAGGACTTCTCTGCCTTTCTCCACGCTCGAGGAAAGCAGCAAGAATCGCTCGGCGGCCAGCGCCATTGCCGCTCCCTCTCCCCGCCTGCAGGGAGAGGGCTGGGGTGAGGGACGCGGTGGCCGTGCAGTAAACGCATCAAGCCGAGCGGCGGGCTCCCAGTTCCTGGGCCAAGCCGCGCCAAAGTTGGCGACGCACCTGATGATCGCGGCGCAGGCGATTGCGCGACTCCGGCAACAGATCGACCTGATCGCGCAGCAACTCGCCCAGGCCACGCGCGCGACGCGCAATCAGCAAACGCTCCTGCGCCGCATTCA
The DNA here is from genome assembly GCA_040391865.1 of Solimonas flava. Lineage (GTDB taxonomy): Bacteria > Pseudomonadota > Gammaproteobacteria > Nevskiales > Nevskiaceae > Solimonas. The sequence continues at coordinate 2,595 of JBEBWZ010000051.1, forward strand.
AGTGCCCCTGCAGCGAGTCGGCCTCATGCAGCGCGATCATGGTCACGCCGCTCCATACGCGGTCGAGAACCACCGCCTGTGCCTGCACCGCAGTCATTCCGGCGGTCAATACCGCACGCGGACTCCTGCGCTTCCTGTTCATGAACCTGCTCCTGTGGGCCCTGAGCCGGCACCCAAAAAAAACGGGGCTGAAGGTCGCCCTCCAGCCCCGTTGGCCGTCCGCCTCAGCGGACAGCGAGGTTGCCCCCAATGCCTGTCGCGTAAAGCTTAGGCAGCAGCCTTGACAGCCTTCTTGGCCTTGCTGGCAACCTTCTTCACCGACTTCTTGGCCTTGACGACCACCGGGGCCTCGCCCTGGATCTTGGCGGAGATCGTTTCAAAACCCTGCTTGAAGGTCTTGGCAACCTGGCCGCTGGCCTTGGTCACGACGGCGAGCGAGTCGGTGTACGCCGAAACCACGCTGTCCTTGCCTTCCGGCAGATAGGCAACCGGGTTGGTGGCCACGGCCTTGATGCCGTCGACCTTCGCCTTCTCGATGCTGCCCTGCGCCAGCGTCAGCAGTTCCTTGCCGACCGCGACATTGGTTTCCACCAGGTTCTGCACGCCTTCGACCACGATGGCGTTGACCGCCTTCAGGGTCTCGAGGCTCACTTCAACCACTTCCTGACCACGGGCGACAACGACGTCCGCGCGGGCCTTCACATCATTCACGATCGTTTCGACGCTCATTGCTGCACTCCATGTAATCAAAAGGTCAAACTGAACTTCTCTAAATGCTGGATATGTTGCGATGCAGCATTTGTTGCAGTGCATCATATCAGCGCCTTGATCCATGTCAACAGCGCGTCCGGCGCCAGCCGACGAGCGGTCATCGCGGCGGAAATCCCGCTTACCAAAGGGTTTTCAGGGGTGCCGCGGCGTGAACCCATTCCTTATCTTTCAGGCCGCGCACCCGCAGGCGTCAGCGCGCACTGACCATGAGCCTCACGTGGAGGAAGTGAGCGAATGCAGATCGGTTGTGTATCCTCCGGCGATGAAACGCTATCTGCAGCTGTTCCACGCCCGGCTCTGGGCCCACCACCCTTCGTCCAGCCCCAGCCGCATGACCCTGGCCGGCCGCTACGCCTTCGTTCTCGGGCGCGACCTGCTCGACGGCCAGCTGGGCATGCGCGCCATGAGCCTGGTCTACACCACGCTGCTGTCGATCGTGCCGCTGCTGGGCCTGGCCTTCTCGGTGCTGAAGGCCCTGGGCGTGCACAACTCGCTGGAGCCGGTACTGCTGGAGTTCCTGCGCCCCCTGGGGCCTCAGGCCGACACCATCACCACCAGCATCATCGGCTTCGTCGAGCGGATCCAGGTCGGGGTGCTCGGCTCACTGGGCGTGGCGCTGCTGTTCTACACCGCGATCTCGCTGATCCGGAAGGTCGAGGAATCGTTCAACTTCATCTGGCGCGTGGAGCGGCCGCGACCGCTGTCGCAACGGCTCAGCGAATACATCGCCGTGCTGATGGTCGGACCGGTGCTGGTGTTCACCGCGCTGGGCATCACCGGCACCGTGCTCAACAGCGATCTGATGGTGCGCCTGGTAGCGATCGAGCCGCTGGGCCTGCTGGTGTTCATGGCCGGCAAGCTGCTGCCATATGCCCTGATCGTCGGCGCCTTCGGGTTTCTGTACAGCTTCATCCCCAATACACGGGTCAAGCCCGGCGCCGCGGCCTGGGGCGCGCTGCTGGCGGGCGTGCTGTGGCAGAGCGGCAGTCTGGCGTTTGCGTCGTTCGTGGCCAGCGCCACCAACTACAACGCAATCTATTCCGGCTTTGCGATCGTCATCTTCCTGCTGATCTGGCTGCATGTCGGCTGGCTGATCCTGCTGATCGGCTGCCAGTTGGCGTTCTATGTGCAGCATCCGGAACACCTGAAGCCGCACCGCACGCCGGCCATGCTGTCTGGGCGGCAGATCGAATATCTTGCGCTGATGATCATGGGGCTGGCCGGCCGACGCTTCATCGACGGCGGCAAGCCGGGGTACAACGAGGAAGAACTGAGCCTCGCGCTCAATGCCGAGCCCGAGCATGTTGCACGCATCACCGAATCGCTGATCTTCCACGGCCTGCTGATCGAGGCCGGCGCCGACCGCACCCGTCTGGTGCCGGCGATGGATCTGGATTCCGTTCCGCTGGCGCGGCTTTGGCAGCAGGTGCGTGCCGGCGTCGCACCGATCTCCACCTCGCAGACCCAGCCGCTGGCGCAGGATGTGACCCAGCTGCTCGACGGCATCGAACGTGCGTTCGAGCAGCAGACCGAAAACATTTCCGTCCGCGAATGGCTGACCCGGCAATCACCGCGCTGAGCCGTTGCAACAGCTTTCCTATAATCGGCAGACACCATAAATAGGGCAGCACGCGCCAACGGCGCGGCCACGAGGGGAAGTCAGGGCATGACGCAGACGCGTGCGACAGCAGAGCCGGTGTGGTTCCAGGAGTACCCACCGCAGGTCAACCGAGTGATCGATCCCGATGCCTACGCATCGGTGGTCGACCTGCTGGAGCAGACCTTCCGCGACCACCGCATGAATGTCGCCTTCGAATGCATGGGTATTCCGCTGACCTATGACGATCTCGACCGGCTGACCCAGGATTTCGCCTCGTATCTGCAGAACGTGCTGGGCTTCCAGAAAGGCGACCGCATCGCGTTGATGATGCCGAACCTGCTGCAGTATCCGGTGGCTTTGTTCGGCGTGCTGCGCGCCGGCATGACCGTGGTCAACATCAACCCGCTGTACACCCCGCGCGAACTCCAGTACCAGCTCAAGGACAGCGGCGCACGCGCGATCGTGATCCTCGAGAACTTCTGCGCGACCCTGCAGCAAGTGCTGCCCGAAACACCGCTGGACTGCATCATCACCACCCAGATCGGCGACCTGGCGCCGTTCCCGAAAAGCCTGCTGATCAACAGCACGGTGAAGTACCTGCGCAAGCTGGTGCCGAAGTGGGACATCCCCGGTTGCGTGCCGCTGCGCGCCGCACTGGCTCGCGGCAAGGCGCAGCCGTACATGCGCCTGGAACTGGGCCACACCGATATCGCCTTCCTGCAATACACCGGCGGCACCACCGGGCCTTCGAAAGGCGCCACGCTGACCCACGGCAACATCGTCGCCAATCTCGAACAGATGTCGGCATGGATGCAGCCCTTCCTCAAGGAAAACGAGCACCACCTGATCATCACCGCGCTGCCGCTGTATCACATCTTTGCGCTGATCCTGAACGGCCTGCTGTTCATCAAGCTCGGCGCCCGGAACATGCTGATCACCAACCCGCGCGACCTGCCCGCCCTCGTCGCGGAAATGAAAAAGCACCGCTTCACCGCGTTCTCCGGCGTCAACACCCTGTTCAACGGGCTGATGAATACCCCGGGTTTCGAAGACCTGGACTTCTCGCACCTGCAACTGGTCGGCGGCGGCGGCACCGCCGTGCAGCAGGCGGTGGCGCAGCGCTGGCAGGCGATCACCGGCAAACCGCTCACCGAAGGCTACGGCCTCACCGAATGCTCGCCGGCCGTCTCATTCACTCCACTCGACAAGCCGGAGTGGAACGGCTCGATCGGCGTACCGCTGCCATCCACGCTGGTGTCACTCCGCGACGACGACAATCAGGAAGTCGCGCCCGGCACCGCGGGCGAACTCTGCGTCAAAGGCCCGCAGGTGATGCAGGGCTACTGGCAGAAGCCCGAGGAAAACGATGCGGTCTTCACCGCCGACGGCTGGCTCAAGACCGGCGACATCGCAACCATGGATGAACGCGGCTACCTGCGCATCGTCGATCGCAAGAAAGACATGATTCTGGTCTCCGGCTTCAACGTGTATCCCAACGAGATCGAAGCCATCGTCGCCCTGCTGCCCGGCGTACTCGAATGCGCCTGCGTTGGCGTGCCCGACAACAAGACCGGCGAAGCGGTAAAAGTGTTCGCGGTGAAGAAAGACCCGGCGCTCACCGCGGCAGCCGTCATCACGCATTGCCGCAAGAACCTCACCGCCTACAAGGTCCCCAAACACGTCGAGTTCATCACCGAGCTGCCGAAGACCAACGTCGGCAAAATCCTGCGCAAGGAACTGCGCGGCAAGTAACCGCACAACCCGCCGTCGGCTCCGCGCTACGCGCTTGAGGCCGACCTACGAAACATTGACCTGACTCGCGCACGCCACCGATTCCTCCCTCGCCCCGCCTGCGGGGAGACGGCCGGAATGAGGGGCCGCTTCAGCTCGTAGGTCGGATCAAGCCGAAGGCGGATCCGACACGGCTGCCGTTGAAATCCGGCAAGCGCCACCCGCACTCACGGCGATGGATTTCCCAATCCCGAATCCCCAATCCCGCGCGCCACGCGCGCTATGCGCACCGCTCCCGAATCAAGGCCTGCGCCTTCGCAATATGCAACTCCACCATCCGCGTGGAAATGCCGCACCGCTGTGCAATCTCCCTTTGGCGGAAGCCACGCAAACGACTCATCACATACATCTGCCGGCAACGCGGGGGCAGCGCATCGATGGCCATGGCCACCTGGGTCATTTCCTCTTCCTGCACCAGCAACTGTTCGACGGGCAGTTCCTCGCTGACCAGCTCCACGTCATTCAGCGATACCGCATGACGCACGCTGGCCTGTCGCTGGTGCGTCACGGCCAGATTCATTGCCACTCTGAACAGTAGGTACTGCAATGAATCCGGCCCGCAATGCCGATAGCGCAATAACCGCAGGAAAGACTCCTGCATGATTTCGGTCACGTCATCTTCATTCGAAAGACGCGCGCGCAACATGCGGAGCACAGCGCCTTTCTGTTCGCGATAGAGCGAATCGAAGCGGGCGCGTTCCGCAATCGTCAGCCGAGGTCTTTCCGTCATCACCTCTGCTTCGCTGGTGTCGATCTCCAGCAGATCGGCTGCAAGCTGTTGCGACGTGTCCATCTCCACCTGTAGTGCCTCCGCTGTGATCCCCCACGGAAATAATCCCCGTTCATCCCGAGTGCCTGCGCCCATAAGGGCGCAGGTGTATCGAGGGAGGTCTCACCACTGATACCGCAACCCCGCCGAGAACCCGAGGCTGCTGAGGTCGTCGCCGCTCAGCGAATCCACGTTCAGATAACCCGCCAGCGAGCGGCTGGTGTTGCTGACGTGAACGCTGCCGGTGATCTGAGTGTAGGTGCCGTCCAGCTCGTCGATGGCCGGTGCGGCGATGGGGCCGCGATTGGCGACCGAGACACTGCTGCGACCGTTGATCTCGTCGATGGCGCGCACGGTCAGGCTGATGCCGGTCGGCGCCAAGCCGGCGAACAGGTCTTCCACGCTCAGGCGCAGGCCGTAGCTCAGATTGTTCTGCGTCTGGTCGCTGAAGCTGACGTTGCCGCCGATACGGCTCGGGTCAGGATCGGACGCCGGCACGCGCATGCCTTCCATGCTGGTCTTGACCCACGACAAACCGGCCAGCGGCTCGATGTTCACGAACGCGACCGGGAAGCGCCAACCGGTTTCCAAGCGACCACCGATAGACGATGAGCGAGTGCTGAGAATCGCCGTTTCGGGCTCAAGGTTCAGCGCCGGCACATTGTTGTCAAGGTCCAGCCACATCTGGTTGATGGCTGCATCCAGATAGAAGCCGCCCATTGTCAGGCTCGTGTACGCACCCAGATGAACACCGCGCAGGTTCATGCGATTAGGGCTTGCATCAAAGCCTACATCGGAGCGCGCGTATCCCAGCATGCCACCTGCTACGAACGACCCCAGTTCATTGGACTGGCCGATCCAGTCCCAACCAAATGTGGTCGTGACATCATCCTGCGTGTAGCTGTTGTCGAAGGTTACTGCTTGGCTGCCGACCATGAGCGGCTTTTCCAAGTCACGGTCGGTGCTGCCACTGGACACGCGGAACCAGAGCCCGCTGTCCGCCTTCGTTCCCGCCACCAGATCGCGCTGATCGACTTGACGGTCGAACCAAGCCCCAGCAGACCGCTGCCAAAGCCGGTTGGTGGTCGTCATCAGAAGCGGAAACTGCTGCGTACCCTGCCCTTGAAGACCGTAGAGCTTATAGTGGCCTTCCTCTGCGTCGTAGCCGATCGCATAGAAGAAAAGACCTTTGTCGATAGCTCCGATCTCGCCATCGGCCGTCGTGATCACTCCGTATTGCACACTTTCCGGATCGATGCCGAACGCCTGCGGATCGTTTAGCTCGGCCTGCGCGCCACTGGCATCGACGATCACCGAGCCTTCAGGATTGAAAGCGCCACGGTCTCCAGGCACACGCTGCTTAATCAGGAAGTTGGTGCGACCGGTAGCGTAGCCGTCGCGAAGATCCACGCAGTCTGTCACTGCAAGATCCTGGGATTCTCCGACACGGAACTCGATGCCGCAGCCGGGCTGGCCTATGGCGCCCACATCCGCGTGCGCGATGATGCGGCCCAAGGCATTTCCCTCACCATCCACGACACCGTGGAAACGTGCACCAGGCATGCCAAGGATATCGTCCGGCCATCCGTCTCCCTGCGCCACCTGCGGGCCATTCTGCGCCACGGAAAGGAAAGGAGCTCCAATCGTGTTGGTATCGATACCGGCGCCTAGCCAGATGGTCCCGCGATTATTGAAGGTGTCGAGATTGACGAACCTCATCTCTGCACTGCCTTCGTCTTTCAGTGAGGTGAATCGCGTACCCACCACCATCACGCCGGCATTCTCGAGTACATCGTTACCCGCGCCGAAGTTGACGACAAAGCGTTCCTGCTCGGCGGGCACACCGTTCGAAGTGCGACCCACCATGCTGGTCACCAGCATGGCTCCCTCGGCGATCGTGACGGTATCGTCGCCTGGAGAGAACACGCTCGCAGCGGCCGTCTGAAGCGTGGTGGGGCCGGTCAGTTGCCAGATGGTGCCCTTTCTGAAGTTGACTTCGGCGCCCCCATTTAGACCACTGAAATCAAAAGGGGCCAAAACGTTGACGGCGTTACCAGTGCGGGAATCGATTTCACCCAGGCCGGGCGACAGATTCTCCGGGCCGATCACGTTGAGCAGCACGCTACCGTTACCGCTACTGCGTACCGCATAGTCGGCTCCGGTAGTCTGATTGCAATCGATGCAGCCCGAGATTCCGCCACTGATGCTGGTTCTGAGCGTGATCGAAGAGCGCAAATTGATGGTGGTCAGGCCATTCGACTGCGTTTGAATCGCAGTGCCGCCACGGAAGGACTGGAGGTTGCTGATAGCGGTGCTCTGCAGATCGATCATGGTGTCGCCGGTGTCGGCAATAGTCCTGATGCCAGCCCCGTCTTGGCCACCACTGATCAGACCCTGCAGGTTCAGCAGGACCGAGCCGCTGCCGCTGGTCTGCGCAAAGATGCCGGTATTGGCCGTGCGGCTCCCGATGGGGCCCGTCGAGTTAATCGTGATGTCACCTCCATTGGTTATCGCTTGGAGGCCGATTCCGCCTGCGGCGCTAGTGTTCGCGCCCGCGGTCGTGATCGTGATGTCACCCGCTCCCGCGCTTGCCGCCCGGATGCCGGCAAGCCCAACACCCGTGGTATTGGATGCGAAGACCGGTCCACCTAGGTTCATGGAGATGTCGCCGGCGCCGGTCTCTGCACGAACGCCGTACTGCACGGAAGCCGCGGCACCTTGTACGGTTCCTGTACCGGTCGTGATGCTGATATCACCCGCCTCGGTAGTTGCACCGATGACAACTGGCGCAAGCGTACCGGTCGTCGCATTGCTACTCAGATTGCCGGTGCCCTTGGTGATCGTCAGGTTGTCATCGCCGGTGGCGGTGGTAATGAAGCCGCCGGTGCCATAGCTGGTGACGCCATCGGCGCTGTTGACAGTGAGGTCGCCACCATTGGTGGTGTGTGTGATGCCGTTTGCGAATGTGGGCCCGGCGCAGTCGACCACGCCGGGATTGCTGCCCGTGCAGTCGGGGTCGACCTGGGCATACGATGGCACCGCAAACAGTAGGGCGGCGGCGATGGCAGTGAGGGTAAATGACCGCTGTTCAAGCTTTTTCATGGCGATCTCTCCCTTAGAAGCGCTTGGTGATGGATAGGCCGACAAGACGCGGATCGAGCGTGAACACGTTCGTCGTCAAGCCAGAATCATCGGAGTTAAGGAAGGTGCCGGTAATGGGGGACTCGTCGAAGGCATTCTTGACGTAGACCTCAACGCGCAGATCCCAATCCACCTGGTTTACCCAGAACGAGAAGTTGGTGTTGGTCCAGGCCTTGAGCCGGTCGTATTCGCTGTTGTAGACGCGTGCAAACGACTCGTCCTGCCAATACCAGTCAACGCGGCCCGTCAGATCCCAGCCGCCAGGGAAGTAAAGCGTATGCTGTGCGCCGAGCGAGACCGTGAACCGGGGAGCATTCGGCAGCTCGTTGCCGCCGAGGTCGGCGAAGAAACCCGCGCCCCCATTGGGCGCGTCCACGGCATAGGTGAAAAAGCGCCCATCATGATCGGGATGAGCACCGCCACCGGCGCCCGGACCTGCCAGGTCGTTGTAGATCAACTCGCCGTCTCGGAAATAGGGGAAAGCACCTGTTCTGCCTTGCGTACCAAGAATGCTGCCGACTGGACACATGTCGAGCGGATTGACGCCTAGCGTGCCGAATTCATTGGCCTGTTCGAATACCGCCGCGATGATCTCGGTCGGGAATACGCAGTTGGACGCCGCGACCACCCAGGGCTTGACGACACTCCATTGGTCATAAGCGATGAACTGTTGATCCGAACCGTTCAGGCCTTCGACATAACCTGGATCACCAGACTGCAGATCCGGGTTGAAGTCCGGGTTCGGAATCGTGGTGCGGAACACCTGATTGCCGCCCTGGGTGCGATCCATCAGGTCGATGGACTGCTCGCCATCGCCGATGCGCGTGCGCAGGTAACCCACGCTGGCATTCAGCAGCGTATCGGTGGTTGGCGCGACCGTCGCCTCCAGTTCCAGCCCCCAGACCGTCGCGTCCACGTTCTCGTTGACCGCGGTGCGATCAACGATCTTGCTGACCTGGTAATCCTTGTAGCTGTAGTAGAACGCGCCCATATTCAGCGTCATACCGCCGCCGAACAATTTGTTCTTGGTGCCGATTTCCAAGGCATTGATGTACTCCGGCTTGAAGGTCGGCGGCACCGTGCCACCTGATGCACGAGCCAGCAGATAGCCGCTGGGTGGGGATACCGTCGGTGGATTGGCGCCACCACCCTTGTAACCCCGAGCCAGGCTGGCATAGAGCAGGCTCTCGTCCACCCAACTCCAGCCGAGGGAGCCGGCCAGATCCGGCTTCCAGTCCACGACCAGTCGGCCGGTCGGTTCTGTCCACTCCTGGATGATGTCGGGAAGCGCAGGGGCGCCGCGGCCGTTGATTGAAGATCCAGAGAACGGGCAGTACGGTGGATTGTCGAAGCATTCGTCGGTGTTCGGCGGCGGATCACCGTCTGAGACAGTGCTGAGATCGCGGTAATCCGACAGTAGGAGCTGACTGGGAACTGGCGAAAACACCTTGCGGTCCCAGTTCATACGCGCGCCGAACGTCAGCTTCAGCGCATCGGTGACGTTCCAGTACAGCTCACCGAATACCGCTGCGGAGGTCAACTCATAAGGATTGGCGCTGCGGAAATAGTTGTGCCCTTCGCCGTTGATGCTTTCAATCGGATTGGGATCGATGTAACGGCAGGACGTGCCGTCTTCCGTTCCCGCTGGGCAAGGACTCATCGGCTCGTTGAACGGCCACAGCTGCAGCAAGTGCGTGAAGGCATTACTGAAGACGTAGTAGTCATTCATCGTCTCGAAGCGCGTGTAATTGGCGCCAAGGCTGAAGTTCACCGGACCTTCATAGCTGGACGCCAGGCGCAGCTCCTGATTCCACTGCGTGCTTTCCGCACGCGACAGGTCCTGTGCGATCAGCTTGTCAGAGCAGCCGAGCTGGGGATCGCAGAAGGTATTCGGCGCACCGTTGTTGAGCATATGGCGGTAGTAGCCAACGCGGCGACCATCGCCGTCACGAAGATAGCCATTGCCGTCCGCGGTGTATCCATGCTCGGTCACTCCGCCGAACATCACACCCTGATCGATCTGACCATCGCCATCGGCATCGGTCAGCGGCAGATGCGTACCGCGTCCGGTATCAAGGTTATCGGTGCAGTCGGCGTGGTACAGCAAGAAGCCGAAGAAATCCTCCTCATTGGCAGCGCAGGCATTGGTGGCGCCGGCCCCGTTCCAGATCGGGAAGGTCGCATAGCGGTTGTAGTCCTGCGTCGCCCAATACTCGTCCTTGGCGTAGACGGTCTGCGACGACAAGGTCAGATGGTCGCTCCAATCCAGATCGAAGGAGAGATCAAAGATGTCGGATTTTGCTTGGTACTGTGGCTCGATCAGTGAATAGATCTCGCGCAGATCGCGGGATTGCACTTGGTTTCCATAGGGATCGGGCCGACAAAGATCAATTGTGTATGTAACTGCAAATGCCCCACCTTGAGCAGCAGCCGCACAAGGTGCTGTCGAAGGGTCGTCCCGCGGGCCACGCCAATCCGCATAGATGGGCATGCCGCCACTGGGCAGGGGAACTGCGTAGGGGCTCGGCCCTGCGCCAACCCCTGAGTATTTATCGCGCGGCGGCGGAGTGACGAAGTCGCCAATTCCGCCAAGATTTTGCGCCCAATAGATACCGCTGACGTAAGGCAGCGTTTCGCCATTGGGCGTGCCGTAGGCGCCCGCCGAGTACAGCGATTCTCCCTCGCAACCCTGCGAGAACGTGGCGGCAGTAATGCTGTTTACATTGACTTCTGCACCCAGAATTTCTGTAGGACTATCGTCCCGATGACATAGCTGCTTGGATGTGCGAACGCGGTTGTCGTCTTCCTCGAATCGCTCCCACATGAGATTCACGCGCAGCGCGTCGGTCGGCTCCCATCCCAGAGAGACGCGGCCCGTCCACAGGTCGCGACCATCTACGTTCTCGCTGACGTTAGCATTGGCATCCGGATCTAGCGCGGCCAGATTAGTGCCGTAGCCATCTCGATCCGTCATGGCATAGGCGAAACGTAGCGCCAACGTGTCGTCGAGTAACGGAACGTTGACGTGGCCACGCAGGCGCTGAGAGTTGTAGTTGCCCAGCTCGCCCTTGATCTCCGCACTGAACGCGTTGAGTTCGGCCTTGTTGGAGATGACGTTGATGACGCCTGAGGTGGCGTTGCGGCCGTACAGCGTACCCTGAGGACCACGCAGGACTTCCACGCGCTCGATATCCAGGTATTCCTGCTCGAACAGGCGGTTCACGATCAGCGTCGTATTGTTGAAGCTCACCGCCACGCCGGGATCGGTCGTCGCGCTGATCGCCTGCGTGCCGATGCCGCGGATCTGGAAGTTGTAGCCGCTGAAGTTGGTCTTGGAGAAGGTGACGTTGGGCACGCCACGCAGAAGATCGAAACCACCTTCGATCTTCTGGTTGTCCAGGTCTTCCATCGAGAACGCGCTGATCGCGATCGGCACGTCCTGCAGGCGCTCGGCGCGCTTCTGCCCGGTGACGATGATTTCCTCGATGCCGCCGCGGCGCGCGGTTTCCACCGAGAGCGTGGTGGCTTCGCCGGTGAGGTTCACGCCGGGATCAGCGTCCGGATTCACCGGCCCGGCGGTTGCGTTTCCCAGGTTCTCCGCGCGGTTGCGTTCGCGCGCCTGCAGTTCGGTGCGCAATGCGTCGAGCGATTGCTGATCGCCGATCAGAATGGAGCCGGAGGGCGTGTGTTCGAATTCAAGATCGCTGCCTTCGAGCAGGCGTGACAGTGCTTGTTCCGGGCTCATGGTGCCGCTGACACCGGTGACATCCTTGCCCGCTGCCATCTCGGGCAGGTAGAAAAGCTCTTGTCCGCTCTGGCTCGCAAACTCTGTCAGCGCAGCGGCGAGACTCTGCGGATGAATGTTGAACTCGACGCTGCGCGTGCTCGCGGCAGGGTCGGTTGCTTGTTCGCCTTGTGCGTGTGCGAGTGGCGTGATCGCCAGCATCGCGGCAAAGACAGCGCACATCACGCCGACGACCCGCGCCGGCCCTCGTTGGACTAGGGGCATGCCTGCATCTCCTCTCAGTTATTGGGCCGCTCCCACACGGCCTTGTGACGAGTTAAGACGCACTGTTTTCAAAACAACGACACGGGGGCCCTGTCGGGCTGGATTGGGGATTTGGGATTTGGGATTGGGGATTTGTGAAAACGGGTTTGCGCGAGGCTTCACCTACCGTCGGCATTCCAGACTGCGGCGACGGCTCCGCGCTGCGCGCTTGAGGCCGACCTACGGGTAAGGTCGGCACCATGCGATGCCGGCTCTCCAATCCCTGGCTTCCTGTGAAAAACTCTCTTTTCATGAAAAGAGGGTTTATGGGCTCGCGATCAAATCCCACGTGGCTCAGCCAGCCCCGACGAGCCGCCCCTCACCCCGACCCTCTCCTCGCTCGCGGGGAGAGGGTGTATCGATTGGGCGTCAGCCCTTGCGGCCGACCACGATCTGTTCGCCGTCGGAGCCGACAATGCGTATCGGCAAATGCCACGACAGGGTGTCGAGGAAGGCGTCGGGGTTGCCGGTCTTGAAAGCACCGCTGATGCGCAGCGTGCCGAGTGCGGGGTCGTTGAGCACGATGCGACGACCGCCGTAACGGTTCACTTCCGCCACCGCCTGTGCGAGGTTTTCGTTCTCGAACAGCAGCAGGCCTTCACGCCAGCTGGTGGCGCGCCGCAGGTCGGTCTTGTGGATGACCTGCTCGACGGGGCTGGCGGCCTTGGCGATCAGTTGATCGCCGGGGAACAGGATGGTGGCCTTGCGCTCGCGCGCTGCGGCATCGTGCATCAGCCCTGAGAGCGGCGTGGTGTCTTCAACCGCGACGCGCCCTTGAATCAGGGTCACGGCCACACTGTCCTGCAGCAGGCGGACGTCGAACTCGGTGCCCAGCGCCGTGACTTTGCGCTCGCCAGCCTGGACCACGAACGGGCGTGTGGGGTCGTGCGCGACTTCAAACAAGCCCTGGCCTTGCAACAGCGCGACATCGCGTATGTCGGCGCGATAGCGCACGACGGCGCGGCTGTCGGTGTTGAGCGTCACTGTGCTGCCGTCTTCGAGATTGATGGTGCGACGTTCTCCGACAGCGGTGCGATACAGGGTTTCGCCCATCACCGCATGGCGCGCGCGTGCCTGCTGGTATTGCAGTTCGCTCCAGGTGTCGTCGCTGAGGGTGAATGCGACGGCGATCACCGCAATCACGCTGGCGGCGACGGCCGCCGCGGTGCGCTGCCGGCGACGGCGGCGATAGCCGGCCACACGCGCCAGGGTTTCCTGCCGGAGCCTGGCATGCGCGCCGGAGCCTTCGATCCCGCGGGTGATGCGATAGCCGCGATCGATGCGATCGTAAATTTCCGCATGCTCGGGGTCGCTGTCACGCCAGCGCTCGAAATCGCGCCGCACGGCGGGATCGTCGCCGCTTTGATGCAGCGCATCGGCCCAGGCTGCAGCCTGATCCTGGATTTGTTCAGTGCGTGATGACATCAGCCCAACACGCCCCCCAGATGCTTGAGCGCCAGCGCCATGTGGCGCTGTGCGGCGCGCGTGGACATGCCGAGCATCTGTGCAATTTCCGGGAATGATTGTTTCTCGGTCCAGCGTAGTACGAAGACGTCGCGCGTGCGTTCCGGCAGTTGGCTCAGCACGGCGTTGACGCGATCGATCCCTTCATGCCCGAGGACAATGCGCTCCGGCGTGATCTCCGTCGTCAGTGCGTGCAGCGCTTCATCAAACGATTCATGCGCACTGCGGTGACGCACCTGATCGCGGCGGCCACGGTCGCGCAACACGTTGGCCGCCGCCTGGAACGTGTACTGCTCCATATGCTCGATGGCTTCGCCGGTCTTGCTGTTGCGATCACGCTGGATCAGTTGCAGGAAGACTTCCTGCACCATGTCGTCGACATCGGCAGGGTTGCGCACGCGCTTGATGAAGAAGCCGCGCAGCTGTGCGGTGTACTGCCGCACCGTGTTTCCCCAACGGGTGCGTTCATCATCCTCCACGCTTTCCAGCGCTCGGGGCCACGGTGCCGGTGTGCTGTTGGTCATATGCGGACCTATTTTGTAATCGGATCTCCTCCGATGCGGGCGGAGGTTAAACCCGCTTCGGCGTTCCGGCAAACATCGGGGTTCAGCCCGACCACAAAAAAGCCCCGGATGACCGGGGCGCTTTTGTCACAACTTCGAAGGCACAGGATGCGGCTATTTCTCGACGAACGCGCGCTCGATGACATAGTCGCCGGGCGTGCCGATATGCGGCGAGATCACGAAGTTGCGGCTGTCGAGGATGGTGCAGGTGTCCTTCAGCATGGTCGGACTGCCGCACATCATCACGCGATCGGTCTCCGGGTTCAGCTGCGGCAGGCCGATGTCGTTGCAGAGCTTGCCGTTCTCGAACAGGTCGGTCAGGCGGCCCTGGTAGCGGAACGGTTCGCGGGTCACGGTCGGGTAGTAGATGAGCTTGTCGCGCACCAGTTCGCCGAGGAATTCGTGCTGCGGCAGTTCCTGGGTGATGTAGTCGTGATAGGCCAGATCGTTGACCCGGCGCACACCATGTACCAGCACCACTTTCTCGAAGCGCTCGTAGACGTCGGGATCGCGGATCAGGCTCATGAACGGCGCGAGTCCGGTACCGGTGCCCAGCAGGTACAGGTTCTTGCCCGGCTTGAGATCGTCCAGCACCAGGGTGCCGGTGGGCTTGCGGCTGACCAGCAGATCGTCGCCCACCTTGAGATGCTGCAGGCGCGAGGTCAGCGGGCCGTTATCGACCTTGATGCTGAAGAATTCCAGCGTTTCCTCGTAGTTGGGGCTGGCAATGCTGTAGGCGCGCATCAGCGGCTTGCCGTTGACCTGCAGGCCGATCATCAGGAAATGACCGTTGCGGAAACGCAGCGCCGGATCACGCGTGGTCGTGAAGCTGAACAGCGTGTCGTTCCAATGCTGGACCGAAAGAACTTTTTCTGTAGCGATAGCAGCCATGTCGGCAACTTTTCCTGCTGCGCGGGTTGCGGGGGCGCGAATGTTAAGGAAAAACGCCCGCTCCGGCATTCGTCCGAAGGGAGGAGTTCCATCGACATTCCTGGGGGGCATGACGGCCCGGGGCGCAGCTTACCCCGGACTTTCGTCGCCTCCGCGAACTTTAGTTAAATTAAAACAGACCCTTACGCAGGCCTGACTCAGGCGTCCGGCAGCGTGATGTTCATCTCCAGCACTTCCAGACCGGCTTCACGCTGGACGTCGATTTTGACCGCGCTGTCTGCCACTTGCACGTATTTGCGCACCACATCGAGGATTTCCTGACGCAGCCGCGGCAAGTACATGGGGCCGTTGGCACGACCTTCCCGCTGGTGCGCCACCACCACTTTCAACCGCTCCTTGGCGACCGAGGCGGATGCTTTCGGCTCGGCGCGGAAAAACTTCAGCCAATCCATATCAGCCTCCAAACAAACGGCCGAGAAGGCCCTTTTTCTCGGCATTCAGGAAGCGGTGCTCACGCGTTTCACCGAGGAATCGGGCCACGATGTCATCGTAGGCCTTGCCGGCATCATTCTGCTGATCGGCGATCACCGGCATGCCGGCATTCGACGATGACAGCACCGCCGCACTTTCCGGCACCACGCCCAGCAGCGGGATCGCGAGGATTTCCTTGACGTCTTCCACCGACAGCATCTCGCCCTTGGCAACGCGCGCCGGGTTGTAGCGCGTCAGCACCAGTTGCTCCTTGACCCGGCCCTGGCCGGTTTCGGCCTTGTGGGTCTTGCTGGACAGCAGGCCGAGCACGCGATCGGAGTCGCGCACCGACGACACTTCCGGATTGGTCACCACCAGCGCTTCGTCGGCGTAGTACATCGCCAGATGCGCGCCGCGCTCGATGCCGGCCGGGGAATCGCAGATGACGTAGTCGAAGTCCTTCGACAGCTCGGTCAGCACGCGCTCGACGCCTTCCTGGGTCAGCGCGTCCTTGTCGCGCGTCTGGCTGGCGGCCAGGATGAACAGGTTTTCATGCTGCTTGTCCTTGATCAGCGCCTGCCGCAGCGTCGCTTCGCCGTTCAGGACGTTGACGAAGTCGAACACCACCCGACGCTCGCAGCCCATGATCAGATCGAGATTGCGCAGGCCGACGTCGAAGTCGATGACCACCGTCTTCAGTCCACGCATCGCCAGGCCAGTCGCGAACGAAGCGCTGGTCGTGGTCTTGCCCACGCCGCCCTTGCCCGAGGTCACGACAACAATCTTCGCCACGGTTCACCCTTTCCTTGAGTTTTTCATCATCCCGAGCGGCATTGACTAGCCGTCCAGACGTTCGATCTTCAGTTTGCCATCGACCAGCAAAACCTGCGCGGCCTTGCCACGCAGATCACCCTGCATCTGCTCGGCCACTGCATAGACACCGGCCACCGCCACAAGATCCGGCTCGAAGCGGTGGCAGAACACCCGCGCCGTGGTTTCGCCCTGCGCTCCCGCGATCGCGCGGCCACGCAACGCACCGTAGATATGGACACAGCCATCGGCCGCCACTTCCGCACCGGGGCTCACCGTGGAAGTGATCACCAGATCGCCGCCCGCGGCGTAGATCTGCTGACCGGAGCGCACCGGCTCGGTGACGATCCGCGTGGCACGACGCTCATAGACCGGCGCGGCCACCGCAGCCGGTGGCGGTGGCGGTGGCGGTGGCGCCACTGGCGCAGAACGCGTGCCCTTGCTGGCATCGGGCTGCAACACCGCCAGCCCCCAATGGCGCGCGGACTCGGTCAGCGGCCCATCGGCTACGCCCAGCGGCTGCATCCCAACCTCGCGCAGCGCGGCAATGAGGCCGCCGAGGTCCATCGCGATATCTGCTTCCAGGACCACCGGCATGCCCTGCACCGCCTGCGGCATCTGCCGGGCGAAATCGCGGAGTTGCGCATTGATGGCGGCGAGGTTCGGGTCCAGCACACGGACCCGCGTCAGCGAGAGCATGCGGCCCTTGAATTCGAGCGCGTTTGTCGGCGTCATGTCGTTATCAGCAAAGTTGGTGAATTTTACACAGAACCCAGCGTCGACGGCGCCGCAGAGGCCAGCATCCGCTCGGCGCTGCGGCTCGCGACTGCGGCGGACGCCGTCGCAGCCATGCATTCTCCGAGGCATCGGTGCTTGATCGCACCCAAACACGCCTGTCCGCCGTCGCGGCGAAGCATGCGCGGACGTGCTCGCATGCTTCGCCGCGACAGTCCAACGCCATCGGTGCGGCTTGTGTCGCTCAAAAACACCGTGCAAGACTTCGGCATCCACATTCTTCAGCCCCTCCTCAATGAGCCAGCCTGTCATCGAATTCTTCTGGGACCCCGCCAGCACCTACACCTACCTCGCCGCGACCCAGATCGGCGCACTGGCGGGACGACATGGCGCCAAGATCGTGTGGCGGCCGTTCCTGCTCGGCAAGGTGTTCGAGGCGACCGGCAATCGCCCGCCGGTCTCGGTCCCCGCCAAGGGCAAATATCTGTTCAACGATGTGCGCCTGTGGGCCAAGCACTATGGCGTGCCGTTCCGCTTTCCATCGGTGTTCCCGGTGGCGAGTCTGACCGCGCTGCGTATCGCCTGCGGCCTGCCCGAGGAACAGGCGCACCGCTGGGCGTATGCGATTCTTCATGTCTACTGGACGCAGGATCGCGATATCGGTCAGCCCGAGGTACTGCGGGAGGTTGCCCTCGGCCTGGGTCTGGATCCGGACGCCACGCTGGCACTGGCACAGGACCCGGCCGTGAAGGAACAGCTCAAGACCAATACCGAGGAAGCGGTGCGCCGCGGCGTGTTCGGCGCGCCCACGTTCTTCATCGGCGAGCACATGTTCTGGGGCAACGATCGCTTCGAGCTGATGGAAGCCGTGCTCACCGGTCGCCTGGCCTGAGCGCCGGCCACAACTGCCACCCGATCGGAATCCCGGGAGCGCCTGCGACACGGTTCCGGTTTCGCCGGGGGCGGCGGGTCCTTTCGTATACTCCGGCGAAACCTGCTTCCAGATCCCATGACTGCCGCCAGCCGCTCCGACTTCCTGCCTGTACGCGGCCTGCGTTATCACGTGCGGCGCTGGGGTGATCCCGACAAACCGCTGCTGATTCTCGGCCACGGCTGGCTCGACGTTTCCGCCACGTTCCAATACCTGGTACAGCCGCTGTTGTCGGTGTGTCAGGTCGCCTGCCCTGACTGGCGCGGTTTCGGACACAGCCAATGGCCACAGGACGGGTACTGGTTTCACGACTACGTGGCCGATCTGGAAGTCATCGCCGACCATTACGCACCACAGGCGCCGCTGTGGCTGGCCGGGCACAGCATGGGCGCACAGATCGTCAGTCTGTATGCCGGACTGCGGCCACAGCGGGTCAGCAAGCTGGTGTGCCTCGATGGCCTGTTTCTGCCGGACATGCCGGCGGAACTCGCGCCGAAGCGCTATGTGCGCTGGCTGGATGAGTTGAAGAAACCCGCGCGCGACAAGACCTACAGCTCGTTCGAAGCGCTGTCGGAACGCGTGCGCCTGCTGCATCCGCAGCTGAGCCCCGAGCGTGCATTGTTCGTGGCGCGGTGCTGGGGCAACGAAGACGGGCACGGCTGCATTCGTCTGCTGGCCGACCCCAAGCACCGCATGCACGGCCCCAGCCTCTACCGCGCTGCGGAATCGATGGCGATCTGGCGCCAGGTCACGGCGCCAACCTTGTTCGTCGATGGCGGCCAGTCGGTGTTTCACAAGAACCTGCCACCGGAACAGACTGAGATGCGGCGCGGCTGTTTCCGCAACCGCCAGCAGATGGTCGTCGCGGAGGCCGGGCACATGATGCATTTCGACGCGCCCGAAGCGACCGGTCAGGCCATCGCCCGCTTTCTTGCCGGGGTCGGGCCCTGAAGCGCGCGGCGGTCGCGGTGCTGGCGCTGCTGCTGGGCGCCGGCGCTGTCAGTGCACAGACACCGACGCCAACGGCGGCGACCCTGAGTGCGCGCGAGACCCATCGCCTGCTGTACCGCCTCGATCAAAGCCTGCAGCGGCTGGCGCACGACTATCACCAGTCACCGGCACAGCGTCCGGGCCTCCAGGAGCTGGACCTGAGAATCGACGAGGTCGAAGCGCTGCTGCACCAACTGCGCTACCAGCCGCTGGCACGCGAGCGACAGATCGAGCTGTTCAAGACCGAGATGCAGATCCGCAAGCTGCGCGAAACGATTCCGAATCGCTAGGGGAGTCGGAATTGGGGATTGGGGATTCGTGAAGGCCTGTCGGAGGTTGGATCAAGCCGAAGGCGGATCCAACGCAGGTGTCTGGAACGCCGGCCGGGCGTGAAGCCGCCCAGCGCAGGTTCACCCGCACGAATCCCTAATCCCTAATCCCTAATCCCTAATCCCTAATCCCTAATCCCTAATCCC
>JBEBWZ010000052.1:0-21958 GCA_040391865.1 Solimonas flava
CTTCTGCGGCGACCTCAACGGCATGGGTCAGGGTGCGCGCAGTCACGGTGACGGCGAACACTCGATCTCGCCGGTGTTCGGCTTCATGGCCGACTCGGGTGAACACGAGATCAACGAGGAAGACACGCCGATCATCCGGCTCGGTGCGCAGCGCCTGGCCAAGGATCGCATCGGTTTCGGCAAGTACCGCGGCGGCATGGGCTACGAGCAGATCGCCACCGCGCGCGGCTCGGCGATGTGGGGCTTCATGACCGGCTGCGAAGGGTCCAAGTTTCCGTCGGCACAGGGCCTGTTCGGTGGCTATTCCTGCCCGTCCTATCAGCTGATGAAGATCAAGGGCATCAATATCTTCAAGGAGCTGAAGAAGAATCCGAAGATCGTCGAAGCCTTCGACATCGTGCACCTGATGAACGAGCAGCCGATCAAGGGCGGCAAGTACAGCAGCAACGACATGGGCATGACCTTCGAGCTGTGCGACGAAGGCGAGATCTACATGATCTGCCAGGGCTCCGGCGGCGGCTACGGCGACGTGCTGGAGCGCGATCCCGCGCTGGTGATGAAGGACGTGAACGAGGATCTGCTGTCGCACGATCTGGCGCGCGACATCTACAAGGTGGTCTACGACGAGAAGACCCTGGTGGTGGACGAGGAAGCCACCGCGAAGCTGCGCGCCGACTACCGTCGCGAGCGCATCGCACGCGGCAAGCCGTTCGACCAGTTCTGCAAGGAATGGGTCACGCCGGAACCGCCCGCCAACGTGCCGTACTGTGGATCCTGGGACAACCCCAAGGAAATCTACGCGACCACGATGGGGCAGCGCGTGAAGATGCCGTCCGATCAGCTGCAGGGCGCGTTCATGCTCAACCCCAAGGACGTGCGGATCGCGGAACTCGAAGCGGAACTGGAAGCTTGCCGCACAACGGCGAAGGCCGGGACGTGAGGCAAGGCCGGACCGGCTCGGGCAGCTCCAGGCCGGTCCGGCATCCGCTTGCGATGCTGCGACTGCACTAACCACGATGGAGAGTCCGATGATCGACTACAACAAGGCGTTCCGTGTCGACGGCAAGGCGGCGATGGTGACCGGCGGTGCCCGCGGCATCGGTGCCGAGGTGGCAGGCGCACTGGCGCAGATGGGCGCTTCGGTGCTGGTCACCGATCTGCTCGAGGCCGAGGGCAAGGCCACCGTCGAACGCATCCGCAAGGCGGGCGGCAAGGCGGAGTTCATCCGTCATGACGTCACCGACGAAGCGCATTGGGAAGCGGCAAGCGCCGCGGTCACCCGACACTTCGGTCGTTACGACATCCTGGTCAACAACGCCGGGATCGAAACCGCGGCGCTGCTGGCGCAGTGCGAGGCGGCCGATTTCCGCCGGGTGATGGACGTGAACGTGACCGGGGTGTTCCTCGGACTGAAGCATGCGATCCGCGCCATGAACGGCACGGGAGGCTCGATCATCAACATGTCGTCGGTGGCCGGCCTGATCGGCACGCCGGCGCACGCCGCGTATCACGCCTCCAAGGGCGGCGTGCGTTTGCTGACCAAGGCCGCGGGCGTCGAGTTCGCGGCACTGAAATCCAATGTGCGCGTGAATTCGGTGCATCCGGCCATCGTCAAGACGCAGATGGGCGATCACTTCGTGCAGGGCTTCGTCGATCTCGGCCTGGCGCCGGATCTGGAGGCGGCGCGGGCTTCGATCGAAGCGGCGCATCCGATGGGTTTCGGTCGCGTCGAGGATGTCGCCGCCGCGGTGCTGTTCCTGGCGTCGGATGCATCGCGCTGGGTCAACGGCACCGAGCTGGTGGTCGATGGCGGTTACTCCGCAGCCTGAGAATTCCATGCCCACCCTTGCTGCTTCGCTTTCCTCCGGTCGCCCGCTGTTGTGGCTGGACCACACCGATTACGCCGGCGCGCTGCTGGCCAACAATGCCGTGCCCTGGATGGATGCCGCCGGCTATGTCGCCTGGCAGCGCAAGGCACAGGGCCTGCTGAAGTCCGATGTGCCGTCGCTGCCGGTGGCCGCGGTCTGTGCTGCCTGGTTGCAGGCGCGTCCGGATCTGGCGGAGGCGATGGCGGCCAAGCGTCGTGCGGTCTTCCCGATCAAGACCCTGCTCGCCGACGAGGCGCTGCGGGCTCATCTGGTCGAACTGATACGCGGTCTTCGCGCCTGTTTTTCCGCGCAGCCGCTGGCCCTGGTGTGTCCGTCGCCGCGGCGCTGGGTGAGCGATGCGTATCGGCTGGTGCACGGCGCCGATGCGGAGGTCGAAGTCGGCGACGACGAGGCCGACAGCGCGGCGATGTACATGGCGGATTTCCTGCGCAGCTTCGGCGATGCCGGCATCGATGTGCTGCTGCTGCAGGAGTCGACGGACAGCGAGCCGGGCGATGACGCGCAGCTGGAGCTGTATCAGCCGGTGCTGAACATCGCGGCCCACTACCGCTGGGAAGTGGGGCTGTTGCTGCCCGCGGGTCGTTATCAGGGCGCAGCGCCCGGCTTCGCGTTTGCGGTGGCGCCGGCGGCGCTGCCGGCCGCAGTCGCCGGCACGATCGTTGAAACAGGATTCTGGAACGGTGCCGCAGCCGTGCCGTGTCCGCCGCAGGGGCTCCGCTATGCAGAGATCCCGGCCGACGCGCAGCCGGAAGCGGTGCTGCAACGGCTCACGGAGTTGCGCTGACATGAAGCCCCTGCCTACGCCTGCATTCCCCTTGCGCGGTGAGCACCTGTACTCGATGCGGGTGACGCTGCAGCCGCCGGAAGTTCTCGGGCCGCTGCACGGGGGCATCGGCATCAATTTCCATATCGCCAATGGCGAGTTCACCGGGCCCAGACTCAAGGGCCTTGTGCATGCAAGCGGTGGCGACTGGTTCACCTTGCGTCGCGACGGTATCGGCGAGCTGGATGTACGGCTGACGCTGCAGACCGACGACGGCGCGCTGATCGACACCCGCTATCGCGGACTGGGCGAATTCGGTGTCGACAGCTATGAAGGTTTTCTGCGCGGCGAGCTGCCGGCATCGGCACCGCTGTACACCTCGCCGTACATGGCGACGGCCCATCCGGATTATCAATGGCTGCATCGTCGTGCCTGCGTCGGGATCGGCGCGGTGGACCTGCAGCGAAACGAGGTGCGCTACGACATCTACGCGCTGTGCTGAAACGGTCGTCACCGCCAATCGCTGAGGAGAATCAAATCATGGTCAAGGAAGGCGAAAAGCTCTGGAGTCCGCGCCCCGAGTTTGCCGAGAAATCCAACGTCGCGAAGTACATGCGCTGGCTGAAGGCCGAGCGCGGTCTCGACTTTGCCGACTACTCGGCCTTGTGGAACTGGTCGGTGACCGATCTGAAAGGATTCTGGTCCTCGATCTGGGATCACTTTCAGGTGCAATCGGATGCGCCTTATCGCGCGGTGCTGGAAGCACCGGCCAATGGTGCACCGATCATGGGCACGCAGTGGTTCCCGGGCTCGCGCGTCAACTATGCCGAGCATCTGCTGCGCGCCGAGGCCGAGGCCGGCGAGCGCACGGTGTTCCATCACCTGTCGGAAACGCGGGCACTGGCGCAGATGAGCTGGAATGAGCTGGGCCGCCAGGTGCGCATCCTCGCGACGCAGCTGCGCGCCCTGGGCGTGGAGCCGGGCGACCGCGTGGTGTCGTACATGCCCAACGTGCCGGAAACCGCGATCGCGATGATGGCGACGGCCGCGATCGGCGCGGTGTGGTCATCGGCCGCGCCGGAATTCGGCGTCAAGACCGTGATCGAGCGCTTCTCGCAGATCGAGCCCAAGGTTCTGTTCGCAGCCGATGGCTATCGCTTCGGCGGCAAGGATTTCAGCCGCGAGGCCGAGGTGCGGCGCATCTCCGATGCCTTGCCCAGTCTGGAGAAGATCGTCTGGCTGCCATACCTGGATGAGGGCGCCGCACTGCCGTCGCTGCCGAATCTGGTGGCCTGGGAAGCGCTGCTGTCGCAGCCGGAAGTGTCGCGTACCGAGTTCCGCTACGAGCGCGTCGCGCACGATCATCCGCTGTGGGTGGTGTTCTCGTCCGGCACCACCGGCCTGCCGAAAGCGATCGTGCACAGCCACATCGGCGTACTGGCCGAGCATCTGAAGCTGCTGAGTTTCCATCTCAATCTCGGTCCCGAGTCGGTGATGTTCTTCTACAGCACCACCGGCTGGATGATGTGGAACCTGTTGCTGGCGGCGCTGCTCACCGGCAGCGCGATCGTGCTGTACGACGGCAATCCGGCGCATCCGACACCGGATTTCCTGTGGCAGCTCGCCGCCGATACCGGCACCAGCAGCTTCGGTGCCAGCCCGACCTTCGTGCAGATGATGGAAAAGGCCGGATTGCGGCCGGGCGAGAAATTCGATCTGTCGAGACTCGAAAGCATCGTCGTCGCCGGCGCGCCGTCGACGCCGGAAACCTTCGACTGGTTCTATCGCTGCGTGAAGCAGGATCTGTGGGTCACCTCGCAGTCCGGCGGCACCGAGATCTGCAGCGGCTTTGTCGGCGCGGCGCCGACTTTGCCGGTCCACGCCGGCGAGATCCAGACGCGGATGCTGGGCATGGACGTGCACGCCTGGAGCGATGACGGCAAGGAACTGATCGACGAGGTCGGCGAACTGGTGGTGACGAGCCCGTTTCCGTCGATGCCGATCAAGTTCTGGAACGATGCCGAAGACAAGCGCTACTCGGAATCCTATTTCGAAGTGTTTCCGGGCACCTGGCGTCATGGCGATTTCATCAAGATCAATGCCCGCGGCGGTTGCTACATCTACGGTCGCTCGGACTCGACACTGAACCGCTATGGAGTGCGCATCGGCACCGCGGAGATCTATCGCGCAGTGGAGCAGGTCGACGAAGTGGCCGACAGCCTGATCGTCTGCGTCGAACTGCCGGGCGGAAACTTCTTCATGCCGCTGTTCGTGAAACTGAAGCCGGGACAGACGCTGGATGAGACGGTGGCGCGCAAGATCAACGCCAAGCTGCGCAGCGACTGCAGTCCGCGTCATGTGCCGGACAAGATCTACGCCGTCGACGCGGTGCCCTACACGCTGACCGGGAAAAAGATGGAAGTGCCGGTACGCAAGCTGCTGCTGGGGCTGCCGCTGGAGAAGGCGGCAAGCCGCGACGCGATGATGAATCCGGACGCGATCGATTACTTCGTGCGCTTTGCGCAGGAATCCGCCGACTACGACTGGCGCGGCAACGCCGCACCGCGTGCGGCAAAAGGCTGAGGAGCGAACAGCAATGAAACGTCTGCAGGACAAGGTTTGTGTCGTGACCGGCGGTGCGCGAGGGCTGGGGCTGGCGGCGGCGGAAGCACTGCTGGCCGAGGGTGCCAAGGTTCTGATCACCGACGTCGATGCCGCCGCGGGGCAGGCCGAAGCGGCGCGCCTGGGCAGTCATGCGATGTTCCGCAAGCAGGATGTGACGGACGCCGCGCAATGGAACGAGGCGCTCGACGCCGCGATTTCCAAATGGGGTCGGCTTGACGTGCTGGTCAACAACGCCGGGATCGCGGCGATCCTCGACATCGAGCAGATGACGCCGGAGAACTGGCGCCGCACGCTGGACATCAATCTCAATGGCGTGATGCTCGGCACCCAGAGTGCGATCGCGCGGATGAAGACATCCGGCGGCGGATCGATCATCAACATCGCATCGATCGAAGGCATGCTCGGTGAAGCGGTGCTGCCGGCCTACAACGCCAGCAAGGGCGGCGTGCGGATCTTCAGTCGTTCCGCCGCGATCCATTGCGCGCGTGCCGGTTACGGCATCCGCATCAACAACGTCTGCCCCGGCTTTGCCGAGACGCAGATGGTCAGCGGTGCACTGGCCGTGCTCACGCCGGAAGTGGCGCAGGAATTTGCAGTGAAGACCCTGGCGCGCATCCCGATGGGCCGCTTCGCCAAGCCCGCCGAGATCGCGGCTGCGGTGCTGTTTCTCGCCTCGGACGAATCCAGTTACGTCACCGGCAGCGATCTGGTGGTCGACGGCGGCATGACCGCCTGAACCGGCAGCGACCCCGAGCAGCATCCATCAGGAGATCGACGTGGCGGCAGACAGCAACCGGCAATGGATACTCAGGCGCAGACCGGTCGGCGAAATTGCCGACAGCGATCTGACCCTGGAAGCCTCACCGATCCCCAAGGCCGGTGACGGCGAGTTGGTGGTGCGTACCCGGCGGCTGTCGCTCGATGCCTCCAATCGCATCTGGATGAGCGACATGGACAGCTACCTGCCGCCCGTGGAGCTCGACACCCCGATGCGCGGTGTGGTGATGGGGGAGGTCATCGACAGCGGCAGCCGCGCCTACCAGCGCGGCGATCGGGTGATGGGCCTCGGCACCTGGAGCGATTACTGCCGGGTACAGGCGGCCGCGATGCAGCCCTGTCCTGCGATCCCGGGCATTCCGGCGGAAGAAGTGTTCGGCATCTACATGGTTGCCGGGCCGACGGCGTACTTCGGCGTGATCGATATCGGACAGCCGAAAGTCGGCGAGACGCTGGTGGTGTCCGGTGCCGCGGGTGCGGTGGGCGCGCTGGCGGGGCAGATCGCCAAGGCGCAGGGCTGTCGCGTGATCGGCATTGCCGGCGGCCAGAAGAAATGCGCGGCGATCGTCGATGAGCTGGGTTTCGATGCGGCGATCGACTACAAGTCCGAGGATGTCGGCGCGGCGCTGCGCAAGCTCTGCCCCGAAGGGGTCGACATCTATTTCGACAACGTCGGCGGCACGGTGCTGGACGCCGTGCTGGCGCAGATGAATCTGTACGGCCGGGTGGTGATGTGCGGCCAGATCTCGGGCTACAACGCCGATGGCAAGATGCCCGGTCCCGAGAACTACGGCGCCATCCTGATGAAGCGGCTGAAGGTTCAGGGTTTCATCGTCCTGGATTACATGGCGCGTTATGGCGAAGCCTTCCGCGCACTGACGACCCTGCACCATCAGGGAAAACTGAAGTGGAAACTGCATCAGATCGATGGCCTGGAAAATGCGGTCGATGCGGTGCGCAAGCTGTACACCGGCGGCAACGACGGCAAGCTGATGATCAAGGTCAGCGGCGATCAGTGAACCCACCCGATCATCTCCAAAACACTTTTTGAGGAGTCCTCAGATGAGCAGCAAGAAACCCGTCGTCATCTACGGCGTTACCGGCTACACCGGCCGTCTCGTCGCCGAATACCTGCGCGAATTCCGCACGCCCTTCATTGCCGCCGGCCGCGATGCCAAGCGCATCAAGGAAGTGCTGGACAAGGTGCCGGGCATCGAGAATGCCGAGTATGAAATCGCCGAGGTCGAGCACACGGTCGAGGCGCTGACCAAGCTGATGAAGGGCGCCAAGGTCATGTGCAACATGGTCGGGCCGTTCATGAAGTACGGTGACGAGGCGGTGGAAGCCTGCCTCAACGCGGGTGCGCACTACACCGACACCAACGGCGAGCAGAACTGGATGATGCACGCCGAGGAGAAGTGGGGCGCGAAATTTGCTGCCAAGAACCTGCTGCTGTCGCCGGGCATCGCGCAGATGTACACGACCGGCGAAATCGCCGCGAATCTCTGCCTGGAGACGCCGGGACTCGATACGCTCGACATCCTGGTGCTGTGGAAGGGCTTCCCGACCTACGCGTCGACGCAGACCATCTTCAGCATCCTGACCGCCAATTTCTACTACCTCGAGCAGAACAAGTACGTGCAGTGGTCGCCGACGGCAAAGTCGGAAGTGATCGTGCCCGGACAGCACGAGACCGCGATGGCGCTGCCCTGGGGCGGCACTGCGCACCCGGTGTGGTTCAAGAACGATCCGCGCGTGACCAACTGCAAGGCGCAGGGTGGCGTCTTCGCGCGCGCGGTCATGGAAGGCGTGGTGCAGATCGCCGCGGTGGTCGAGGAAAAGATCAAGCCGCTGCCGAAGGCAGAGCAGGAGAAGGCGCTGTCGGAAATGGCCGCCTCGCTGCAGGCCGGGATGCCGCCGCGCGAGAACCCGCGCGAGAACACCTCGGTCGATTCGGTGCATGCCAGCGGGCCGCTGGGACGTGCGCAGTGCGTGATTCACGGCAACTGCAACTACAAGCAGACCGGTCTGCTGCAGGCCTACACCGCCTATCACCTGCTGCAATCGCCGCCGAAGCGCGTCGGCTTTGCATCCGGCTGTCAGGCCTTCGGTCATCGCGAACTGCTCGGGGTGCTGCAGAGTTTCGGCCTGGTCAGCGAGCCGGTGCTGACGGTCGATGCGCCGGGCGTCCGGGTACGCGGTACACGCTGAGCGCAGCATCATGGCGCCCATGCATGTCGTCGAAAGTCGTGCGGCATCGCGTCCGGCAGCGGCCGCGGTGCCGCAGGCTCTGCCGAGCGCGCGACTGGCCAGCGGCGAACTGCTGTGGACGCCGTCGGCCGCATTTGTCGAACGTGCGCCGGTGGAGCGCTTTCGCCACTGGGTGAACGCGCGGCTCGGCCTGGATCTCAGCGACTATGACGCGCTGTGGGAGTGGTCGGTACGCGAACTCGAAGCCTTCTGGGCGGCGATCTGGGATTACTTCGAGGTCACCTCGGAAACCCCCTATAGCCGCGTGCTCGATCGGCGGGTGATGCCGGGGATGCGCTGGTTCGAGGATGCGCGCGTCAACTACGCCGAGCATCTGCTGCGTCACGAACGGCAAGCGCCGGACAAGGTGGCGATGGTGCACGTGTCGGAGTTGCGCACCACGCCGCAGAGTCTCACCTGGCATCAACTGGGCACGCAGGTGCGCGCGCTGGCGCAGAAGCTGCGCGAGCTGGGCATCCGCCCCGGCGATCATGTCGCGGCCTATCTGCCGAACATTCCGGAGACCGCGATCGCGATGATGGCCACCACCGCGATCGGTGCGGTCTGGTCGGCCGCCTCGCCGGAGTTCGGGCCACGCGCGGTGGTCGATCGCTTTGCGCAGATCCGTCCGAAGCTGCTGTTCGTGATCGACGGCTATCGCTTCGGCGGCGAGGATTTTCCTCGGGAGCAGGCAATCCGCGAGATCCTGTCCGGGCTCGACAGTGTGCAGCAGGTGATCTGGGTGCCGTATCTGCAGCCGGCCCAGCCATCGCCGCTGCCGGACGCGCTGCCGTGGTCGTCGCTGTTCGATGGTGCGGCACCGGCGGCCGAGGATTTCCGTTACGAACACGTGGCGTATGACGAGCCGCTGTGGGTGCTGTTCACCTCCGGCACCACCGGCCCGCCGAAAGCGATCGTCAACAGTCATGTCGGGGTGCTGGTCGAGCACCTGAAGATGACCGCGTTCCATGTCGGCGTGCATGCCGAATCGCGCGTGATGTTCCACTCCACCACGGGCTGGATGATGTGGAACGTGCTGATCGCGAGCCTGCTGCAGGGCGCGACGGTAGTGCTCTACGACGGTTCGCCGATCGGCCCCGATCCGACGATCCTGTGGCGGATCGCCGAACAGGCGCGGGTGACGGCGCTGGGCGTCAGCCCGAGCTATGTGCAGGTGATGCTCAAGAACGATGTGCGTCCCGCCGAGCAGTTCGATCTGCAGGCGCTGGAAATGGTGCTGCTGGCCGGTTCGCCGTCGACACCGGAAACCTTCGCCTGGTTCTATGAGACGGTGAAGCGCGATCTGTGGGTGACTTCGCAGAGCGGCGGCACGGAAATGGTGTCCGCGTTCGTTGCTGCGACGCCGACCACGCCGGTCTATGCCGGTGAGATCCAGGTGCGCGCGCTGGGCATGGATGTGCAGGTCTGGAACGATCAGGGTGAAGCACTGATCGATCAGGTCGGCGAGCTGATCGTGGCCTCGCCGTTCCCCTCCATGCCCTTGCGCTTCTGCAACGATCTCGACGGCAGCCGTTACCAGGCTTCGTATTTCGAGGCCTACGATCGACCGGGTGGCGTCTGGCGTCACGGCGATCACCTGCGGATCAATGCCCGTGGCGGCTGCACCATCTACGGCCGCTCCGATTCGCTGCTGAACCGCTACGGGGTCTGCATCGGCACCGCGGAGATCTATCGCAGTGTCGAGCGCATGAACGAGGTGCTCGACAGCATCATCGTCTGTCTCGAACTGGCCGGTGGTCGCTTCTTCATGCCGATGTTCGTCAAGCTGCGGCCCGGCGTGGTGCTCGACGAGGCGCTGCGCGAACGGCTCTCGTGGCGTCTGCGCTCCGATTGCAGTCCGCGCCATGTGCCGGATCAGATCTATGTGATCGACGATGTGCCGTACACGCTGACCGGCAAGAAGATGGAAGTGCCGGTGCGCAAGCTGCTGGCAGGCTGGCCGCTCGATCAGACCGCGAGTCTGGACGCGATGCTGAATCCCAAGGCGCTGAACTGGTTCGTGCAGTTCCGTGCCGACAATCTGGCGATGCTGACCGGTTGATGCCTTGACCGGTACTAGATCAGGCCCATCTGGCGCGCGGCGTTGATCGCCTGCAGACGGCTGCCGACGGCCAGCTTCGAATAGATGTTCTTGAGATGGAACTTGACGGTGTTTTCGGAAACGAAGATGCGCCGCGCCATCTCCTTGTTCGACACGCCGTTGGCGAGATAGACCAGGATCTGCTTTTCGCGGTCGGTCAGCGGTTCCAGCGGCTGGAATCCGGTGTCGCCGGGTGCGCGCGCATTCAATTCCGTGTGCTGTCCGGCCGCTTCCAGCAGACGCGCCGCGAAGTCGCGCAATGCGACGCTTTCGGGGGTGCCTTCGCTGGCGATGGTGGCGTGCTCCTCGCGCAGCATCGGGATCAGGGCGTCGCCCTCGTCGAGGAACACGCGGATGTAATTGCCCGGCTCCGCGAGTTGCAGCGCCCGGCGCAGGCTGCGTCGGGCCGGATTGCCGGCACCGCGCCGCTGCTGCACCAGCACCTCCAGCACCAGCAGCTTCAGCAGGCGGTAGACGCGACCGCTCTTCTGGGCATGGTCGATTTCCGGTGTCAGCTGACGCTCGGCGTCGTCGAGACGATCACGATGCAACGCGAGGCGGATCGCACAGATCGCGTCGCCCTCGATCGCTTCCGAGTAGGTCATCCAGTGATCGGGCAGCGTGAACTCCGGCTGCGCCGGGATGCGGCTGAACAGGGCTTCGGCGCGTGCCAGATCGCCGCCGATCAGGGCACGTCGCACACGTTCCCAGGCGGCGATGCGGGTCAGCCGCGGCCAGCCGGCGGTGTATGCGATCTCCTCCATCTCGCCCAGCACCTCTTCGGCGCGCTCCGGCCGTCCGCGCGCATCCTGGCAGCGGATCATCGCGATGTAGCCGACCGCCATGAAATCCAGCAGCACAGCATCGTTGATCAGGTCGTGGAACTGCATGAACAGCGATTCCGCGGTCTCCAGTGCATTGCTTTCGTACAGCGAGTGCATGTAGCACGCGACCATCGATGCCGAGGCCACCGATTTGTCGAGATCGAGGTGCTGTTCGGCAAGGCCGGTGCGGTAGCGCGCCAGGGCTTCGCTCATGCGGCCCTGCATCATCAGGCTCATGCCGATGACGGCGATGGTGTAGCCGTTGCTGAACGCGGCGTCGCCGCGGGTGTTGTGCCCGCGTGCGATGGTCAGATGCTCGCGCGCCGTTTCGAAATCGCAGGAACACAGCGCACGATAGCCACTGGCATTGGCGGCGGCACCGAGTTCGAAAGCGCGGAAGCCGCTGGGTTCGGGTGTCACCACGTCGATGGCGGCAACGATCTCGAAGGCGCGCGGCATGTCGTCGAGCACCAGTGCCTGCATCAGACGGATGACGTCGGTATCCGGCGCGCTGCCGGGGATGCTTTCCAGCGTTGCCAGGATCGGACGCAGCTTGTGGTGTCGCCGCAGGAAGATCAGCGCCCAGGCGATCTTGACCGCCAGCGACGGGCGTTTCGCGATCTCGTCCAGCGGCAGCGCATCGGACCAGCGCTCCACCGTCGCCAGATGCGCGTCGCCGATCAGGCGATCGCACCAGCCGTTCATGATGTCGGTGGCGACGCCGTAGTCGCGCGCGGCGATCGCGTGATGCACCGCCTCCTCGGCCATGTCGTGCTGCTGAAACCATTGCGCCGCACTGCGATGGACCACCGCCTGTGCGGACGGCGATTCGCCGCGCGCCTGTTCCGAGAGGAACGACGAGAACAGCGTGTGGTACTTGAACCAGCGCAGATCGGAATCGAGGCTGCGCAGGAACAGGCCGGAGCGTTCGAGGAACAGCAGGATGCTCTGCGAGTCCTGCCAGCCGGTGACGTGATCGCACAGCGGCGCCGAAAGGCGGGTCAGTACCGAGGTCCGGCGCAGGAATTCCTGGATGCGGGGCGGCTGCAGTCCGAGCACGTTGTCGGCGAGATACTCGGCCAGTTCCCGCGGCCGGTATGCCGTCAGGTCGCCGAGCGAACGGCGCACGGTCGGGCTGCCGAGACTGAGCCGGAACAGCTGCAACGCCGCGGGCCAGCCTTCGGTGCGCCGATAGATGGCATCGAGCTCTTCGCGATTGATCGACAGATCCTGAGCCTGCGAAAAGAACTGCTCGGCCTCGCTGGGCGAGAAGCGCAGGTCCTCGGCCCGCAGCAGCAGCGCATGATTGTTGACCACCAATCGGGCAAGGCCGATTTCCGGCACGGCGCGCGAGCCGATGAACAGCGTCACGTTCTCGGAAATGCGATCCAGCAACTCGCGGAACATGGTCAGCGCCACGCGATTGTTCAGGGCCTGGAATTCATCGAAGAACAGATGAACCGGGCGATCGAACTGCACCAGCCGCGTCGCGATCCAGTCCGACAGGCGGCGGCGGGTGACCAGGTTGTCGTTGCGCGGTTCGGCGACCGCTTCACCGAGGCCATCGATCATCGCCTGCACATGCACGGTCAGGCGCTGCAGGTCGTTGTCGGCCTCGTCGAGCGTGAGCCACGCAGTCAGCGCGCCGCGTTTTTCGCTTTCGGACTTGACCTGCTGCAGCGAGGTGGATTTTCCATGCCCGGCCGGCGCCTGCACCACGACCACGCCATAGCCCGGATTGCGGAAGACACGCTGCAGCAGCTCCTGGCGATGGACCGCGCCTGGATAGGACGGTGGCGCGAAGAACTTGTGCGTGAAGACTTCAGCAGCGGGGAAAACTGCGTCCATGCGATCAGCTGTTTTTCCGGGTCGTCGAATATAGCGCAGCCACCGCCTCCCGGAGGCTACCGGAACGGGTAGGTGGGCGCGGGCTCCGTGTGCTTCAGTGGCCGCCGTAGCCTTTGGCGACCAGCGTGATCAGCAGCGCAACCAGTGCCAGCAGCATCAGTTGCACATGGACCAGGATCCGCGCACTGCGGAAGTCGCCTGCGCCCGGCAGATCTCCGCGGCTCAGGGCATTGTTCCAGCGGATGAAGCGCACCGTTGGCAGCAGCGAGATCAGCGCTGCGACCACGAACGCCGAGATCACGCCATGCATCAGGCCATTGCTCCAGTACCAGTCGGCGCCCTTGCCGCCGTGGTACATGCGCAGCACGCCGGTCACGAACACGATGCCGGCGTTGATGCCGTAGAAACGATCGATCCGCGGCAGCAGGCGCACGGTCTCGGAATTGGGGCTGAGCTTGAGCAGGTAAAGCTCGGCGACGGCGGCACCGGCCATCATCATGATGGCGACGTAATGCAGCCAAGGAAGAACGACGGTGCTGAGCATGGTCTGCGATCCTGTGTGGGTAGGGGAGGCGCAGATAGACTGTAGCGCAGTGGCGCCGCTACTTCATGGGGCCCGGGGTTTCAGCACGATCGGCAGGTAGATCGCCGCATAGAGCAGGAATGCCGCACACCAGCCACTGGCTGCCAGCACCAACCAGTACGGTTTGGGCAGCAGCGGCGCCCACTCGTAGGCCACACGACAGACTCCCGCGAGGAGCACCAGCACGAACGCCAGGATCATCGGCGGACCGACCTCGAGTGCACGGCCGCTGTGGCCCAGCGCCACGCGCGCCATCATGCCCAGGCCCAGGCAACCGAGCGCGCCGACCATCAGCGCATGGATCGGCAAGGTCAGTGACGCCTGACCACCGCTGTGCACCCAGGCAGCCAGCAGATAGGCGACTCCCAGCCAGACATAGCCCAGGTGCAGGATCCACAGCAGCGGGATGCGCCAGGTCCGCCATGGCCGCCACAGCAGGACGCGCAGCAGACTGCTGCCGCCGGCAACGGCGGCGACCAGTGCCGCCAGCGATGTCTGAGGTTGCAGTGACAGCAACACCCCGGCGAGCAGGGCGGAAAGTGTCGACGTCCAGTTCAGCCATGGCCATTGGCGCAGTTCGACACTGCAGCGACGGCTGGTGAAGAACGGGATCACGCGTCCGCCCATGAACACCATCAGGAACGCCACGCCGTATACCGCCGCCCACAACAGCTGCTGCGCGGCCATCAGATCGCTGGCCCACAACTGCAGGTGATAGGTGGTATCCAGCGCCGCCAGACCCCACAGCAAGGGAATGAACAGATAGTTGCGGCGATTGCGTGAGCGCCACAGCGTGCGCGTCATCAGCAGCGCCAGGCCGCAGAGGAACAGGACATCCGCTGGCGCACTGCCGCCGACCCTGGCCGCCGCGGGGACCAGCGCGAGCACACGCGCCAGCAGCCAGATCGCGGCCAGCGCACACAACTCGCGCGGGCTGGCGGCGCGGATGCCGGTCCAGTTGATCACCGCGGTCAGCGAGAAGCCGGCAATGATCGCCAGCGCGAAGCCGAACAGCATCTCGTGGGCATGCCACAACGGCGCGTGGGCCGGCAGCGGCAACAGCGCCAGCAGGCCCGCAACCCAGAGCGCGACGCTGCTGGCAGCCGTCAGTGCCGCCAGCGGAAAGAACACGCGAAACGGCTGACTCAGCAGCGGCAGACCGTTCACGAAGCCTTGCTGCGGCGTGCGCGTGCCGCACAACGATGCATGAGCACCTGCTGCAGCACCCGCGCCTGATTGAGCAGCGGATCGCGTGCTGCGTACAGCAGTGTCACGTTGCCATGCAGGGCCGCCGCCAGCACCGTGTGTTGCGGCGTCAGCGCATGACGCAGTTCCTCGCGATAGCGCTGGCTGAATTCGGGAAACCGTTCCGGCTCGTGGCAATACCACTGTCGCAACTCGGAGGACGGCGCCAGATCCTTGGCCCACAGATCCATGGCGAGATCGGCCTTGCGCACCCCGCGAGGCCAAAGTCGGTCGACCAGTACGCGCAAGCCTTCATCTTCGAATGCCGGGTCGTACACGCGGCGGATGCGGATCATGAGCTTGAACTCCCCAGCCGCTGTGCCGCTTGGGATAGCCGTGTTGCCGCGTCGGCCGCGATGACCTGCACCAGCTCGCCTGCAGGGCGCAGCTCATGAATCAGGTCGATCGCCTCGCCGGCCCAGACCATCGCCGTGTCGATGTCTCCGTCCTGCTGTGCGGTGTAGAACGGTGCGCGCAAGGCCTCGGCTGCGGTTTCCAGCTGCTGCTCCTGTCCGTCCCAGCAATCGAGAAACGCATTGCGAACCGCCCGGCCGGTATAACCGGGCGGCCAGGACAGACCGCGCACAATGTCGAACACGCGGGTGCGTGCGGTGTCATCACCGCTGGCATCGACCAGGCATTGCTTCGCGGCGCGATGCCCGAGCGCTTCATGCGAGGCATAGAGCCGCGTGCCGAGCAGCACGCCTTCCGCCCCCAGCATCAGGGCTGCGGCCAAGCCGCGACCATCCGCGATGCCGCCGGCCGCGAGGACCGGCACCGGCTGCACCGCATCGATGATCGCCGGCACCAGCGGCAGGGTCGCGCGCCGGGCGCCATGGCCGCCGGCTTCGCTGCCCTGCGCGACGATGAAGTCGGCACCGGCGTCGCGTGCCGCTTCCGCCGCCGCCACGGTCTGCACCTGCGCCATCACCAGTGCGCCGGCGGCCTTGATGCGCGGTACCAGTTCGGTGATATCGCCGAACGACAGCATCACCACCCGCGGACGCGCATCGAGGATCTCTTCCAGCAGATCGGTGCTGACGCTCCAGGTGATGATGCCGGCGCCCCAGGGCTCACGCAGATTCATCTGGCGCAACAAGGCCAGTTCGTGGCGCACCCAGGCGGGATCGCCGTAGCCCACGCCGATCATGCCCAGCCCGCCGGCACGCGAGACCGCCGCGCAAAGCTCGGCACCGGAAACGCCGCCCATCGGCGCGCCGACGATGGGATGCCGCAGCTGCAGACGTTCAGTCAACTGGGTTCGAATCAGCGGCATATCAAGCTCCCGAAAGGGTGAGGGAAAACGCCTGCAAGCGGTGCCCATGCTACCTAAATAGCCATCGACAGTGAATATTTATCGCGCCATGAGCGAGGACATGACGTGCTCGGAAAGCCCCTGTTCTGCGCGTGCATCGGGCTTTAACAGTCATTGAAAATACCTAAATTCGTAATTCATTCCGGGGAATTGACAGCAATGCAAGACTGCGGCGTTGACCGACCGCCATTTTAAAGATACTTTTAATATGAATCTTTAATGGGGAAAGGGATGAATCACTCTGGAGGGGCGCTGGCGCGCATCACGACGGCGTGGGTCTCGGCGCTGCTGCTGATCACGACGCCGGCCTGGGCCGAGAAGCGTGCGTTCGAAATGACCATTGAGGACACCAAGATCACCTTGGTGGAAAACCAGGGGTTTCATACCTTTGCCTTCAACGGTCAGGTGCCGGCACCGCTGTTTCACGTCAAGGAAGGCGATGAGGTGTCGGTCACGCTGACCAATCTGACGGCGCTGCCGCACACCATCCATTGGCATGGCCTGTTGCAGAAGGGCACCTGGAAACACGATGGCGTGCCGGGCGTCACCCAGGAAGCGATCAAGCCGGGCGACAGTTTCACCTATGAATTCGTCGCCGAACCGGCAGGCACCATGTGGTACCACTGCCACGTCAACGTCAACGAGCATGTGGTGATGCGTGGCATGTGGGGGCCGTTCATCGTCGAGCGCAAGAAGCCATTGCCGATCGAGAAAAAGGTCACCAAGGACTTTGTCCTGATGTTCTCCGACTGGGCGTCCGCGTGGGCGTTCAAGCCGGGATACGGCGGCGTGCCCGGCGATGTCTATGACTACTTCACCATCAACGGCAAGGCGTATCCAGACTCACAGCCGATCCGGGTCAAGAAGGGCGATTTCATCCGGCTGCGTCTGATCGGAGCCGGCGATTTCGTGCACTCGATCCATATCCACGGACACGTCTTCAAAGTCGCGTTCAAGGACGGCCATCCGCTGCCCAACCCCTATGACGCCGACACCATCATGGTCGGCCCCGGCGAACGCTATGACGTGTTCATCGAGGCCGATAACCCCGGTATCTGGATGGTCCATGACCATGTCGATTCCCACACGCTCAATGGTGATCGGCCGATGGGCGGAATCATGACGGTGATCGAGTACGAGGAAATCGATACCAAGAAATTGCCGTTCTACGAATGGAAGGACAAGGAATTCATCCCCGACTTCTATTACGAGGAGTCACTGAAGAAACCTCACGGCATGCATGACGCCGAGCTGTTCAAGGGCCAGGCCATTCAGTAACCAGGGAGAGATAGCCTTGAAAAAACGCATTTTCATGCCAGTGCTCGCCAGTGTGCTGGCCTTGGGCCTGCACGCTCCGGCGGCGCTGGCGGCCGACTCGATTCTCGAGGCGCAATGCGCTTCCTGCCATGCGTTGAACGCGCCGGAAAAGACGGACATCGACCGGTTGTGGCAGCGCCAGGGCCCGGATCTGCATTACGCCGGCAGCAAGTTCAATCACCCATGGCTGGAACAGTGGCTGCAGGATCCGAAACCGATCCGGCCGGCCGGCGTGCTGTACACGCGCCACATCAAGGGCAGCGACAAGGAAGATGTCATCGACGGAGCGACGCTGAAGCCGCATCCGAAGCTGTCGGCCGCCGATGCCGTCGTTGCCGCCGAGGCCTTGATGGCTCTGAAGGCGCCGGCGGAACTGATTGCAGCGGATGGCTTCAAGGGCGGCAAGGTCAGCGCCACGATGGGGGCGATGTTCTTCAACAAGCTGCGCGGCTGCTCTGCCTGCCATCAGAGTGCGCCCGATGTCGGTGGCCGCTCCGGGCCAGAACTGTATAGCGCCGCGGCGCGACTGCAGCCGGATTACATCTACAGCTACATGAAACATCCGCAGAAGATTGATCCTCTGGTGTGGATGCCGGATCTGAGC
Source organism: Solimonas flava (assembly GCA_040391865.1). Classification (GTDB taxonomy): domain Bacteria; phylum Pseudomonadota; class Gammaproteobacteria; order Nevskiales; family Nevskiaceae; genus Solimonas. The sequence continues at coordinate 18,142 of JBEBWZ010000052.1, forward strand.
CTGTCGGAGCCTGATGCGCAACGACTGACCGGATACATCCTGACGTTGGGCGAAGCCGGGAGTCAGCCATGAGCCGCAAGCGCATTTCCTTCCTCCCGCCATGGGTTGCCTTTGCAGCGGTCGCGATGATGGCGGTGCCTGCGCCGGCAGCTGTCGCTGCAGGCGATGAGTATGCGGCTGCGGCGCAGCGCTACGACACCTATTGCGTGCAGTGCCACGGTATCGATCGCAACGGTCGCGGGCTCAACAGTCGCGACATGTCGGTACAGCCGCGCGATCACACCGATGCCAAGGGCATGGGTGGGTTGCCGGACGAAGAGATGTTCAACGCGATCAAGAAGGGCGGCCTCGCGGTCAACAAGTCGGTGCTGATGCCGGCCTGGGGCAGCGTGATGGATGACGCGGAGATCAATGAGCTGGTGGCGTATCTGCGTCATCTGTGCAAATGCGGTAAGGATCAGTAATCAGGGAGCCGAGGGTATGAGACTGAAAAAGATGTTGATGGTGTGTGCGGGGGCCATGGCATTCGGGTTGCCGGTGTCGGAAGTGCTGGCAAAGACGGTGCAGGTCACGCTGCATACCAAGGAAATCGATCTGCCGATCGACAACAAGGGCACGATGTACAAGTCGTGGACTTTCAACGGCCAGGTGCCGGGGCCGGTGGTGCGCGTCACCGAGGGCGACATGGTGGAGTTCACGCTGATCAACGAGAAGGACAGCAAGAACTCGCACTCGATCGATTTCCACGCATCGCAGCTGGACGTGGTGCAGGATTTCGGATCGATCAAGCCGGGTGAGACCAAGAAGTTCCAGTTCGTTGCCCAGTATCCCGGGATCTTTTTCTACCACTGCGGTTCGGATCCGATGATCCAGCACATTGCGCGTGGCATGTTCGGCGCGATCATCGTCGATCCCAAGGACGCTAAGGCGATGCCGAAGGCGGATCGCGAGTACGTGCTGATCCAGTCCGAGCTGTATCCGAACCCGGATGCCAAGGAAGAGATGATGCAGAACAAGTGGAGCAACGTCGTGTTCAACGGCGGTGTCTTCAAGTACGACCCGGTACACGATCCCGCGGCGACGCGGTGGCTGCAGGCCAAGCCGGGTGAGCGGGTGCGCATCTATTTCGTCAACGCCGGACCCAACGAGTTCTCGTCGTTCCATCCGATCGCCGGCATCTGGGACCGGGTCTACGCCAGCGGCAATCCGAAGAACGTTTCGGTGGGCATGCAGAGCTTCGTGGTCGGACCGGGCGATGCGGCTACTTTCGATCTGATCTCGCCGGTTGAAGGCGCAAACGCCATCGTCACGCATTCCTTGCGCGCGGCGCTGACGGGTGCGATCGCGGTGCTGATGTTCACCAAGGATGCCGATCCCGACATGGGACGCGGCGAGATGATTCTGGTGCGCTGATGGTGCGAGGGTGGCGGAGGTGCTTGCAGCCTTCGCCACCCGCAGCAACGCTGAGGGGATAGGGCGGTGGGGATGAGATCACTCGTTGGACTGACGATGGTCGGCTCGCTGTTTGTCATCGGGCTCATGCTCGGTTCATGGCAACAGCAGGCTGTTGCCGACGAGCAACTGGATATCGCCGCGATCATGGCGCCGCATTGCCGGCTTCCGATCGAGGACGCTGCTCATCAGTCCCAAGCGCCTGCAGTGGAAAGTATCGGTGCGCTGCACGCCGAATAATCAACCGCGATCCTGCCGGGTGTCGTAACGGCGGCAGTCCGACGGTTCTGTAGTGCTATCGCCGGAATCGAGGTCATGAACAAGCGCGGTTATTCATTGCTGGCGATCGTCAGTCTCGTCGTGTTGGCGATCAGTCTCTATGTCGTGCTCAGTCGTGGTGGTGCAACCGAGTCGACTCCGCATGCTTCCGATCATCATGCGCTGGAAGCTGCGACGGTGCCGTCGTGGGTATGCCCGATGCATGAGCAGATCATCCAGGATCACGCTGGCGATTGCCCGATCTGCGGCATGCATCTGGTTGCAGCAACCGTGGATGCTGGCGAGCACGAGAACGAGAACGAGCATCACGAACCGGATTTTTCCGAAACGGAAATAGATTCGAAGGAGTCGGCGGCGTCCTGGATCTGTCCGATGCATGCGCAGATTCAGCAGGGCCATCCGGGCCGATGCCCGATCTGCGGTATGGATCTGGTACGCAATGCCAGCGCTGCAGCAGCGCATCACGATGGCGGCGTGACCGTCGACAGCGTGTTGCAGCAACGCCTGGGTGTGCGGCTGGCCCCGGTCGAGCAACGCGAGATTCGTCGCGAGATTCGCAGTTGGGGCACGGTGGTCCTGGACCCGTCGGCGCGGTTCGAAATCAGCCCCAAGGTCGATGGCTGGTTGCGCAAGCTGCATGTCGTGGCGGTGGGCGAGACCGTGCGCGCGGGGCAGCCCTTGTATGAGCTGTATTCGCCGGATCTGGTGCAGCGCCAGCGCGAGTTCATCGAGCTGCTGCGACGCAGCGATCAGTTGCAGGCAGCGGTGGGAATGCCGGTAGGGCAGAACGCGCAGATGCTGGCGAGCCTTGCACGTGAGCGCCTGCGCAACCGCCGCCTGTTCGAGAATATCGATCTGGACAAGGCTTTCATCGATCGCCTGGAGAAGTACCGACGCCCGATTGATGCCGTGGTGATTCGCGCTGCGCGTGGCGGCGTGGTGACGGCGATCGGCGCACGCGAAGGCAGCTACATCACGCCGCAGGTCAACCTGTTCTCCATGGCCGAGCTGTCAAAAGTCTGGATCGACATTGCCTTGTATCTGGATCAGCTGGCCTGGGTGTCTTCTGGGGATGTGGCGACGGCAACGACGCAGGACGGGCTGCGCACACAGGTCAGCGGTCGGCTGCAGCTGCCCAATCCGCTGCTCGACCGTGCCAGCCAGACCTTGCGCGCACGCATGGTGCTCGACGCCGCCGGCCGGCAACTGCGACCGGGGGCCTATGTCGATGTGCGCATCGCCACCCCTGCACGGCAGGTGCTGGCGCTGCCGCGCTCGGCATTGATCCGCAGCGGCAGCGGCGAGCGGGTGATGCTGGCCCGTGGCGACGGCCGCTTCCTGCCGACGACGGTGCAGATCGGGATCGAGGATGAGGATTACGTCGAGATCATTTCCGGAGTGGCGGAAGGCGATCAAGTGGCCGTCAAGGGACAGTTCCTGCTCGACGCCGCGGCCTCGCTGCAGGCCGCGAGTCAGCGTATGCGGGACGATCACTGAGCATGGTCGCGAGGCTGATCGAATGGTCCTTGCGCAATCGCGGGCTAGTGGTGCTGGCCAGTCTGCTGCTGGTGCTCGGCGGCATCCTGTCGGCGCGGCAGATGCCGCTGGATGCGATTCCCGATCTCTCCGATACGCAGGTCATCGTCAAGGCGGTGTATCCCGGACAGTCGCCGCAGACGGTCGAGGATCAGGTGACCTATCCGTTGGCATCTGCACTGCTGTCGGTGCCGCGCTCGACCGCGGTGCGTGGCTTCTCGATGTTCGGCGAGTCGTATCTGTATGTGATCTTCGAGGACGACACCGATCCCTACTGGGCGCGCTCGCGGGTGCTCGAATATCTCAATCAGGCTGCGACCCGGTTGCCGGTCGGAGTGACGCCGACCCTCGGCCCGGACGCCTCCGGTGTCGGCTGGGTGTTCGAGTACGCACTGTTCGACCGTCATCATCGCCATGACCTCGACGAACTGCGTGCGCTGCAGGATTTCTTTCTCAAGTACGAGCTGCAGAGCCTGCCCGGCGTGGCCGAAGTGGCGAGCGTGGGCGGCCAGGTGCGCCAGTTCCAGATAGAGGCCGATCCGGACCGCCT
>JBEBWZ010000053.1:0-21906 GCA_040391865.1 Solimonas flava
CGAATACTTCGGCGCCTCAGGCGTGCTCGCAGTCGTCGTGACGGGGCTCTACTCCGGCCATCACGCGTTCCGCCGCTTCAGCGCAACCGCGCGCATCAACGAGCGACTGAATTGGCGCACTGCGCAGTTCCTCCTCGAGAACGGCGTCTTCCTCTTGATGGGGCTCGAACTGCATGCGCTCGTCGTCGACGTGCTCGACAGCGATTTCTCGCTCTCGCACACGGGCTTGCTGGGGTTGCTCGTGGTCGCCGTCCTCATTCTGCTGCGCATGGTCTTTCTCGGCCCGATTGTCTGGGTGCTCGGCCGGTCGCTCCCCCGCTACGAAGCTCGGGCCGAGGGCATGCGCGCGGTGCTTGAATTCATCGATCACCGTCCGGTGATCGTCAGTGATTTCTCCGAGCTGGATCTCGCGCAATGCCGGCAGCAGGACTGGCTGGCGGTGGTCATCGGCCGCTGCGAGCAGGAGGCCGCCACGCGCTTCATCGAATGGTTCAAGCGTGATCGCATGCATCCGCCGATCCTGGTGATGCAGCCGTACTACGAGCAGGCGATCGAACGCTTTGCGCTCGATCGCAGTGCCTGCCTGATGCTGGAAACGCCGGTGCGCTACACCCAGCTCTCGGAACAATTGCGCCGCGCCAGCCTGCTGCACATGGAGCAGTGCGTGCGTCCGGTGCGCCTGTCCGGGCCCAGCGGCCATTCCGCCGCGGTGCGTCGTGTGCGGCGCATGGTCGAGCAGGTCGCCGGTTTCGACACCACGGTACTGATCACCGGCGAATCGGGCACCGGCAAGGAAGTGGTCGCGCGCGCGGTGCATGAACAGTCTGCGCGCTGCGACAAGCCGTTTGTCGCCGTCAACTGTGGTGCGATTCCACAGGAGCTGCTGGAAAGCGAGCTGTTCGGTCACGAGAAAGGCGCATTCACCGGTGCGATCACCGCGCGCCGTGGCCGCTTCGAGATGGCCGATGGCGGCACCCTGTTTCTCGATGAAATCGGCGACATGCCGTTGCAGATGCAGGTCAAGATCCTGCGCGTGCTGCAGGAGCGCAGCTACGAGCGCGTGGGTTCCAACCGCAGCACCCCCTGCGACGTGCGCATCATCGCCGCGACCCATCGCAACCTCGAAGACGCGATCATCAAGGGCAGTTTCCGCGAAGACCTGTACTACCGTCTGAACGTGTTCCCGATCGAGATGCCGCCCTTGCGCGAGCGTATCGACGATCTGCCGCTGCTGATCGAGGACCTGATCCAGATGCTCGACAAGAGCGGTCACGGTCATGTGCGGCTGGCGCCGGAGGCGGTGCACATGCTGCGTGGCTACCACTGGCCCGGCAACGTGCGCGAGCTGTCCAACCTGATCGAGCGGCTGGCGGTGCTACATCCGCATGCACTGATCGGTGTCGCCGAATTGCCGGTGCGCTATCGCAGCCAGTCGGTCACGGAACCGCAGGCCACGGCGGTGCCGCCGGTCGGCCCTGCACGCTCCGCCGCGATCGTGCCGTTGAGCATGGCGATGGCGGCCGATGAGATGCCTGCGGCCGTGGCCTTGCCGCGTCCGCGTGCCGCCGATGAATTGCCGCCGGAAGGCGTCAATCTCAAGGACCATATCGAAGGCATCGAGCTGGCGCTGATCCGTCAGGCCTTGCAGCAGGCCGGTGGCGTGGTGGCGCATGCGGCGAAGCTGCTGAACACGCGCCGCACCACCCTGGTCGAGAAACTGCGCAAGTACGGGCTCAGCCGCGAAGCGGCGGGTGATCTCGAGGAAATGCATTCCTGAGCGGCGCCGAAGCGCCTGGCGAGGATTCGAAAGCTGAGCGAACGCTGAACCTGATGCTCTTGCCACCGCGGCATTGCGCGTCTGGCGGAACGAAGTCCGTGTGCCTCGGTCCCAACTAGACGGGGGCTCTTGACGCAGGAGATTTCGATGACACAGCAGAATCGGCCGTCCCCTACCAGAGTCGATCCCGGGAATCCGCCGCAGAAGGCGCCTGGCAGCCCACGAAGCGATCCCGACGACAAGATCGACGAAGCGCTGGATGAATCATTTCCGGCCTCCGATCCACCGTCCTATTCGCCGACACGCACCGGGCCCGAGACCGGCGACCGCAAGCCTGGCAGTGACCGTACGCCCCGAGGCAGCTGAGGGCGGATTTCGGTGGGAAACAAAAACGGCGGCGGACCTGAGGGTCCGCCGCCGTTTTCCTTGCTGCGTCCGGATCACTCCTGCTTCGTGTTGACCAGGTCGTAGGTGATGTGCGGATTGAAGCCGACCGGCCAGTAGATCGCTGCCGCCGGCGGCCAGAAGATGGACACCACGCGGAAATTGGCGCGCAGCTTGCCCTGATCGATGGTCTTGCCATTCTTTTCGAGGCGATACGGGATGCCGCCGTTCGGCGGTACGCCCATCGCGGTCCAGAAGAACGGCGTGGTGGTGGCGGTGCCGTCGCTGGAAATCTGCAGCGGCTCCGGGCGCTCGTACACGTACAGCTGCGAGCCCGCGGGGATCCCAGCTGGTGACCTGAGTGCGCGATGCTGCGCCACTCGTCAGAAAAACGCCACCCACCCGTTGGAGGGATTTGTCGGAAAGCCGTCATGGCAAAGGCGCGGCCGCACCGAATGCCGCTGCCGGATTGTTGACGCACCCTGGGGATGCAGCAGCACCGCCGGCGCCGCAAGGACGGGTACGGGTCTTGCAGCGAGCGGGCATGAATCCCTTTGGATCGCGGGCATGAACGAGATGGACGTCAACCGGGTACTGGCGCAGATCCGCACACTGCAGTCGCAGGCCAGTCTGCGGCCGCCGGCGCCGACTGCGGGTCAGGGAGCCGCGCCCAAGATCGGTTTCGATACGGTGCTGAAGGGCGCGCTCGATCAGGTCAATCAGGCGCAGCAGAACTCGGCCGCGCTGCAGACCTCATTCGCACGCGGCGATCGTGACACCGAGCTGTCGACGGTGATGCTCGCCGGTGCCAAGGCGCAGGTGCAGTTCCGCGCGGCCGTCGAGGTGCGCAATCGCCTGGTCTCGGCCTATCAGGATGTGATGAACCTGCCGCTGTGATGCCGAGCACGATCGCCTGAACCATGGACAAGACCCCTTTCGATCTCAGTCAACTGCAGAACATTCCGGCCCTGCGCCAGCTGGCGGTGCTGTTCGGCATTGCCGCGGCGGTGGCGCTGGGCATCTGGGTGTTCTCGTGGTCGCAGCAGCCGGCGTATGTGCCGGTCTACGGCCAGCTGTCGAATCAGGATGCAGCCGAACTGGCGGAAGCGCTGCGCACCGCCGCGGTGCCGTTCCGTGTCGATACCAGCAGCGGCGTGCTCAGTGTGCCGGAGGCGCAGGTGCACGATGCGCGGCTGAAACTCGCCAGCCAGGGGCTGCCGCGCGGCAGTGGTCAGGGCTTCGAACTGATCCAGCAGGAGCAGGGTTTCGGCACCAGCCAGTTCATCGAAACCGCACGCTATCAGCACGCGCTGGAAACCGAGCTGGCGCGCACCATCGGCAATCTGCAGCCGGTGCGCGGCGCGCGTCTGCATCTGGCGATTCCCAAGCCCTCGGCGTTCACCCGCAATCGCGAGGCTCCCAGTGCCTCGGTGTTCGTCGAGTTGCATCCGGGACGCACGCTCGAGCAGAACCAGGTCGCGTCGATCGTGCATCTGGTGGCATCGAGTGTGGCCGGGCTGTCGCCTGGCGATGTCACCGTGGTCGATCAGTCCGGCCGCCTGCTGTCGAATCCGGGCGGCGACAACGGTCTCGCGCAAAGCGCCGAGCAGCTCGACTATCGACGCCGTGTCGAAGCCGATTACGTGCGGCGCGTCGAACAGCTGCTGACGCCGCTGGTCGGTGCCGGCCGTGTCAGTGCGCAGGTGGCCGCCGATCTCGATTTCTCGGTGACGGAACAGGCGCGCGAAAGCTACGCACCCGACCCGGGCAAGATCCGCAGCGAACAGATTGTCGAGGACACCACGCGCGGGGCGGCAACGCCGGTCGGCATTCCCGGTGCGACCAGCAACCAGCCACCGCAGGACAGCGCCAATCCGCCGCTGAACACGCTGGCCGGTGGTGGAGATGCTGCCGCGGTGCAGAGCCAGAGCAAGCAGGCGATGCGCAACTACGAGCTGGATCGCACCGTCAGTCATACCCGTCAGTCCGGCGCGCAACTGCAGCGTCTGTCGGTGGCGGTACTGGTGGATCACGTGCCGCGCGCCAGGGCCGGCAGCAAGACCAACGAAATCGAAATGGTGCCGCTGAGCGCCGAGGAACTGCAGAAGGTCGAAGCGCTGGTGCGTGAAGCCGTGGGCTTCAATGTCGCGCGCGGCGACAGCGTGGCGGTGCAGAACGCGGCGTTCGTGCAGAGCGAGATTCCATTACTTGAAGAGCTGCCGCTGTGGCAGCAGCCGCAGGCGGTGAGTTATGCGCGCCAGGGCCTGGGTCTGGCGCTGGTGCTGGGTCTGGTGCTGATGGTGCTGCGTCCGGCGCTGAAATCGCTGATGGCGCCGCAGGGGGGCGAGACGGCATTGGCGGCGGTGGTCACGGATGAAACCCGCGCCCTGGCCGATGACCGTGTCGACCTGCAGGCAGCGGCGAGTCTGCAGCAGCAAGGCCACTACGACCGCAAGCTGCAGGCCGCGCGCCAGGCGGTGGTGCAGGATCCGAAACGTGTTGCCCAGGTGGTCAAGACCTGGGTCGGGCAGGAGGTTTGAGCATGGCCGACATGGGCGCAGCAGCCAGCGGCAACGGTGTGGAACGTGCCGCGATCCTGTTGATGTCGCTGGGCGAAGCGGAGGCGGCCGAGGTGCTGAAGCACATGGGCGCCAAGGACGTGCAGAAGGTCGGCGCGGCGATGGCGTCACTGGCCAACATCTCCCGCGAGCGGGTGAGCGAGGTGATGGATCGCTTCGTCGAGGAACTCGACTCGCAGACCTCGCTGGGCGTCGGTGCCGATGACTATGTGCGCCGGGTACTGGTCGGTGCGCTGGGCGAGGACAAGGCCAGTGGCCTGATCGATCGCATCCTGCTGGGCCGCAACAGCAAGGGGCTCGAAGCGCTGAAATGGATGGAGACGCGTGCGGTCGCGGATCTGGTGCGCAACGAGCATCCGCAGATCGTCGCGATCGTGCTGGCGTATCTCGATCCCGATCAGGCCGCCGATGTGCTGTCGCAGCTGCCGGAGCGGATGCGTGGCGACGTGCTGATGCGCATCGCCAGACTCGACGGGATCCAGCCGCAGGCGCTGCGCGAACTGGACGAGATCATGGAAAAGCAGTTCTCCGGCAACGGCAATCTCAAGGCTTCGAGTGTCGGCGGGCTGAAGGTGGCCGCCGGCATTCTCAATCTGATGGATTCCTCGCACGAGCAGGCGATCATCGGGCGCATCGGCGAGATCGATCAGGAATTGTCGCAACGGATTCAGGACCTGATGTTCGTGTTCGACGACATGGCCGAGGTCGACGACCGCAGCGTGCAGACCCTGCTGCGTGAAGTGTCGACCGAGACTTTGGGGCTGGCACTGAAAGGTGCCGATCCAAGGGTCAAGGAACGTCTGCTGCGCAACATGTCGAAGCGCGCCGCGGAAATGCTGGTCGAGGACATGGAGGCCAAGGGGCCGGCGAAACTTTCGGATGTCGAAGGCGCACAGAAGGAGATTCTTGCGATCGCAAGACGACTCGCCGATGCCGGCACCATCGTGCTCGGCGGCAAGGGCGAGGAGTTCGTCTGATGATCGCGACAGGTACGCAACCCGACACCGGCGTGCTGTCGGCCGCTCAGGCGGCGACGCTGGCACGTTGGCAGATGCCGGTCTTCGATGCCGTCGCTGCGACGCTGCCGGAGCCGTCGCTGCCGACGGCCGCAGAGCTCGAAGCGGTCGAAGCCGCAGCCTATCGCGAGGGTTTCGAGCGCGGGCAGAGCGAAGGACACGCCGCCGGTCTGCAGGCGATACAGACGCAGGCACAGCGCCTGCGTGCGCTGATCGAACAGATCGCGCGGCCACTGGCGCAACTCGATGATGAAGTCGAGCCGGTATTGCTGGCGCTGGCGGTTTCGATCGCCAGGCAGTTGCTCACGGAACAGCTGTCGCTGGAGCCGCAGCGGATCGCGGCGATGGCCAGCGCCGCACTCGCCGCATTGCCGCCCTATGTACGCGATGTGCGTCTGCACCTGCATCCGGAAGACGCCGAACTGGTCGGTGCGCAACTGACAGCGCCGCCGGAAGCGGAGCGTTTCCGCATCGTGCCGGACAGCACGCTGACACGTGGCGACTGTCGTCTGTACACCGAATCGGCGCAGCTCGATGCGCGCCTCGATACACGCCTGCAGGATCTGACGCAGCGCCTGGCCGGAACCGGAACATGAGTGCGACCACGCGCAGCGAATGGGGGCAGGCCAGCCAGCGGCGCCTGAGCGAACGTCTGCAACGCCAGACGGAGGCCGCGCCCCGTCATTGCGGCTTTCGCGTTGAAGGACAACTGCGTCGTGTTGCCGGGCTGACGCTGGAAGCGGTCGGCTGTCCGCTGCCGCTCGGTGGTCGTGCGCGCATCGTCAACAGCGACGGCAGCAGCATCGAAGCGGAAGCCGTCGGATTTTCCGGCGACCGCGTCTATCTGATGCCGGCCGGCGAACTCGAAGGCATGAGCCCGCTGGCGCGGGTGGTGCCGCTGGCGCAGGCTGCCGAAGTGGCGGTTGGCGATGCGCTGCTGGGACGTGTGCTCGACGGCGAGGGCAGACCCCTGGATGGCCGTGGCCGTCTGGCCTGCGATGCACACCAGCGCTTGCAGGGTACGCCGATCAATCCGCTGCTGCGTCAGCCGATCGACCAGCCGCTGGATGTTGGCGTGCGCGTGATCAACAGCCTGCTGACCGTCGGCCGCGGCCAACGCATGGGCCTGTTTGCCGGCACCGGCGTCGGCAAGTCGACGCTGCTGGGGATGATGACGCGCTACACCGCCGCCGATGTGGTGGTCGTTGGCCTGATTGGCGAACGCGGCCGTGAAGTCCGCGATTTTCTCGATCACAACCTGGGGCCGGAAGGCCTGAAGCGCGCCTGTGTGGTGGCAACGCCGGCCGACCGTTCGCCGCTGCTGCGCCTGCGTGCCGCGTATACCGCGACCGCGATCGCGGAATATTTCCGCGATCAGGGCCGTCATGTGCTGTTGCTGATGGATTCGCTGACCCGCTTCGCGCAGGCGCAGCGCGAGATCGGACTGGCGATCGGCGAGCCGCCGACCACGCGCGGTTATCCGCCCTCGGTCTTTGCGCGGTTGCCGTCGCTGGTCGAGCGCGCCGGCAACGGCGTCGACGGTCGCGGTTCGATCACTGCGTTCTACACCGTGCTGACCGAAGGTGACGATCCACAGGACCCGATTGCCGATGCCGCACGCGGCATCCTCGACGGCCATATCGTGCTGTCGCGCACGATCGCCGAATCCGGCCTGTATCCGGCGGTGGATATCGAAGCTTCGCTGTCACGCGTGATGCAGGAGATCGTCGGCGAGACCCATCTGCAGCAGGCGCGCGCGTTCCGTGCGCTGTTCTCGGCCTACCAGCGCAATCGCGATCTGATCGCGATCGGCGCTTACCAGAAAGGTGCCGATCCGCGTGTCGATGCCGCGATCGCGCGCTGGCCGCGGATCGAGGAATTCCTGCGTCAGAACGTCAGGCAGGCGTCGGATATCGCCGCCAGTCTCGACGCCTTGAACGCGGTCATGAACTGAAACGGAGTATTGCGATGACGCCGCCGATGTCACGACGCATCCAGCCGCTGCAGGCGCTGGCCGAGGAACGCGAGGACGCGGCGGCGCGACGTCTGGCCGGCAGTCAGCGTCGTCTCGCCGAGCGCCAGACGCGGTTGGCCGAACTGCGCCGCTATCGCGAGGACTACCAGCAGCGTGGCAGTGAAATCGATACCCCGCAGCTGCTGTTGAACCGGCGTGCGTTCATCGCACGCCTGCGCGAGGCCGAGCTGTTCCAGCAGCAGCTGGTGGAGCAGGCGCAGCGGGATTGCGACAACGAACGTGCACGCTGGCTGCTGAGCCATCGCGAGACCGCGACGCTGGAGCAGCTGGCGGAGGTCTACCGGCAACGTGAAGCGGCGGTCGAGGAACAGCGCGAGCAGCGGCGCATGGATGAGTTTGCCCTGCATCGGCACCGTCGCGCGGTACACGAGGGTGTTCCGTGACCGCGATTGCCGCGGGTGCCTCGGGGCAGGCCGCCGCGCCGTCGGCAACGGCGGCCGCGCAGCGCGACGCCGGGCCAGACGCGGCGACGGATACCGACAGTTTCAGGGTGCTGTTGCGCGGGAATCCGCTGGCGGCGATACCGGAAGAAGTCATGCTTGCCGAAGAGCCCGCTGCGGAAACCGACGACGATGCAGCCGCACCGGAACCGAGTGCAGCTACCGCGATCGCGTGCTGGCTGCAATGGCTGATGCCACCGCTGTCGGTCAAGATGCCTGCAGCGAATGCCGATGCAGCAACGGAGTCGCCATTCCGTGCAGACGCGCAGGCAGCGTCCGGCGTGAGTGGCGTTCCGGCGCCAGCGGCGGCGATGGACACGAACGATGCCGGGATCGTGTTTGAAGCGCCGATGGCCGATGCCGCGACTGCAATGACCTTGGAACCGTCGGCCGCCAGTACGGAGGACATGGCGGTGCTCACACCCGCGACGCCGTCAGCCAATACGGATATCAGCGGGCCGGCACCGTCGTTCGCGGCAATCGACGCGTTCATGCGGTCGCCAGTGGCGGTGGAGCTGCGCACCGCAGAAACCGTCGCTGCACCGCCATCGCCGCTGTCATTGAACAGCGCCGACATGGGGGAGATCGCTGCGGATCTGGGTGAGCGGATCGACTGGACGCTAGATCAGGAACTGGGGGAAGCCACGGTGGAACTGCATCCGGCAGAGCTGGGCAGTCTGGTGATCCGGATCGAAACGCGGGGTGAGCAGACCCAGGTTTCGCTGGCGGCGGCCGAGCCGATGACGCGGATGCTGCTGGCGCAGGCCCTGCCGCAGTTGCGCGAGATGTTCAGCGGGCAGGGTCTACATCTCGGTCGCGCGCAACTGGAGCGGGAGATGCCGGGTATGCGTGCCGCTGCGGCCGATGCCGTGGACACTCGTGCCGGCTCGCGTCGCCGCGTCAGCCGCGTATTCCTGGTGGACGCTTACGCCTGAGCCGGCTCGGTACGGTGACCGCGCTCGGCCAGCAGCAGCATGAAGGTGAAATCGCCGATGTTCTGCAATTGCTGGAAGTGCGTGACGAAGCCTGTTTCGCGCAGCAGCAAGGGGTAGTTGTGTGCGAGCGAGTTTTCCGCGCCATAAGGGCGCGATTCGCTTTCCCGCTCAAAGTCGTAGTCGCGCGGTACCGGTTCGATCAATGCGACTGCCGCCGGTGCCAGTTTGGTCGCGATATCGCGAAACAGCCTTTGCACTTGCGCGCGCGGCAGGTACTCGAGCACGCCGGCCACCGTCAGAAAGATCGTGCCGGGTGTCGCGTGCGCCGGGATCCAGGCCGTGACATCACCGCTGACGAAACGGATGCGCGGATCGGCCTGACGCATGCGGTTGCGTTCGGTCTGCAGCGCACTAAGATCGAGTCCGGTGAGCCGATCCAGCTGCGGCAGGCGGCGCGCCAGATCGCGCAGCACCAGCCCTGAACCGCAACCGATCTCGCACAGCTGCCGGTAGGGTGAATCCGGCGCGTCGATCAATTTCTGTATCGGCGCCACGATCTCGCAGTGGTGGCGCAGCCACCACGAGTTGAACCGCGCCGCCGCCTGTTCATGAAACGAGACCGCCTGCTCGCCCTGCCACAACCAGGCATGCAGCGGCGCGAGTTCTCCCAGTGTGCCGGCACGCTGATGACGATCGACCAGGGCCGCGATCAGCAGTTGCTCGCGCAGGCCCAGGCGGGACGGCAGCTTCCCGGCGGCGACGGCCGCCGCCGCACGCGGATCGAGCACGCTCAGCAACCGTCCCAGCAGCACTTTCATGCGCCGTCGCCACGGCGTCTGCGGTAGCATCGCGGGGAACTGCACGTGCTCGATATTCATGGTGGCATCGGCCGGACGTGGGAACTGCCGGCACCGTAGAGCAGTGCCGGCATTCCATCGGTGCGGCGGCGAACACAGGCGGATCGCTCAGGCCGCCAGCGTCTGCGAGCGGCGCAGTGGCGATGCAGCCTGCGCCGCTTCACTCGCGATACAGGCCAGCTCCAGGGCTTGCGAAGCGTTGAGCCGCGGATCGCAGGCGCTGTGGTAACGCAGGTCGAGCTGCGCTTCGTCGATGCCCTGAATGCCGCCGATGCATTCGGTCACATCCTTGCCGGTCATCTCCAGATGCAGTCCGCCGGCATGCGTGCCCTGTTCCCGATGGACCTCGAAGAATGCCTGCACTTCCGCCACCACCCGGTCGAACGGCCGGGTCTTGCGGCCGCTGGCAGTGGAGCGGGTGTTGCCGTGCATCGGATCGCAGGACCAGATCACCGTGCGGCCGGCATCGCGCACCGCATTGAGCAGCGGCGGCAACTGGCGGCGGACCTGGTCGGCACCGAGGCGCACGATCAGGCTGATGCGCCCCGGTTCGTGCTGTGGATCGAGAATCTCGAGCACGCGCAGCAGTTCTTCGGGCGTCATCGACGGCCCGCACTTGAGGCCGAGCGGATTGGCGATGCCGCGACAGAATTCCAGATGCGCGCTGTCGAGCTGCCGCGTGCGGTCGCCGATCCAGACCATGTGCGCGGAGCAGTCGTACCAGCGGCCGTCACTGCTGTCCCTGCGCGTCAGGGCGGTCTCGTACGGCAGCAGCAGCGCTTCGTGGCTGCAGTACAAGGCGGAATCCGCCGCCGGCATCGCTGCCAGTTCGGTGATGCGCAGGCGGTGCGACGAATCCTGTTCGTGCAGGCGTTCCACCAGTTGCCGATGGCGCTGTGCGATCGCCGTGGCGCTGCCGTAACCGTTCTGCGCCATCGCGCGCAGCAGGTTCAGCGTCGCCGCCGACTGGAAATACGCTTGCAGCATGCGCTGCGGGTTAGGCGTGCGGCTGGCGGCATCGAAGGCGGCGCCATTGACGATGTCGCCGCGGTAGCTCGGCAGCGTGATGCCATCGAGCGTCTCGGTGGACGCAGAGCGCGGTTTGGCGAACTGCCCGGCGATGCGGCCGACGCTGACGACCGGCTGCTGCCGACCCAGGATCAGCGCCATTTCCAGCAGGGTCTGCTGCGTGTCGCGGATCGTGCTGGCGTGGAATTCTGCGAACGATTCGGCGCAGTCGCCGCCTTGCAGAAGCAGCGCCTTGCCCGCGGCCACCTGCGCCAGCTGTGCCTTCAGCGCGCGGATCTCGCTGGCCAGTACCAGCGGTGGCAAGCCCGACAGCTGCGAGATCACCGCGTCATGCGCGGCCGCATCCGGGTATTCAGGCGCCTGGCGCAGCACCTGTGTCGTCCAGCTATGCGGCAGCCACTCGCTGTGTTGCGGCGGTTGCTGGCCGGGAGAGTGAGGGACGAGCGTCATGATCGGCGCTCCATCCGAGTGCGGTGTACATCCACCGCAGTGTCAGTGGTGTCGGTCGTAGCGCAGCAGCTTGCTGCGGGCCGCGGCGACTCGGCGATCGAGGGGCCGCAGATGACGTCGTAATCGAGGGTGAACTTCATTGCCATGCTCCAGAGGGGAGGCCGCGGTGTGCGGGTGGCAATCGTGGGTTCAGGTTCTGCACCAGAAACACGAAAGCCGCCTGCGGGAGGCGGCTTCGTTTAAAAAATACAGAAAACGTCAGACCGCCAGCGTCAGATACGGGCGGTACCAAAATCGTGCGGACAGGGCGGCAGGGGCCGACAGGGTGTTCATTGGCGGCAATGGTAGTCATCGCTGCCAGATCGTGCAAGCGCAGCGCGGTGACGGTTAGTCGGCGCGCTGTCGGCAAGAAGTACCGACGGATTTCCGGCATTGCTGTGCAGGGGAGGCCGGGAACAGGACTTGCTCCGGTCCGGGAAACCTCCTCAGGACGCGATCCAAGATGGCCGCAGCAGCTCCCAAATCCGACGATCCCGGGCGTACCGCGACCGCAGCCAATGGTCGCAAGCGGAGCGGTGCCGGTTTGCTGATTGGCGCGGTGCTGTTGTCCGCCGGTGTCAGCGGCGGCGTCACCTGGATGGTGTCGCAGCAGGCGCTGGCGGAAATGAAAGCCCTGGCCAAGGCAACGGACGGCGAGAGCGACGCGAATGCCGCCGAGCCGGAGAAGCCCAGGGGGCCGTCGCTGTATGTGTCGCTGGACCCGGCGTTCGTGGTCAATCTGGCCGACCCCAGCGGACTGCGCTTCCTGCAGTTGCAGATCGAGGTGATGAGCCGCGATCCGAAAGTGCCGGAGCAGATCCGGCAGCACATGCCGCGCATCCGCAACGCGCTGCTGTTGCTGCTCGGCCAGCAGAAGATCGTCGATCTGGGTGAACGCGCTGGCAAGGAAAACCTGCAGGCCGCGGTGCTGGACGAGATCCAGAAAGTGCTGAAGGAAGAAGCGGGAGCACCCGGCGTCGAAGCCGTGTACTTCACCAGCTTCGTGATGCAGTGATGGCCGGCAACGAACTGCTGTCGCAGGACGAGATCGATGCGCTGCTGCATGGCGTCGACAGCGGCAAGGTCGACACCACACCGCCGCCGGCGATGCCGGGCGAGGCGCGGCCCTTCGATTTCACCTCGCACGAACGCATCGTGCGCGGGCGCATGCCGACGCTGGAGATGATCAACGAGCGTTTCGCGCGGCTGTTCCGCATTTCGCTGTTCAACATGCTGCGACGCTCGCCGGAGCTGACCGTGGTCGGGATCGAAACCGCCAAGTTCAGCGAGTACACGCATTCGCTGTTCGTGCCGACCAGCCTCAACCTGATCCGGGTGAAGCCACTGCGCGGCACCGCCCTGTTCGTGTTCGAGCCGCGTCTGGTATTCACCGTGGTCGAGAATTTCTTCGGCGGCGACGGCCGTCTCAACACCAAGATCGAAGGCCGCGAGTTCACGCCTACCGAGATGCGTGTGGTGCAGCTGCTGCTGAAGCAGGCCTTCGCCGATCTGCAGGAAGCCTGGAGCCCGGTGATGGGCCTGGAGTTCGAGTACATGAATTCCGAGGTCAATCCGCATTTCGCCAACATCGTTTCGCCCAGCGAGATCGTGGTGGTGTCCAAGTTCAGGATCGAGCTGGAAGGCGGCGGTGGTCATCTGCACGTCACGTTTCCGTACTCGATGCTGGAGCCGATCCGCGAGCTGCTGGATGCCGGCATCCAGTCCGATCGCGGCGGCAAGGACGAACGCTGGGCAATCTCGCTGCGCGAGCAGATTCAGGATGCCGAAGTCGAGATCGGCAGCGAACTGGCGCGCACCACGATCAGCCTGCGACAGCTGGCGCAACTCAAGGCCGGTGACGTGATTCCGATCCATCTGCCGAAGACCTTGAACCTGTGTGTCGAACAGCTGCCGCTGTACCGCGGCAGCTTCGGTGTCGCCAACGGCCACAACGCGATCCGCATCGGCGAGCTGATCCGTCAGCCCGCCACGCCTGCCCCCACCCGAGAACTGTTATGAGCACCGCTACCGCCAGCAAGGCCGCACCGGAAACGGCGCGTGCCAGTTTCCAGACCTTCGACGACCACGGCGACGCGTCCAGCGGCGAGGTCAATCTCGATGTGATTCTCGATGTGCCGGTGACCCTGTCGATGGAGGTCGGGCGTGCGCGCGTGCCGATCCGCAATCTGCTGCAGCTCAATCAGGGCTCGGTGGTCGAGCTGGAACGCGCTGCGGGCGAACCGCTGGATGTCTATGCCAACGGCACCCTGATCGCGCACGGCGAGGTGGTGGTGGTCAACGAAAAATTCGGCATCCGCCTCACCGATGTGGTGAGCCCGGCCGAGCGCATCCGCAAGCTGCGGTGAACGCCGTGACCGAATCCGTCGCGAGCACGGCTGCGGCGCCGCTGTCAGCCGCTGGCGGCGTGGCCGAGATGCTGCTCAGCCTGGCGTTGGTGCTGGCGGTGATCTTCGCCCTGGCCTGGCTGCTGCGGCGCATGCAGTCGCTACGCGGCACACGCGCCGGCAGTCTGCGTATCCACGGCGGTTTGCCGCTGGGGCAGAAGGAGCGCGTGATCTGGTTCGAGGCCGGTGGCCAGCATTTTCTGGTGGGCGTGACGCCGGGGCAGGTTTCCCTGCTGCATCGCTTCGAACAGGCGCCGGAGATGCCGGAAGCCACCGAGGCGAGTCCACCGGCGGTGCTTGCCAGTTTCACCGAGCAGCTCAACAAGGCCTTGGGACGCCAGCCTTCGTGAAAACCTATTCCCATCTCCGCTTGTCCCGAGGGCCCGAGCGCCAGCGCGGGTCTCCCACAGGGAGGCGGCTCGCCATCGAAGGACTGGCCCAGGTATCTCGATACGGCGCTGCGCGCCTGCTCGATACGAACGGACTTTGCTTGAGATCCGCAGCCGTGGTTCTGCTGCTGGCACTGGCCCTGCTGCCGGGCCTTGCCTCCGCCGCCCCGGGCATCGCTGCCGTCACCGCGACCCCGGCACCCGGTGGCGGCACCCAGTACAGCCTCAGTCTGCAGACGCTGATCCTGATGACGGTGCTGACGCTGTTGCCGGCGATGCTGCTGTCGATGACCGCGTTCCTGCGGATCATCGTGGTCCTCGGCCTGCTGCGTCAGGCACTGGGCACCGGACAGACCCCGACCAATCAGGTGTTGCTGGGACTGGGCCTGTTGCTGACCTTCTTCGTCATGAGCCCGGTCGCCGATCGTATCTATACCGAAGCGGCGCAACCGTACATCGAAGGCAAGATGGACATCGTGCCCGCACTGCAGGCTGGTGCGCAGCCGTTGCGCACGTTCATGCTGGCGCAGACCCGTGAAGCGGATCTGATGACCTTTGCGCGCATCGCGCAGCAGGGGCCTTATGCAGGCCCCGCGGATGTGCCGTTCACGGTGCTGGCGGCGGCGTTCATGACCAGCGAGCTGACTACCGCGTTCCAGATCGGTTTCCTGCTGTTCATTCCGTTCGTGATCATCGATCTGGTGGTGTCCAGCGTGCTGATGAGCATGGGCATGATGATGCTGTCGCCGATGCTGATTTCTCTACCGTTCAAGCTGATGCTGTTCGTGCTGATCGATGGCTGGTCGCTGGTGATGGGCACGCTGGCCAGCAGCTTCCAGATGTGAAGGCGCGCGACCGATGACACCGGAATCGGTACTGACCCTGGGACGTGAAGCATTGATGTTGGCGATCATGCTCGGTGCGCCGCTGCTGCTCACCGCCCTGGGTGTCGGGGTACTGGTCGGCGTATTCCAGGCGGCGACGCAGATCAACGAAATGACGCTGTCGTTCATTCCCAAGCTGCTGGCGATGGCGGCGGTGATCGTGATCGCCGGGCCTTGGATGCTGCGGATGATGATCGAATACACGCGGCGGCTGATCGAAAGCATTCCGGGTTTGATCGGCTGAACGGCGCCGCGACCGGCAATGACCATCACCGACACCCAACTGATTGCCTGGCTGCAGCAGTACCTGTGGCCTTTCCTGCGCATCGGTGGCGTGTTCATGGTGGCGCCGGTGCTCGGTGCACGGAATGTCCCTGCGCGTATCCGTTTGTCGATCGCCCTGTTGGTGACGCTGATCGTGGTGCCGCTGCTGCCGATGCCGGCGGTGATGGAGATGTTTTCGGCGCCGTGGTGGCGCTGCATCGTCGAGCAGCTGGTGATCGGCATCTGCATCGGCTTCGTGCTGACGCTGGTGTTTGAAGCGGTGGTGATGGGCGGCGAACTGATTTCCTACAGCATGGGCTTGAGCTTCGCGCAGATGGCCGATCCGCTGCGGGGTGCGAGCACCCCGGTGGTCGGGCAGTTCCTGCTGATTCTCGCGACTCTGCTGTTCCTCGCGCTGGGTGGCCATCTGACGCTGATCGAACTGCTGGTGCGTTCGTTTCACAGCCTGCCGATCGGGCAGGGCGGGTTCGGTCTGCGCCAGTTCGAAAGCCTGCTGCGCTACGGTGGTCAGGTATTTGCCGACGGTTTGCTGCTGGCCTTGCCGGTGGTGATCGCGCTGCTGGTGGCCAATCTCGGCCTGGGTGTCGTCAGTCGTTCGGCGCCCAGCCTGAATCTGTTTGCGGTCGGTTTTCCGGTGACGCTGATTGCCGGCCTGGTGCTGCTGCGTGCCGGGTTGCCGGCGTTCACCGAACAGCTCGCTCGCCTGCTGGATGCGGCCTGGCTGCAGATCGCCACGATGCTTGGGGGCTGAGATGAGCGGCGACAGCGCGCAGGAAAAGAACGAGAAACCGACCGCCAAACGGATCCGCGATGCGCGCGAGCGTGGTGAAGTGCCGCGCTCGCGGGAGCTGGCTTCGGCGGTGGGCGTCGGTGCCGGCGCGCTGGCGATGCTGGGTTTATCGGCGGCGCTGGCGGGCGGTGCGCTGGACTGGATGCGCAAGGCGCTGACGCCGGATCTGGCATTGATCGGCGATCCGACGCGACTTGGGCCGTGGTTCGGTGCGCTGGGGCTCGGCGGCTTCAAGCTGATCCTGCCGCTGCTGCTGGCCGGCTGGCTGGCGGCGCTGGTCGCACCGATGATGCTCGGTGGCTGGAACATTGCGGCGAAATCGATCACCCCGGATTTCGGCCGCTGCAATCCGCTCAAGGGGCTGGGGCGGATGTTCTCGGCCAATGCGCTGATGGAATTGCTGAAGGCGCTGCTCAAATCGACGGTGCTCGGCACCATCGCGGTGATCTATGTGCTGAATCACGCGGGCGAGCTGCAGGCCCTGGGGCGTGAGGAGGTGACCGCGGCAATTGCCCATGGGCTCAAGCTTGGCTTCGGCTGTCTGATCTGGTTGTGCGGGGGCCTGGTGCTGATTGCGCTGGTCGATGCACCCTACCAGTTGTGGAGCTACAACAAGAAGCTGCGGATGTCGCGCCAGGACCTGCGCGACGAATTCAAGCAGGCCGAAGGCAGCCCGGAAGTGAAGGGGCGTATCCGCCGCGTGCAGCAGGAGATGGCCAATCGCCGGATGATGGAGAAGGTTGCGACCGCCGATGTGGTGGTGGTCAACCCCACGCACTACGCGGTGGCGCTGAAATACGAGGCCGGCAAGATGCGCGCACCACGAGTCGTGGCCAAGGGTATCGATCTGATGGCGCTGGCGATCCGCGAACGCGCGCGTGAACATCGGGTGCCGCTGCTTGTCGCGCCGCCGCTGGCGCGGGCACTGTATCGCGGTGCGGCACTCGATCAGGAAATCCCCGCGGCACTGTATGCCGCTGTCGCGCAGGTGCTCAGCTGGGTCTACCAGTTGCGCAACCGTACCGCGGGCAAACCGCCGTCGATCGGCGAAGTGCCCGGCGGTGAACCGGATCCGCCGCTTTAGTCGGCGGCGCTGTCGGCGTCATCCGGTTCTGGCCTGGCGAAGCGCTGTGTCAGCCAGCGGCGCAACAGATCCTTCTCATAGCGCAATGTTTCGCTGGACGGGATGGCAACGCCGCTGTTCAGGAAGTTCATGTCGCGCAGCGATTCCTTGCCCGACATCACGGGTGTGCCGTTGCGGGATAGCGCATAGCGAAAATCGAGACTGGGCCAGGTGCTGTCGCGCACGATGCGCAGATCACCCGTGGTGTTGCCCGGCATGAATTCGAAACGGCCGGCGAGATCGATGTCGGTGAACACGATCTCCAGGGTTTCATCGCTGCGCAACTGCGATTCGCCCAGTTGCTGCAGGTAGCGTTCCAGATCGCTCATCACGCTCTTGCTGGCACCGCGTCCGCCGGGCGCGCGATCGCTGGCGTCGGTGAAGGTTTCCGGCTTTTCATAGCGCACGCTGACACGGCTGTCGGTTGCGGCATGGCCGGTGCTGACCGCCAGCAACAGCAGCAGGCTCGTCAGGGACGAAGGATGGATGAGCGTGGATCGTTTCATGTGGCGCTAGCTCCGAATTGGAAGGCCGAGGTGGTGATGCCCCAGACCGGTTCGCCGAGCAGGCGCAAGCCGGGGGCATCGTGGGCGCTGGCCGCGGCGACCATCAACGGCAGCAGATGTTCTTCACGTGGATGCGCCTCGCGAGCGGACGGAGCGGATGACCAGTCGGCCAGTCGCTGCTCGCGGTTCGCGGGCGTTTGCCGGCACAGCGTGTCGCCCAGCCAGGCATCGAACTCGCGTGCTGCCGGTTCTCCGGCGCCGCCAAAGCCGCGCATGTTGTGATAACTGTAGCCGCTGCCGACGATCAGCACGCCCTGTTCACGCAGCGCGGCCAGGGCGCGGCCGGCGCGCAGATGCAGCCCGGCATCGAGGCTTGCGTGCAGCGACAGTTGCACGATCGGAATGTCGGCATCGGGGTAGATCAGCTTGAACGGCACGAACACTCCGTGATCGAAACCGCGCTGTTGATCGGGCCGTGCTTCGAGGCCGGCAGCCGCCAGCAACTGCACCAGCTGCTGTGCCAGCGGCGGCGAGCCCGGCGCCGGATACTGCAACTCGTAGGTATGCGGCGGGAACCCGGAGTAATCGTAGATCAGCGGCGGCTGCGCCTGCGCGGTCACGGTGAAGACCGGCGCCTCCCAATGGGCCGAGATCACCACGATGGCCCTGGGGCGCGCTCCGACATGGTCCGGCAGTTCGCGCAGTGAGCGCGCCAGCGGTTCCCAGGCGTCGGCGGGATTCCAGTCCATGAAAAAGCAGGGACCGCCACCGTGGGAGATGAAGAACGAGGGCAGTGGCGAGTTCATGGTGTCAGTGGCTGGTAGCGGCAGGCATTTTCGGGAGCCGGTAAGCGGCAGCATCAGGCACGATCATCGCGGTCTTGATGTTGCCGTCTGCCGGTGCAGAGACAACGCGGAGTTTCAGACCGGCGGATGCTCGGCGATCGCATCCATGACCCGCGAGGTATAGATCAGCGTTGCGCCGGCGTTGATCGCAATCGCGACGCCCAGGGCCTCGGCGATCTCCTCGCGGCTGGCACCATGCTTCAGCGCGGCATCGGTATGGGCGGCGATGCAGCCGTCGCACTGGCGGGTGACGGCCACGGCCAGCGCGATCAGTTCGCGGGTCTTGGCGCCGAGCAGGTTGGCGGCATCACCCGCCTGACTCAGTTCGCGATAGCCGCGGATCGAGCCGGGACTCAACTTGCCGAACTCGGAAATCCGCGTGGCAATCTGTTTGCGGTAGGAACCCCAGTCGAACATCATCGGCCGTCTCCGTCAGCAGGCGTCACGGATGCGACACCCAGGATGAATCCGTTGCTGATGATGCTACACGACAGGCTGAGCAGCGTCGCTGTGGGTCTGCTCCCGTACCGCCGCGATCGGCCGGCGCTAGCGCGGCGGGGTTTCGCAGGTCACGACAAAGGCGCTGGCGGTTTGCGGATCGATCGGTCGGATCTCGAACAGAAGGCCACGGGCCAGACAGGGGTTGCCGCTGGCAATCCGCGCAGCTTCGTCGAGGCTGCCGGCAACGATGAACCAGTAGCCACCGACGATCTCCTTGGCTTCGCTGTAGGGGCCGTCGGTGATGCCCTTGCGCGAGACCAGCCGGCGTTCCGGCTGCAGACGCTGCCCGGTCCTCATGCGTCCCGCATCGACTTCGCGGCCGATCCACGCATAGAAATCATCGATCGTCTGCTGAATCAGCTCCGGGCTGGCATCTTGATCCCACTGGCCGCGGGAGATCACCAGGTATTCGTACTTGGGCTGGGATTCGGCCATTGGAAGGCTTCCGGCATCAAGGGAAAACGAGGCGAAAATGATGCCCGATTACAGGGCCAGGGCGAAACCACCGCCGATCAGTCCGCTGAGCCCCAGTGGCAAGGCGACTGACCCGGTTGCGGGGCCGCGCGCGATAGTGACTGCGAACGTGGCCTTGACCGCGTTGTTGACCATCAGTGCAATCAGGATGCCGCGCGCGGCGAGTGTGGTGGCAGCTGCGTCGCTGCCGGCCATCTCGGCCAGACTCAGCGAGATCGCATCGGCATCGGCGACGCCGCTGAGCGCGGCCGCGACCAGGACGCCGCTATCGCCCAGCCAGTGGCGTGCGGCCTGCACCAGAACCATGACCGCAGCGATCAGCAGGGCGAACTTGCTGGCCTGCAGCAGCGACATCGGGTTCGACAGCACCGGTTCGCTGGCCGCTGCCTGCCGGCGCGCACCCTGCATCTGGTAGAGGATGGCGATCAGCAACGGCGCGCTCATTGCCGCGACCGGCAGCGCCAGCTGCGACAGCAGGCCGGGCGCAATCAGCGCAGTCAGAACCAGCACACGTGGCGCCATCACCGAACAGGCAGCCAGCATCGCCGCCGCGATCAGGCGGCGGCCGGATGAGGCCTCGCGCATTCTCGAAGACAGCTGCAGCACCATCGCGGTGGAGGAGGCCATGCCGCCGAGGGCGCCCATCGCCAGCAAGCCGTAGCGCGCCCCGATCAGCTTGACGGCGATGTAACCGGCAAAGCTGAGCCCCGCAATCATCAGCACCAGCCAGCCGATCTGACGCGGAACGATGGCGTCCCAGGGGCCCATCGCGGTGCCTGGCAGCAGCGGCAGCACAACCACCGCGACCAGCAGCAACTGCAGCGCGGTGTGCAGTTCGAGCCGCTCGATCCGGCGCAGCCAGCCATGGATCTCGCTCTTGAGACTCAGCAACGCCGCGGTCAGCACCGCCATCGCAATCGCTTCGAGTCGGGCGCCGCTGGTTGCCAGTGCCGCCAGCGCAAACGTCAGCAGTGCGGCGACCACTGTGGTGATGCCTTTTTCGCCGTCCTGTTCACTTTCGCGATAGTGTCCGACGGCCAGCACCACACACAGCCCCAGCAGCGCCAGCGCCAGTACCCAGAAGGACGTCTGCTGCGCCAGCAGCGCGCAGACGCCACCCAGCAGACCGAGCAGCGCAAAGGTGCGCAGGCCGGCGATGCGCGCGCCATCCGCTGCTTCGCGCACATGCCAGCCGCGTTCGATGCCGATGATCAGGCCGACGGCAACGGCCAGCAGCAGATTGACCATGACTCAGTATCGCGCAGGTATGGCATGCAGCCGAATCGCACCACGATGGACGATGCGGAAAGGTGATCGGTTCAGAACCGATCTTCCCCGCTCAGCTCCAGTTCCATATCGTCAGCGGTGTTGACCACGGCTTCCAGGACGGACAGCAGCGTCGATTGGTTGGCAGCGGCATCGAGCTGCACCGCGAACACCAGGGTGAGGGCATCGGGAGGGCCCATGGTTCTCCAGGCGCCGATCTTGACCGTGTTGTTGTGCGCCAGCAGCTTGCTCATCAGCGCGGTGCTCATGGGCTTGTCCGGTTGCAGCACGGGCGAAAAGATTTCACGGATCTCGAAATCGTCGTAGCGCTCGGTGCTTGCTTTCATGAAGACCTGCTGCGAGCGCTCGTCCTTGGTCGAGAACAGCAGCCGGTAATCGCCGTCGTCGTCGATCGTGTACTTGAGGTCGGCGGCTTGCAGCTGCTGGTTGATGCGCTTGTCGCTGCCGACGGGATCGTCCTTGGCATGAGCGGCGAAACTGGTGGAGAGCAGGAGGGCGGAGGCGATCAACAGTTGGGTGGCGGCTGATTTCATGGCGTCGGTTGCAAGTGGAGATTCCGGGCAGGGGTCGGTGCGGCACAGCGTGATGATGCCCGATTGAAGCTGCAAGCGGCTACGCACGACCGCCACCAGCGCCGACCGGTCGTGAAACGCCTGACAGACGTCGGAAATCCGGCAAGCACGGAAGTTGCACGGCCGGGGCATGAATGCTCAGGCAAGCGGATGGTTGCAGCGACTGAAGGGACTGGGCGCCGATCAGGGCCTCGCGGCACCGGCGCTGTTGTTGCTGATCCTGGGAATGATGGTCGTGCCGCTGTCACCGTCGGTGCTGGACCTGATGTTCACGGTCAACATCGCGGTGTCGCTGGTGGTGCTG
>JBEBWZ010000054.1:0-21850 GCA_040391865.1 Solimonas flava
AGCCGAGACCGCCAACCGCATTGCCTGCGCCGAGATCGATGACGCCCTCATAGCCACCGGCCAGGCCGCCGTTCCACCATTTGAGTTCGCCGGCATTGCCGTCGCTGTCGATCCGGCCGAAACCGCCAAGCGGGGCCGCCCATGCGCCGCGTACACGGGCATCGGCATAATCCGTCGCGCCGTCGATGGCGGCAACACCTTCATTGCCGCGCGCGACGGCAGGGCCATAGCCGAGCGGCGCCGTGAACGTTTCGGCACCGACATTGCCTGCGCCGATCCCCGCCACGCCCTGATAGCGCAGCGTGCGGTTGAACAGAGCAAACGTCTGGTCGATCACATGCTGGCCGGAGGCGTGGATCTCGCCCGAGGACAGATCGAAAGCACGGCGCGCATCGTCCGCGTTCATTGCGGCAATCGTGTTGAACACCATAAGGGCGTCCGAGCCGGAGGTCTGGTCGAGGTCGAACAGTCCCGTCGCAGCCTGAAGCTGGTTGAAAGTCTGCGCCTCCGTCGTGAAGTCATGGGTCACGCCGATAGTCAGGAACACATCATTGCCGACATAGCTGAGCGTCGGCGTAATGAAGGCCGAATTGCCCGCCATGGCCACGGACGCGAATTCCGTTCCGTTCAGACCGTTCGCCGCCGTAAGGATCGGAGCGGCATAGGTGTGACCGTCCACATAGGAGGTTCGGGAATCGATGGCCGTGATCTCAACCGCACCGCCGGCAAGATCGGCCCTGCCACCAACCATCATCTGGTCAGAGGCCGGAGCCGGAGCAGGATCAGGGTCCGTGCCCGCGATCCTGATCGCGTAAACCGAACCGGCATCGAAAGTCACGTCGCCGGATATCGTCAGGACGCCCGGACCTGCATGATTCCCGGGAGCGAGCCTGCCCCCGGAAAGCAGGACGTCGCCCGACAGATTGCCGACGCCTGCAAGAGTTGCGCCGGCGTTTACCTGAATCGCGCCGCCCAGCGATCCGTCAACCTGAAAAACGCCGCCTGAAACTGTCGTTTTGCCCGTAAAACCCGCGCCATTGCCCGTGAACATCGTGTAACCCGAGACATGGCGGATTTCATGCGCGCCGCCGGCGACCGAAGCGATGCCGGGCTCGAAAACGTAAGGCGCCGGGCCAACTGCGTTATGGTTGAACACCAGCGTTCCCGCACCCGCGCCGAAGGCGATACCGGTGGTGACATCCAGCACTCCCGCCGCTGCGGCAGCACTGCCTTCCGCCGCTCCGATATTGACCGTTCCCACACCATCAGCGCTCGAGGTATGGGACACGTAAAGAATGTTGGTTTCGAGCGCGCCACCATTCGATACGGTCAGAACGCCGCTCTGGGCCACGCCGACCGCGAAAAGCCCGTCGATCTGCCAACGGGAGCCGGGCCCGTCGATCGTCACCACACCATCCGAGCCGGAGTACAGTCCTATCGCGCCCATACCCTTTGTATGGACCACTCCGCCGTCGCGTATGGTCATCTCGCCTGCGCCTAGATAGCCGACGAAAAGCTCGACATCCTGCGTCCATACGGAGCCGGGACCTTCGATCAGCGCCCTTCCATGCGAACCCGGACCAACCCCTATGCTGGACATGATTGCATCGGCCGATCCTGAATTTCGAATGGTCAGGGTCGCCTCGCCTTCAAACCCGACCATGAAATATTCAGGCTTCTTCAGGGTTGAGCCGGGGCCATCGATCGTCAGGCGTCCATGGGTTCCGGCGTATGTTCCGATCCACATGCTGCCCTGAGCATCAAGCTGGGCTCCCCCCTGAATATAAAGCTCTGCGTCGGCTGAGATGCCGAGATACAGATCTTTGCCAATATCCACCCTCGCGCCATCGCGTATCGTCAGGATACCGGAGCCGCTGAACCCGAGGTTCAGGTCATTTCCTATGTCCCACATCGTGCCGGCCCCCTGAATGGTTGCCCTTGCGTCAGAACCGGCATTGTATCCGACATGGCCATTGACCAGCGTATTGAGAACCGCGCCGCCTTCGACCGTGAGATTGCCTGTCCCGTCTACGATCAGCCCCCGCGTATAGCCCGTACCGCCCGACAGGAGGGTCGGGTTCTGTGCAGCCGAGTTGACCCTGGTGTCGTTGGTCACATGGGCTGCATTTGTCGGAAGCCCGTTAGTCCAGTTGGCGGAGTCCTGCCAATCGCCGGAATTGTTGCCGGTCCATGTCGTCTGCGCGATCGCCGGTGAATTCGTGGATAATAAAAGCAATATGGCCGACAACGCCGTCAGACCTGATCGGGCCATTCGCGTTGTCTCAGATCCGCCGCCGGGCAAGAGGTCACGATCACGGCTCATCCAGCGACCGCAGCGCGAGATTTTACTGCTGAAGGAATTCATCATCTCTGACAGTCCATATTGCGTGTGATCCCGCGGTCAGGCAGGCGGGGCATTGGAAACGCAGAGAAACAAACTCCTCCCCTGTAAGGCAGAAGGCGGCCCCAAACACCCGTTGGTGCTCTGTATAGCGGGGGCAAGACTGACTCGGCTTGGGCAGAGGGCTTGGGGAAAAAGCTACTCCGGGCTAAACCCGTTATGGCTCAGTTGCTGTCGGGAAGACCCGCACGGACTTCAGACGGCGACATCGCGAAGCGCTGGCGGAAGCATTTGTTGAAATGCGACAGATCACCGAAGCCGCATGCGAAGGCAATCTCGCTGACCCGCAGTTGGGATCTCGTCGGATCGCTCAACATCGCATGTGCCCGGTCGAGGCGTTCGGAGCGCACAAAGTCTGTAAAGGCTCCACCATCCTTGTAGAACAAGGACCGAAGATACTGTGGTGAAATATCGTGGCGGCGCGCCATCTCGTCGAGGCTGAGCCAGCTCTCGGTGAGATGTTCGCGAATGTCCGCCTTGATGGCGGCAAGCCTTGCAAAAGCAAGTCCATTGCCCGCCGCATGTTCAGCATGGTCCTTGCGTGCCCCAAGCGCCAGCGCCGCCAGATCGAGGAGATGATCGGCGCTCCGGCGCGCAAGGACATCGTCAAGCACGTTGTCCGTTCGCATGATGGCCTGGGCGTACTGCTTGAGCAGCACCAAGGCGGGGCTGGGCGGGAGCTTACCGATGGATGCGTAATCACGCACCTGAACACGCGGTTCGAGTACTGAACGCGGGATCGTAATGTCGAAGAAACTCGGTGCATCGACAAGCGTATGCCGGGAGGCGCGCGTATTGATGCCGAGATAGGCCTCGCCGCCAGACAGTTCGAACTCGTGCCCTCCCTGCGGAGCAAAGCTCACCTTGCCGCTCTCGATGAAGGCAAACACCAGGTCATCCTTGCCGTCGGCAGCCTGCTGCCGCGTCCTCTGCGGGGACATCGGCGAGATCGTCGCGTCGAGTAACGAAATATCCGGTAGTTTTCGGGAGGCGACGCTGAAATATGGCGCATCGTCGCCAATGACATCTATGTTTACCTGCTCCACGGATGCATAAACATCATGGAGAACTGCAAGCCGGTCGCCCTTTCTGTAATCTTTCGACTGAAAATAAGAAACGGCGGTCATCTTGGATCGAAACGCTTATGTATAGTTCAGAAATACACCCGGGATGCGGCTCCCCGAAAGCCTAGATACCCGCCCACTCGATGTCAAACGGAAGGCATCGGTACCGTGTCACAGTCCAGGCAGAGACACGTCTTGCGAAGAGCCCCCTCGGGTATCCGTCTGCGGGCGCATCGCTGGTTTCCAAGATAAGATGATAGGCCAAGACGGAACAGCGTTGCGTGGCCGAGATGGCTGTCCCATGGTGTCGGCCGACGAGCAATAAACCAGTGTTTTGATGCGGTCTTAGCCTTTGACTTCGCTTCAATCAGTGTGGGGGGGACAAGTGACAACGGAATACGCGACCAGCGACGCAGCAGTAACACGACGGGAGTCAGCGCTCGTCCAGGCTGCCTGGGGACTGCATGAGTGGGCGTGCCAGCCATACTTCGCACTGGTGACGATATTTCTGTTCGCGCCCTACTTCACCACACATGTTGTCGGCGACGCGGTTCAGGGGCAAGCAGTCTGGGGCTACGCGCAGGCCGCTGCCGGGCTCGTGGTCGCTTTGTCCGCACCGTTCCTCGGGGCGATGGCCGATGCCGCCGGTGCCCGCAAACCGTGGATCATGTTTAGCGGTGCTCTTGCCGTTATGGGCTGCATGATACTCTGGACCTCGGTACCAGGCGCGCCAATCCTTCCTCTTGTTGTCGCACTCATTCTGGCCGGGGCCGGGATCGAGAGTCTGTTCGTCTTCGCAAACGCGATGTTGCCAACCATTGCATCGCCGCAGCGCATCGGGCTGGTATCCGGCCTTGGAATAGCCGCCGGGCAACTTGCCGGCCTCGTGGCGCTCCTTCTGGTCCTCGTCGCCTTCGCACTGCCAGGCTCGGTGGAAAGCATCTTCGTACCGAAAACGCCGCTGTTCGGCCTCGACCCTGATACCTTTGAAACCGATAGAATCGTCGGCCCCATCGCCGGGATCTGGCTGCTGATCTTTCTGCTGCCCCTACTGCTGATCGTACCCGACGGGCGCTCCAGCGGGCTCAAAGCTTCAGAAATCCTTCAGCAGGGAGCTAGGCGGTTGCTTGGCACATTCATGCGCGTGCGCCGTCTTGGCAATGTCGCGCTCTATCTGGCCGCGCGTCTGATCTTCTATACCGGCATGAACGGCGGGATACTGTTCGTCGGCGTTCTGGCGGCCGGGCTATTTTCATGGGGGTTGACCGAACTGACGATCTACGGCCTGTTTGCCAGCCTGTTCGCCGCTCTTGGAGCCGTGGCTGGCGGCATCGCCGACAGGCGCATCGGATCACGTCGCGCTTTGATAGCAGCCTTGTTGCTGGCCGCACTGGCTTTTTCCCTTATCCTCTCGTTCAGCGCCGACCGGGTGTTGTTCATGATTGATGTTCCAGCCGCTGGTAGCGGGCCGGCATTTTCGAGTCTTCCCGAACGCGGTTTTCTCATCTGTGTTGCTCTTTTCAGCCTGACTGTTGGCGCAGTCATTGCCGCGAGCCGCACGATGATGGCCCGCATAGCACCCCTGGAGAACATGGCCGAGTTCTTCGGGCTCTATGCGCTGGTGCGTCAGGCGACCGCTTTCCTGGCTCCGCTGCTTGTTGGACTGGTTACCGCATGGTCGGGAAGCCAGCGAATCGGACTGATCGTCACCATCCCCCTCATGATAGCAGGCGCGGGAATTCTTCTGGCCGTGAGGGAGGAACGCGCGCGGGCGCTGGATTGAGTAATCGCGCAAGATCAAATGTCATACAGCGACACGTTGAATTGTTGCCATGTCACGCTGCTTCCCGGCCGAACGAGCGATTTCTGACTTCAGCTCGAATGTCCGCCCAACCCCATACGGGTAGCGTGCCATGAGGCTTCCGCACGCGACGAGATTCCGAGCTTGCGGTAAATGGTCTTGATGTAGCCCGCGACCGTGTTCTCGCTCAGTCCAAGTTCGGCGGCGACCTCGCCATTGCGTAGTCCACGCCCGACCAGGGCCAGCACGTCACGCTCCCGGTTTGTCAGGTCGTCCTCTGGCGCCGATGGTCCGGTATGTCGGAAATGCTCCATGATGCGGCGGGCAACGGACGGAGAAAGCGCCGGAATGCCCTGCACAACCTGCCTGAGCTGAGCGACGAGAAGGCTCTCGGGCTGATCCTTGAGAAGGTAGCCCTGCGCCCCGGCAGACAAGGCACCGACGATCGAGGCGTCGTCACCCATCACGGTGGTCACGACGCAGACGGTTTCAGGCTTGAGCAGTCTCAGATTGCGCAGGACCTCAATGCCCGATCCGTCAGGAAGGCCCAGGTCGATCAGCGCAATGTCATAGTCGCGGGCAGCCACCTGCGCGATGCCCGCACGCATGCTGGCAGCTTCCCGGATCGTGCAGCCGGGAAACGCCGTATCTACAATTTCAGATAGCCAGCGACGGGTCTCGCTTACGTCTTCGACGATGAGAATGTGGGTCATGACCGCATCCGTCCTGTGTTGACCGGGAAGCGGGCAATGATCCGCGTTCCAGCTGCATCGCTGGTCACCTCGAACCGACCACCAAGTCCGGCCACTCTCTCCTCCATATTTGTCAGCCCATTGCCCCGTTGCGCCTTCCTGATGTCGAAGCCCTTTCCGTCATCGACGATCTCAACAAAAATTTCTGTCGCATCCCGACGCACCGTAACGGCTATCCTGCCGGCTTCCGCGTGTTTAAGCGCGTTCTGCACGGCCTCTCGAACGATGGAGCGCAACGCGTGCGCCGTCTGGAGTGTCAGGCCCCCCTCACCCTCACTTTTGGCATGCCAGTCAAGGCCCACACCCGCCACATGAAGATGCTCCGATACCTGCTGACGCAGATCGGCCAGCATCTCATCAAAGGACATGTCTGGCTGCGATGCGTTGTTGACGATATCGCGTAGATCGGTGAGCGTCTCGCGGATCAACAGGTTCTTGCGTCCCTCCCCCTTCGAATGCAGCGCGCCCATAAGCTGCACACCGATATTGTCGTGAATGTCGCGCGCGATGCGCTGCCGTTCCTCCGCGACACCTTTCTCGTAGGCGTCACGGCTTTCCAGCGCATTCTGAAGCATATCGCGAATCTCCGCAGCGAACTGCGCGTCGCGCGGCGAAAACAGCCTGTGACCACCATCTGCATATTCAAGCCGGAAGCCCGGCAGGCGATCCGGACCGGGCGCCAGAAGCGCCGCGCCGTCCTGTGCTATGGCGGCCTCTGCAATGCCAACCTTCCGCTCGATAGTGAGAGGATTGAAGCATTCCTGCAGCAGAGATTGCCAGCGCGCGCGCTGGTCCTTGCCCGGTGGGGTCAGCGCCACGTCCATCACCCGGCGGAAAATCGCCTCGCGCTGCGGTTCGCGTCGCCCGAGAACCCAGCGCGCCAGGAAATCGCGCAACGGCAAATACAGAACCGCGACAAGCAGCAGTGAAAGAGCGAAAGCGGGTACGCGCTCCTGGATGATCGTGAAGATGAGAACCGCATCGAGCACCAGCAGGGCCACGACGCCGACCACATAGAAAAGAATGCGGAACGCCCATTCGTCGAGCTGGAAAAGCCGGTAACGCGCCACCCCGAGCGCAACGCCGACATAGATCAGAAGAAAGAACAGAAACGCCTCGCCCTGTCCGAGCAGAGGCCCGATGCCCAGCAGATTGGGAGCGATGATCGTCACGACGAATGCGCCAGCTCCGACTGCGACTGCGATACCGAGCCAGCCGAGCGCTGCGCGAGAAATAGGATCGCCTCTCGTCGCAAAATACTGGACACCGACCAGAGCCAGGATGATCGCCATGGCGAGAACAACGGGAAGGTGGAAGCCGAGCCCTGGTCCTTCGGCCAGATGGAGGATGTCAAACAGATGCAGGGCATCGAGCGTGTACCATCCCGTGAGCAGCGCAGCTGGAAGCAGCAACCAGAACGGTCTGACGAGCCTCCGCGGATAGAGCATGAAAAGCCCAATCATCCCGATGCCGAATGTCAGCGCGCCGGCATGGTTTAGCGTCGAGAGAACAGCAAACGTCGCACCGTCTATGGCAAGTTCCCGCGTGGAATAGACGGCGGCGGGAAACGCCGAGAGCATGAGCCCGACTCCGGCGAGCGTCAGCATACGCGCGGCCCAGTCGCCGCGTCGCAGCGTCAGCACCCAAGCCCCGATCCAGACGCCGGCAAGTCCAACCCCGATCTGGAGCCAGAAGGCGAACGGCAACTCCCAGACGGTGCGGCTCAGGCGCAACCCCGGCTCGTAGCGGACGGTTTCGCCATCAAGAGAATAATACTCGACGATTTTGTCGCGCGCATTGACGACAGAATGGATTTCGCTCTGGCGCGCGAAGAAAGCGCGCATCTGCGCATAGGTTGCAAACACATCCGGTTCTTCGATCAGGTCGGACGGCACGATCTCGATCCGCTCGCCGTTACCCTCGATCGCTATCAGAAAACCGGGTCCGGCAAGCCCGCCAGATGGACCACGCGGGTCCACACCCTTGATCGCAAGTTCGGTGGCATCGGAAGCGATCTCAAGATCGAGCCCCAATCTTGCGGGTGACGTCGCGAGCGCCAGCATGACGAGCACCGGGATGAGGCTTGCCGCGATCAGTGCTGAAAGACGGGCGATGGGCGTGAACGTGAGGAACAAAGCGTACGTCGATCCTTTCAACTGACCGGCCACATCGTTGCGACGCAGCTGCGCGTGCAAACGTTTCCGATCAATAAGACTGGAAAGGTGCCTGGCCATCCCCCCGTTCAGGGGGATTACGCCTTTGTGCTCGCTGCCTATCGTCGGACCCTGAAGAAAACCGTGCCGAAATCATATGAGAATACCAGCGTGATCGGAAACAGACTTTCGACATTCGCACTTCTTGTCGTTCTTGCCACGCCCGCGCCAGCACTTTCGCAGAGCGTGGAGGATGGGCTCACGGCGTTCGAGACGCGAAATTACGCAGATGCCTACCGTATCCTTCTGCCCTTCGCGATCGGTGCCGATGCTGCCGCCCGGCACGCTCTCGGTGACCTCTATCTTCGCGGGCGCGGTGTGGAGCAAGATGTGGAGGAAGGCGCGCGCTGGACCACACTCGCCGCTGAGCAGGGTCATGTTCAGGCCCAGTATGAACTGGGGCTCCTCTACGCCGGCGGCCGTGGTGTGGAGCAGGACGACGAAGAAGCCGCAAGATGGTATATGCGTGCTGCCGAACAGGGTCACGCCCGCGCGCAATACACCATCGGCGAACGCTATATCGAGGGGCGCGGCGTGGATCGGGATCTCGCTGAAGCGCACCGCTGGCTATCGCTCTCAGCCGAACAGGGCGAACCCTTCGCACAGGATGCCCTCGCCAACCCCGTCTTTGGCCGCCTGCCCCGTGATACGGACGGCATCGCTGGCAGCTACGGCGGCAGCTATCTCTGCAAGGATGGCGAGCATGGCGTCTATCTCGAGCTTATCAACGTCATCCCCAGCCCATATTCCGAATCTGAGAAGCGGGTCTGGGGCATGCTCGGGTTCTTCCCCATCATTGCCGGTCAGAACGGCGGTCTCGCTGACATGGCGGGCAGCTTTAACATTTACGGATTTATCGAGGAAGGCGGCAAGATTTCACTGCGGCCGCGCGAATGGCTCGTCGAGCCTGAAGGCTATGGCGCAGCGCATATTGAGGGTGAGATCGACCGGCGCGAGGACGGTGCGTGGAGAATCACCGGCACAGCCCTCACCGGCGTCCCGGACTATTGCTCCGACCTTATCGCTATGCAGTTCCTGCCTTGAAAGCAGGACAGAAAAAGGGAAGCCCATGAACACAGTGAAAAAACAGGCCGCTGTGGCGGCGCTTTCGGCAATCCTTCTCGGGGTCGTATCTCCTGCGTCTGCCGCATGGGAATTTGAGCGGAAATCAGAAGAGGGGTTTGGCGGTACTGAGCACACGCACATCGCCACAGTTAATGCGCAGAATGGGGCGGGAAAGCTCCAGCTGAGTTGCAAGGTCGGAATATTCCAGGTGTTCAGCATGACCATCCATACCGGCGAAGCATATGACACGACCGCATCCTATGCAGCGTCAGTACCGTTGATGATCGCGGCGGACGACACGGAGAAAGCCATTCCTGCCGTCTTCAGCAACCATGAAGGCCGGCTCGTGGTCGAGGCGGGCTACGCCCATGACAGCGGGATCAAATTCGAAGATGTTGCTGCGATCCGGGATGCCTCTGCTTCCTTGGAGGTTTCCTTCTTCCAGACCCGCCTGAGCTTTCCCTCCGATAACGCAGAAAATGCAGTCGGCCAGGTGATCGACGCCTGCTGGTGACGCAATCATCGTGACGAGTAGCACCTCGGCACGCCTGTCCCAGCGCTAACACATGCGCAAGGAGGAAAGCCATGAGAATGTTCCGGTTTTGGGCGGGCTGCATCACCCTGACCCTAGCCATCGCCGCATCTTTTCCCGCCGCTGCGCAAACGACGATGCTCGACGCCTATGCCGCATATGTGGCGAGCGACGACGAGACCGCGCTCGATATCTGGCGGCGTCTGGCAGATGAGGGCGACGCCGAGGCCGCCTTTATGATTGCTGAAACACGCCTCAACGGTCCTGTATCTCTCGCCGACCGCACCATGGCGCTCGAATGGTATCGCATCGCTGCCGAGCGGGGGCATGTCGAAGCACAGTTCGCACTTGGCGAGCAGTTCATGAAAGACGGAGAGGCGCTCTGGCCCGCAGAAGAGGCCATCCCCCATCTCAAACAGGCGGCGCGATGGTTCGCCCTAGCCGCAGAAGCCCAATACGCTCCTGCGCGCCACCAGCTCGGCCGCCTCCATCTCAGCGGCGCAGGTGTGCCTAAAGACACGGATAGGGTGCGCGAATTATGGACGCTGGCCGCCGCACAAGGCTATCGCGAATCTTATGAATCCCTGCCGCTGTTCGACTACGAGGTCCCCGAGGAGACGATGGACCTCTGGGTCAAGTTCGACGCCCTGATGGCGACCGGCAACCAGCCCGGGCAAAACTATTTCCCTCGTTTCCTGCGTTCGCTGGCTGAAAAGGGTCATATGGAGGCGCAGTACAGGCTGGGTGCCCTGCACCTCATCCGACCAGAGCAGTTGGATGATGCCGACGAGGCCGAACTCTGGCTGCGCACCGCGCTCTCGCAAGGTGTCCGTCCGGCAAGGTTCTTCCTCATAAATCTTGCGCTCAAACGCGCAGGCCGTGAAACGGCACGCTGAGCGCAATCCCATAATCGTAAAAGAGTTTCAGCTGAAAACAGGCGAGATGAACATATATGAAGCGCGCTATTGTACTAGCCGTCACGATTGCCGCGGGGATGACGCCTGCATTTGCGGCGCTCGCGCCTGAATATCAGCGAGTTGCAGAATTCAGGGCGGTGATTAGCGAGGCCACAAAAGCTCTCGGGACGATCGATGGTGTCACCTTCGTCAGCGTCGATGTGTACGAGGCACGCTCCGCCAGTTGCCGCGTGATCGTCAGGATAGAAGATGTGGCCTTACAGGCTGGCGACAAGCAGGTTGATGGCCCGCGCCAGTTCAGGGCCGTCGCCAATCCGCCAGCCTGTGATTAGGGGTCTATACGCTATTGCTCCGGGGGCAGATAACGAACCCCGGCAGCGACCAGCCGATCACCCTCGATCTCAAGCCTGATGATCGCCTCGCCACCGGTAGCGCAGCAATTGGCGTCGCTGTCCCGCCACAGCGGTGTGCGCGCGTAAAGACCTGTTGAAGGCTGGCGCAGATCGTAATCCACGCCCTTCCAGATAGCGAGGCCGTCAGGCAGCATGTCTCCGATCGTTCCAAGCCATGCGTCCATATCGATCTCGCGCCAGTCGCCTCTGGATGCGTCGTGCTCATAAAGCCTATCGACATTGCCCATGCCTGTGCCGCCGGTATAGCCGGGGATATGCAGCAGGCTGCCTTCAGCAAGGAAGGGCATCCCATATTCTCCCTCGATGCCGAAATCGAGCATATGCCAGCCGTCATCACCATGGGCGAACAGCACGAACCCGCCCGTAACACCGTCTTCATGGGTGAAACCCATCTGGGTCTGCCAGGCGATGAACGGTTCGCCCTCGTCCGGCCCGCTATCGCTGTTCAGGAAGCCCGCGCTCACCACATGGCAGCCGAGCAGCGGGGTCTCGAGGCAGGTCGTGCCGATTTCATCGAGAGAGATGGAAGGAGAGGAAGCCCATGCGCCATGCGGCGCGGCCGACAAGGCCAGCATCGCAGCAACATATCTGGTGAAAGCCTGTGGTTGCATGGATCCCCCTATCAGCTGTCCGGCTGGACGCTAGCCGGCAGGCGAAGCCCTGCAATCCCCCTGTTCAGGGGGAATGAATGCTTCAGCCGCATCCGTATAGTCGAGGCTGGATCATCAGCATTCGAGGGATCGATGAATTTCAGAGACAGCCTTCTCGCATGGTGCATTCCCGCGTTTCTCCTTGCGACGCTTCAGATACAGGCACAAGCGCAGGCGAAATCACCGAATGAGCTTAGATATGTCGCGGAGGCATGCGCAATATTATACTTTCAGGCAAGCCGATCGCAGAAAGCGCCTGAAATCATATCGAATTTCAGGCAGATCCAACAACAGAACCGCTGGAACAGGCTGATTCAATCGTTTGGTCTCGATCAGGATGCAATTGTCTCGGAAGCAATGTTCGGATTTGGCCGTGTCGGTGCAGTGATGATCGATAAGAAGCTGGATTCCGGCGATACGGCCGATGTAAATTTTGCCATTGCCGCTCTCGCCGACTGTGATCGCTTCCACGGCTTTGCGCCGATCTTTTCTCATAAGGATTCCGACGCACCAGCGCCGACTTCCGCGAGAAGCAGCGACTAGTGAATGATCGGGCATCGTCGCAAACCTGGAGCAGATATGCCTGACCGTCCCACTGCGCTACGCTTCATGCCCGACTACAGGCGCTGGCCGACCTGGAGCCTCGACGACATCCCCGAGCCGGTCGATCCCGGCGTGCTGGGGCTGAGCGCGGGCCTTCTCACGCGCATCCAGGCATGGGACGACGCCTATCAGGCGAGTTTCGACGACAATCCCCACAAAGAGCCATTTGTCTGGGAGTTTCCCAGCGTCGCGGCCGAGCGCGTCTGGGTGCTCGAAGGCAGGTCCATTTCCGAAGCCCTCAGGCAGGAATGGGGCGGCCCCTACATGGACAGCTTCTCCGGGCTGGATGACATGCTTGCAAGCGCACGTCGCAATCTCTCACCGATCGAGCCCCTTCCGGTGGCACGGGCGGCAAGGGTCGCCCGCCATTGCCGGGTCGTCGAGATCATGGACATCCTCGAGCGCCTCGACGCGCTGGCGCGGGACAAGGACGCCCCTTGCGGTCTCGACGGGGAACGGGAACCGGAAAGGGAGGAAGGCGTCGTCCGCCTCCGGGAATTCTTTGCGCGCGTGCTTGCCGCTGTCGATGAACGCTATACCGGCGAGGTGCGGCGCGGGCTGGAAAGCCCGGAAGCGCCAACGCGCGAATGGGTCGCGTTGGCGCTGCAATGGCGTCGCGAAGTATAGCGCCCCCCTGAACGGGGGGATTACAGGATTTGACGACCACTTACTGTCCGTGTCGCAATATCACCTTGCGTTGCCGCAGCTGAGGACACCGTGACGATCAAGAACCTGATTTCTGCACTTGCCAGTCTCGCAGCTTTGGCCGCGCCGCTTCCGGCGATAGCGCAGAGCCTGGCGGACGGTGCCGCCGCCTACGACGCGGGCGACTACACGCAAGCACACAAGATTTTCCATGATCTCGCTACCGCAGGTTCTGCGGCAGCTCAGTTCAATATGGGCAACTTGTTTCTCAACGGGTGGGGCGTAACTCAGAATGATGGTGAAGCCGTGCGCTGGTATCGCCTCTCATCTGAACAGGGCTATCCCGCAGCGCAATTCTTGCTGGGCAGCCTGTATTCCAACGGCCAAGGGGTAGCGCAGGATCACACAACGGCCGTCCAGTGGTATCGGCTTGCCGCCCGTCAGGGACATGCAGGAGCACAATTCATTCTTGGCCTTCACTACTACCACGGTCAGGGTGTGGAACTGGATCACGCGGAGGCCGTCCGCTGGATCACGCTGGCGGCGGAACAGGGCTCCCCAGAGGCACAGCAAGCGCTGGAAGCGCTCGAAGTCAGATGAGAAATCGTCGGGGCGCAAGCAAGGGAAGATGCGATATCGGGATCGGTATCTCGCTTGCCGCTCTGGCGGCGATCGCCGCGCTGGCCGCATTGGTTCCGGCGCGCGCCGATGAGGAGCCTTCCAATTTACGGCGTCTGGTGCTCGCCGCCCATTGGCAAGGCGAGGAACTCCAATATTCACGGGACGATCCCGCCGCAGCCATCGTCGCCTACAACCGCGCGCTGGAACTCGACCCTGACCATATGATCAGCCTGCTCGGACGCGCCGAGGCCCTGCGCAAGCTGCAAAGACACGAAGCGGCCCTCCCCGATCTCGACCGGGCGCTTGCACTGGGCGCGGACTGGACGGGCCATCTCATGCGCGCCCGCTCGCGCGAGGTGATGGGTGACATAGTTGGCGCTATAGCCGACTATCGAAGCGTTCTCGCGGAATATCCGGGACACGGCGCCGCACGCCAGAGGCTCGCAGCATTGGATGCCTTGCCATGACCCGGCTTGCTAAACCCCGCTGGATGGCCGGTCGCAGTAAAAGCGCCGTAGTAGCCCTCATCCTGCTCGGTCTCTTCCTGACCGGGCTGGCCGCATTTGCTGTCGACCATGTGTACCAGAACCATATCGTCACTGACTGTGGTGCCGATTGCAGCAGTTCGGACCCCGAATGAGACACGCAACATCTATTGACGGCCGGTCGTTTGCGCACGGTTTCAGGATCTTCGGGAAGGCGTTTTTCATGAAGCGATGCGCGGTCATCCTTGCTGCCCTCCTCAGCGTCGCGACGCTGTCCGGCTGCTACCGGACAGAGCTTCCCCTCATCACCCGCGACAACGCCCATCCTACCTCCATCCTCGCAGACGGAACCTATTGCGAAGCCGTTTTTCGCTCCTCCGAGGGTGCGCTCGCGCCTGTGTTGACCGACACTTGCATCACTCTGGCCTGGGCTCCCGAGGCAAGGGGGTGGCGCACCGATACAGCGCTGGGAACTGACGAGCACGGCGTATCGGTACGCTTGCGCAAGCTCGGCACAGGCAGCGATGCCATTGGATTGAGCAGCTTTTTTCTGGTGCAGGCTGGACCTACGCCGCGCCAGACAGCGACGGGTGCGACAGTCATTCCGCTGGCAAGCGCCTATCTGATGGGCGGTCTTGTGCGCGACGATATGTTCGTTCTGATCGCCCCCCAGCCCGGGCAGCCACACACTCAGGCTCTCGCGAGGGCAAAGCAATATGGCCTCGGTCTGGCCGCAGGTGATGAGGGGCTTTCACTCCGCTCAATTGCCGGGCTATCGAGCGCAAACATTGTCGGAGCATGGATGGCGCAGGAACTGGCCCGCGAAATTCATGCCGCAGTGCTGCCCGGCACGGCTTCCAATCAGGGCGCGCTCCGCATATTCGTGCCACGTGCAGCCGCAGGTACGGCGAACGGCTCTCCCGAACTTCTGGCTCGTATGCGGCTGATGCTGGACGCAGCCCTGTTCGAGGCGGGGGTGTTCAATCAGGCGCTCGGGCTGGGCCTTGCCCCGGCGAAAATCGATCTTGCCGTACTCGATGCGTCGGGGG
Organism: Solimonas flava; assembly: GCA_040391865.1. Taxonomy (GTDB): domain Bacteria; phylum Pseudomonadota; class Gammaproteobacteria; order Nevskiales; family Nevskiaceae; genus Solimonas. The sequence continues at coordinate 15,212 of JBEBWZ010000054.1, forward strand.
CTACTGCGCCCTCAGTTCCACGCCCCGCCCCTCCCGCTCAGCTCCCGGCGCTCTCACCGCCACCTGCCGCGCCTCCAGCAGCAGCACCGTCTTCCAAGATACAGGCCAGATATGACGGATTGCAATTTTGCAAGGGCATGCTCGACGCACTGAAAATGCACACTTTAACGCTTCAGACCAATGTGGGTTACAGCATGACCGCGGCAACACTTGCCGGGCAGAGTGACCTCTCTACACGATTGAAAAAAGTTCATGAGGGAGCCGGGCGCATCTATGCACTATTGGCCGACACGGTGACGGATCTGAACCGTATCCTCGCCTTTCTCGAATCCAAAGCTGTCGATCAGGCTCAGGGCTGGAAGGCTCTGGATTCCGGGGCCGCCGCCGTGGCACTGCTTCCGCTGGCTGACGAGCTTTCAGTCAGACAAGCTGTGGAGATCCTGCGCAAAATAAATGAAGGCTTTGGTCAGGCACGCGACTGCATCGCCGATGCCCAAGCGAGGTGATGCCATCGCCGCCCCCCGTTCAGGGGGGTGTGGCAACAGCTAGCGATCGCTAATCTGGCGACATGGATGCAAGCTTTGACGCCATTCTGATACCTGCCGTCGTCGCCGTTGGGCTTTTCTACGCCATCGGCGGCATCCTGCATATGCGCGCGATGGCGATGAACAGGATGGTGGACGGCTTGCTGGCCGCGCTCGAAGATCGCGATGCCAGGATGGAGCGCCAGCGCACCCGGATCATGACGCTTGGAGCAGCGCTCACCTTCGCCTCCGGTGTTTCTCTCATTGCCATGTCACGCTGGACCCTGCTGGTCTTCGCGCTTAACGCGGCGCTTCAGGGTGGCTATCTCATCTGGGCGGCGCGAGCCTTTCCACCAGAGGACGACCTTGAAAAATCGGGGCGTCGTAGCACAGTCCGGGCCTTCCTCATTTATCTTTTGGCCCTTGGGCTGGTGATCGCTTTGCACCGGCTTGGTGTCTGGCGAATCTGGACCGAGCCTGCTTTCATCGAGTTGGTCGCGATCATTGTGCCAACGCTTTTGATTTCATGGTTTTTCGGGCGAAACGTTAAGACGGCAGCCGATACGATCCACGCTGCACCGCAGCCCGAACTCCAATCGGCAGCGGCGAACATGCCTCCACCCGAACGCTTGCGTCTGACCCCCGAATATCATTGCTCCCCCTTATGGGACGACGAGCGCGGCAACATGGTTGACGTCGCCGGCCTCGGCTTAAGCGCGGAACTCGTCGATCGCATACTGGCGTGGGATGCAGCGTTTCAGGCAACCTGGCGAGAGAACGACCCTCTCGACTCCTTCTTTCCGGATGTCGCGGCCGAGCGTGCCTGGGTGAGAGAAGGATATTCCATTGCCGAGGATCTTGGTCGCGAATGCGCGGGATCTCTCAATGTGCAGATCTCCGCCCTCGACATGATGGTTCGCGACGCCCGCCACGATCTTTCGCCGTGGACTGCGACACCCGACGATCAGATCGCCTGGATCGGGGAACGCTGCGGCATAGCTGAGATCGAGGCGGCGGTCGCCCGGCTCGACGCACTTTCCCGGGAAAGAGATGAATTGCCTGAATGGGATGGCGACAGCCAGGACGATATTGCAAGGGCGCAGGAGCTGTACAAGCGGATACTCGTCCATGTTCCGGCGCGTTACATCGACGATATCGCCGCCGGCTTGGAAAGCCTGCAATGGGGCACGCGTGTCTATGTCGCGGGGGCCTTGGCCGCGCATGAACGGGAGATGGTATTGCCCCTTCTGCGCAAGGCGCTGGCCTGCGAGGATGACGCAACCGTTCGCGAGATACTGACTCGAACGATCGACACCATGAACACAGGTTCGACGCGGGAGGAGCAGCGATGACCCCGAGAACTTGCTCACTCACCGTGATTGCAGTTGCTCTGGCGCTGGTTTGTGTATCTCCGCTCCGGGCTCAGGAGTTCTCTCCCTATCTGCAACAGACCGGCAAGGGCGCTTACGACCTCTACAAGGATGCACTGCTCTGCGCTGCGGTTCTGGAATGGGAAATAGAAAAGGCTCCGGATAACGAGCAACGTCCGCGACTGGAACAAGGGACCAACTATGCGCGCAATCTGGCATTGCACATGCTCGAAAGCGGAAATGTGGTCAATCTGGCGGGCGCGATCCTCATGCCGCGTAATCTGCCGGTCGACCTGAAGAAAGCTGGCAGCGATTGGCAGGCGGTGCTGGAGCAGAAAGGCGCAGACACCGTTCCGGAGGTCGAGCGATGCTTGCGGCTTTACGGCCATGACTGGGATTAGCGTACAGTACGAGAACGGAAGACGGCCATGGACCAAAGTGATCGCGAACAGTTGATCGACACAAACTTCCGCTTCTTAAGCTGGCTGAGGCGGAACTTTCCCGAGGTCATGGACAAGGTGCTCGGCCGGAGCCTCTATGACAGCTTCGGTGAGTGTGTTCGTGAGACGCCAACGCTGTTCTGGTCGTATGTCGGCGAGCAGGACTACGCAGTCCTGACGAAAAAGGCGGAGAACGGCGAAAGCATCCTCGACCGCGTCGCCGCTATCGTGAAGCGATCTCCACGGTCAATAGAGAACGAAATTCTCGTCGGTTTCGCCGAGGGCCATATGTTTCGCTTTCCCGATTCACCCCTCGCGCAAGAACTGAGCGAGGCGATCGGGCACACCCGTCTTGGCGACGTCTGGTAACGCGCGCGCCATTCCCCCTGAACGGGGGGTATCGGCGATTCCCGCTGTCTGTAAGCTCCCGTGGGTGTTTACGGTTGGAGGATTTCGGTGCCTTTTTCGATTTTTGAACTACGGAATGGTGGCGACACTTCTGGCGAGTACAGTTTTGCCTCAGCGATTTTCATACAGAGTGTCTTTCTCACCATTCAAGTAGCGGGCCAGAAAGCCTCGAAATGACCGTCGCAGAACGTTTTCCTTTCGCTGGTATCCGCTCCCTCCTGCTCTCGAGCCTGCTGACCCTTTCCACGGCAGTCGCTGTTCATGCCCAGAGCTTCGAGGACGGTCTGGCCGCCGCGCAGCAGGGTGATCCCGCCACTGCCGTCGCGATATGGACGCCATTGGCCAAATCCGGCCAGCCGGAGGCGCAGTTCTGGCTCGCGGAGTCTTTTTGGGGCGGATGGTGGGGCGGAACCGAAAACCTCGAACGCAGGGCGCATTGGCATATGCGTGCCGCCGAGCAAGGCTATGCTCCGTCATTTGTCAAACTGGGTCACATGTATGCCGACGGCCACCATTTCGCGAAGGATGATAAGGCCGCCGCGCGGTGGTATGCACGCGCCGCCGAAGCAGGTAACGCGGACGGCCAATATGCTTTGGGCAATTCCTGCTTCAATGGTAACGGCGTGACGCTTGACCGTGAAAAAGCCTACGGCCTCTGGCGAAAAGCTGCCGCACAAGGCCACGAAGGCGCGCGCCGCGCGCTCTGCGAGGAAACGACAGAACTGTGCCCTGAATAGCCTCCCCCAATGAAGTTATGGGGCAGGTGAACCGAGAAGATGAGTTCTCAGGAGTGACCATATTCTCCGCGCTGCTCATCGAGACAGGCGTTTTCAGATCAATGCAAACATCCATTCAGGAGAAAAAGAGCATGGCACGCACTTTGAAAATCACTTTGGCTATTGTTGCCGTCGCGCTTGTTTCCGCATGCAGCAAGGCCGACATGGACCACTTTGTCGCCGCTGGTCCTGGTGATTGGTCTGCCGCCGGATCAAGCAACGAGCCACGTGCAAGACCCGGCACCAATACCGGCGCACCCCGCACTTACCAGACATCAAGGAACCGCGTGACCACCCATTATTGAACACATCGGCTCGTGAGCATCACGTTCGCAGACGTCATCGGAAGCCGCGCCCGTCGGGACATTTGCCCCCCCTGAACAGGGGGATGAACACGGTTTTTCCCGCCGTTAACCTCCAGCCGTCGCAACCGTTTCGGGGGATATTCTGCATGTCGAAATTTGCCGTCTGGGCTTTAGCCCTTGTTCTGTGTCCCGCCGCCCTTGTGCCCTTATCCATCCCGGCGTCCGCTGCCACGATCACGCTCAAATCCGTCGAGTTTTCGGCCACAAAACCGGTTCCGCATTTCCACTATGAGGGCGAGGTCGTCGCAGGCGATCTTGAGCGGATTGCCGTCGCACTTCAGCAATATCTCGACTGCGATCCCGAACAGCTCCCCGAGGCGGGCGGCAATTGCGCCATCGTCACCATGACCAGCGAAGGCGGCAATTACATCGAGGGCCTGAAGATTGCCCGGTTCTTTCGTGCCAGCGCCGTCGCGACCTGGGTCAGGACCGGTTCTTACTGTTATTCAGCCTGTGCCTTCGCTTTTCTCGGCGGCTCCGGCCATTCTTCCTCGCAAACCATCGGCGCTTATATCGACCGCACCATCGAGCCTGGGGCGACGCTGGGCTTCCATGCGCCCTATGTTGCAGCAGACTCGCTCGGCGAACTCATCGCCCAGATCGGCCTCGAGGAGGTTCTGGGCGGCAATCGCGAGAGCATTGCCCTGATGCTTCAGGAGTTGGTCAACTGGAACGTCGAGGAAGGCGTACTCGCACGCATCACCAATATGGGCTCGGAAGACGCCTATATCGCTGCGCATGCGCAGGACCTTTATCTGCTGCGTACGGCCCTGCCCAACGCGCCGCGGCGGTTCTGGGCTCCCGAGCCGGCTGCGGCGCTGCGCAATGCCTGCATGCGCCTCCTCGCTCATCATGAGGACGTATGGCCGGCTGAAATGCAGGACCGGGTGCGTGGAGATATGATCTACAATATTGGTAAGGACGATGCCGGACGGGCGCTTTCCGGCTATCGGCTCGTGGAAAACCCCAGCGGGCTCGCCATCTCCTATTGCGCCACGCCGACAGAAGATGCGCATCTCGGCGCCGACGCCGATATTGCACTTTTCTATGGAGCGGGTGTTCAGGGTGCCATGCGTCCCGCTCTGACCTTCTTTCACCGCCCCGACGGCTGGTCCACCCTTGGCACCGGCGGAACGGCCGCGCAGCGCATCTTCCAGCGGGGTACGATCGGACATTTCTTCATGCCGCCCGACGCCGAGCTTGGCGGAGCGTTGACCCTGACCTGGCGTCTTGTCGGTGACGATTTCCTGAAAACCGGCAGGTTGCAGCAATGACCGGCTGAACCGCGGGGATACCAGAGCAAGGCATGGACCTTACCTGCATCGCTACTGATGCCCCCAAGGACGAGATCACGAAGGAGTCTCCAACGATGCGTCATCTCCTGCTCGCCGCCGCGACCGCCGTTTGGGCCTGTACTGTTTCATCGGCCTTCGCCCAAAGCTGGAACGTCACGGCGGAACCGAAAACGCTGGGTAGCGGGGCAATCGTCTGCGTATTGCTGTACGACAACAGCTTCGACATACATGTCTATGAGAGCACCGCCTTTCTGGTCGTGCAGAGCGAGGATTTCATCACGGTTACAAGACGACAGGTTGTTGCGGACGTGAAATTTCCTTCGGGCGCAAGCGGCCGATATGTTCTGCTCAAACAGGACGAAGCGGAAAACATGATCCGCCTCTTTCCGCCGACGCTTGAGGACCTCTACACGGTGCTCGATCAGTTCGACCGGGATGGCGAGCTTTCCGTCAGCGTTCTGGGACGAACGGTAAGGATCGCCTTGCCAGATGCTTCCAACTATGTAGCCAGCCTGAAGGCTTGCATGGCGCAACTCGACCTAGAGGATATCTGATACGATGAGACAGTTCGACTGGAGGCGCCTCATTGAATCTTTCGCGAATAGAGAAGTAGACGGCCCCACATTCGAGAGGGCATTCCTGAATGCACGGAGAGAAGAGGTCAACGCTGGCTTATCTCAGAGCTACGCAGTTGATCTCCTGTTTTACGAAGTCGATGCATATTGCTCTGACCCCAAGCTAATGGGGCCTGAGGATATTGATGAGGAACAGCTTCGGGTAGAAGCTGTTAGATGCCTTGCTCGGTGGGACGTGCCCTGGCCGATTTAAGGGTGCTATTCTTGCGGCATCGCCGCGTGAATGGGGCAGGCACCGACTGCCCCCATATCGCGTCGAACATCTCTGCGGTCACTTCCCGCTCATCGCGCCCCGGAACATCTCCCGCGAGAACTCCTTTGGCTTGCCATCGCTGTTGGCGTGATCGAGATAGACCCGATCCATCGCCCGGATGCAGCGCGTGAACAGCGTGATCTCATCCGGCGGCCAGCCGGCCGTGTAAAGCCTGATCGAGCTATACTGGATCGGCCCGACAGGTCAGCGATTACACTGGTGCTGCCGCCTTGCTTGATGAGCTTCCCAAGGCCAAATGGCTGCTGGCCGACCGTGGATACGATGCCGACTGGTTTCGTGACGCTTTACAAGCGAAGGGGATCACTCCTTGCATTCCGGGTAGGAAATCCCGAAACAAGGCCGTCAAATACGACAAGCGCCGCTACAAAAGGCGCAATCGGATTGAGATCATGTTCGGGCGGCTCAAGGACTGGCGGCGTGTCGCTACGCGCTACGACCGATGCCCAATGGCTTTCTTCTCAGCCATCGCTCTCGCCGCTACCGTCATCTTCCGGCTATGACCAATGAGATGCCGTAACGGGGCCTGCGTCGCGCACTGCTCGTTACCGCTTG
>JBEBWZ010000055.1:0-21771 GCA_040391865.1 Solimonas flava
GACAGCGGCTGCACGCCGCGGCAGCTGCCTTCGCGCTGACGTGGCAGACCACTGACACTGATCCGCTGGTCCAGCGCCTCTGCGAGATGCGGCACCGCGTAATCCACCGGGATCACATGCTCGGGACCGAAGACCACCGGCTGGCTGGGATCGTAGCCACTGGCACAGGCGCTCAGGGCGAGGATCGACAGCAAGGCACTGCGTTTGAGAAGAATCATGACGGCGTGACGGGTGAGAGGTTGGTGATAGCGATGCGCAATCGTCTTGATTGGCATAATTTGCTTGAGCTATTAATGAGAATCAATATCATGGGTGTCCGCAGCAGAGAGGACAAACCATGACCAAGACGATCAGTTTCGGATGCATGCACATTATGGTGGCGTTCGCGGTCGTTTACCTGATGACCGGCAGCTGGGTGACCGGTGGTTTGGTGGCGCTGGTGGAACCCTGCGTCAATACCGTGGCCTATCACTTCCACGAAAAGATCTGGAAGCGTGCTGAAGCTGGCGACGCACCGCCAACCGGGAACGCCTTGTTCAGCCACGCCCATTGATGGCGCCGAGCGCCGCGGTAGTCGGCGCCATCGCCGATATCGCGGACGCCACTCGCGTTGAAGTGATGCGATGCAGTCGTCCGGGCCGCAACGGCGGAAGAAGGAGCGTTATGTCCTTCGACCGCAGTACGTTTCGATAGAGCGGGCGATACGGATACTCTATGCCCCACGCACCTGAGGGGGAGAGGACCGTTGATTTCTACGAATGAATACCAGCGACACGATGGCCTGGGGCTCGCCGAGCTGGTTCGGCGCCGCGAGGTCACCGCCAGCGAGTTGCTGGAGGTGGCGATTGCGCGCGCTGCGGAGGTCAATCCCAAGCTCAATGCGATCGTGATGCCGATGCACGAGATTGCCCGTACCCGCGCTGCGACGCCGCTGGAAGGGGCATTTGCCGGTGTGCCGTTCCTGACCAAGGATCTGTTCCAGGAATACGCCGGCGTCCCCACCGCTTACGGCTGCAAGGCCATGAAAGCGGCGCGCCATACGCCGGAGGTCCATTCCGAGATCACCGCGCGCTGGCTCAAGGCCGGGGTGGTGATATTCGGCCGTACCAATACGCCGGAATTCGGCGCCAAGGGCATCACCGAACCGGACGCCTGGGGACCGACCCGCAATCCCTGGAATCTCGATCACACCCCGGGCGGTTCCAGTGGAGGTTCGGCTGCGGCCGTTGCCGCAGGCGTGGTGCCGCTGGCCGGTGGCAACGATGGCGGAGGTTCGATCCGTCTGCCGGCCGGGCACTGTGGGCTGTTCGGTCTGAAGCCGGGACGCGGTCGCACCCCCTGGGGTCCGCAGTACGGCGAGCTGATGCATGGTGCGGCGATGAACCATGTGATCAGTCGCAGTGTGCGCGACAGTGCGGCGATGCTCGATGCCACGCACGGACCGGAAGTGGGCTCGCTGTATCGCATCGAGCCGCCCGAACGGCCCTACCTGCAGGAAGTGACGCGCGATCCCGGGCGTCTGCGCATCGGTTTCACCACCCGTTCGCCGATCGGCAGCGCGGTCGATCCTGAGGCGATCAAGGCGGTGCAGGATGCAGCCAAGCTGCTGGCCTCGCTCGGCCATCATGTGGAGGAAGCGGAGCCGCAGATCGATGGTCTGCAACTGGCGAAGGATTTCATCGTGATGTGGTTCGCCAATTGCGCGGCGACGGTCAATCTGGTGCAGCGCGAGACCGGTTGCGGTCGCGACGGGTTTGAACTCGATACCCTGGCAATGGCCGCGTTCGGCCGCGCCAGTTCGGCGAGCAGTTATGTCGAAGGCTATCTGCGCTGGAACGAATACACCGCCAAGCTGGGCGAATTCCACCAGCGTTACGATCTGCTGATGACACCGACGATGGCGCTGCCGCCGGCGCGCATCGGGCAGATCCGTACGCCGGACTGGCAGCTGGTGGCGTTGCGGGTGATCCTCGCGCTGCGGATGGAAGGACTGCTGCTGAAGACCGGGATCATCGAACAGATGGTGCAGGAGAATTTGAAGTGGGTGCCGTTTACCCAGTTGGGCAATCTCACCGGCGCGCCGGCAATGTCGGTGCCGCTGCACTGGACTGCGAACGGGCTGCCGCTGGGCGTGCATTTCATTGCCGCTCACGGCGGCGAAGGATTGCTGTTCCGGCTCGCCGGGCAGCTTGAACAGGCATCACCCTGGATGGAGAAACGTCCCTCATTATGAGTCTGGTCACGATTACTCAACGTTTTTGCGGTCCGCCGGCCTCTGGCAACGGCGGCTACAGCTGCGGCCTGCTGGCGGAAGCCTTCGATGGCGATGCGGCGGAAGTGACACTGCGGGCGCCGCCACCGCTGCAACAGCCGCTGCGGATCGAACGCAGCGGCGATCAGGCACGCCTGTGGCAGGACGATCTGCTGATCGCCGAAGCGCTGCGTACCGAGCTGGAACTCACGCCGCCGGCACCGCCGAGTCTGGCGCAGGCAACGGCGGCGACGACCCGTTATGGCGGTCTGCACGATCATCGTTATCCCACCTGCTTCGCCTGCGGCACGCAGCGTGAACCGGGTGACGGTCTGCGCCTGTTCACCGGCGCCACGCATCCCGGCCAGTCGGCGGCACCGTGGACGCCGGATCCGTCATTGGCAGGTGCCGATGGTCGCCATGTGCGGTCGCCGGTGCTGTGGGCGGCGATCGATTGCGCCGGCTATTGGGCGTTCAGCCCGGATGGCAGCACGTCCGCGCTGCTCGGGCGCATGGCGGCACACTTCGTCCGTGATGTGGAGGTCGGCGAGCCGTGCATCGTCACCGGATGGCTGATTGCCGAGGAGGGCCGCAAGCGCCAGACCGGCACCGCCCTGTTTGCGGCCGATGGTCACTGCATCGGCGTGGCCCGACAGACCTGGGTTGTGCTCAAGAACTGATCCAATGAGCGATGAGCTTCTGAGCCGTTTCAGCGCGGTGGCGCCGGAAGGCCTGCGCGCCAACGCAGCACGTGTCTTCACCGCCAGCCGCTTCGTGCGTGAAGCGGTGGGCACGATGCTGGACAGCGAGCAGGACTTCGCCGATTTCGAAAGGTCGTATGCGCGCGATGAACTGGCAGCGCGCGTTGCCGGGTTTTGCGCCACGCATGAGGATGAAGCGGCCTTCATGCGTGCGCTGCGGCAACTGCGGCGTATCGAAATGGCCAGGATCGCGTTTCGCGATCTCGCCGGTCTGGCGCCGCTGGATGAAACGCTCGGGGATCTGTCGGATCTTGCCGACGCCTGTTGCGCCACCACGCTGCGCAGCGTGGAGCTGCGCTTGCAGGCGCGCTACGGCACGCCGCAGACCGAGCAGGGCACGCTGATCCGGCCGATGGTGCTGGGGATGGGCAAGCTCGGCGGTCGCGAGCTGAATTTCTCCTCCGACATCGATCTGATTTTCTGCCATACCGCGGCCGGCGAAACCGATGGTGCGCGCAGCATCAGCAGCGACGAGTATTTCGCCAAGCTGGCGCAGGACGTGTCGCGCCTGCTGTCGGCGCGCACGCCCGACGGTTTCGTGTTTCGCGTCGATACGATGCTGCGACCGTTCGGCTCCGCCGGCGCGCTGTCGGCGTCGTTCGCCGCAATGGAGGACTACTACCAGGTCCATGGCCGCGAATGGGAGCGTTATGCGCTGATCAAGGCGCGTCCGATTGCCGGCGACCTGCGGGCCGGCGTGGAACTGCTGCAGACCTTGCGGCCCTTCGTCTATCGGCGCTATCTCGATTACAACGCGATCGGCAATCTGCGTGAACTGACGCGCATGATCGAAGATGAAGTGCGGCGCAAGGGCCTCGACGACAACATCAAGCTCGGCGCCGGCGGCATCCGTGAAACCGAATTCATCGTGCAGTCGTTCCAGCTGGTGCGTGGTGGCAGTGAAGCGCCGCTGCGCGATGCGCGGCTGCGGCCGGTGCTGCGTTACCTCGGCGAAGCCGAGCATCTCGATAGCGAGATCGCGCAGCGGCTCGATGGGGCCTACGTGTTCCTGCGCCGGGTCGAAAACGCGATTCAGATGTACGGCGATGAGCAGACGCATGCGCTGCCCAAGGATGCGAACGCACGCACGGCCTTGTGCGCGGCGATGCAGGCCGAGGACTGGTCCAGCCTGCTGACGCAGATCGATACGGTGCGCAACTTCGTGCAGCAGCAGTTCCAGCAGGTGTTCGCGCCGCAGGGGCAGCAGCCGGCCGAAAGCCCGCTGCGCGCACTGGTGCAATCGCTCTGGATGGGAACGCTGGAAGGCGATGCAGCGCTCGAAGCCTTGTATGCCGCCGGTTTCAAGCAGCAGCCGCAAGCGGTCAGGGACGAGATCGAAACCTTGCACAATGCGCGCCTGGTGCGGGTGATGCGCGAGGAGGCCAGCCGCAAGATGGTCGAGGTGCTGGTGCCCCTGTTCGAGGAAACGCTGCGACAGCCGCGACCCGAGACCGCGTTGGCGCGGGTGCTGAAGCTGGTGCAATCGGTCGCCGGTCGTTCAACCTATTTGACCCTGCTGCGCGAGAACGCCACCGCACGCAGCCAACTGGTTAGCCTCTGCGCGGCCAGTCCCTGGCTCAGCGAGCTCATTGCGCAGTCGCCGGTGCTCCTGGATACCCTGCTCGATCCGCGCAGTCTCTATGTGCCGCCGGAGCGCGACGAACTGATCCATGAGCTGCAAAACCGCTGCGCCGACTTCGGGGTTGCCGATACCGAGCAGGCGATGGACCTGCTGCGGCGTTACCAGAAGGAGATCACGCTGCGCGTTGCCGCGGCCGATCTGGTGCATGCCTTGCCGCTGGTCAAGGTCAGCGACCGCCTGACCTGGCTGGCGGAAGCGATCCTCGCGCAAGCGCTGGAGTACGCATGGGCCGAGATGCGGGAGCAGTACGGGCAGCCATATCGGGTCGACGATCAGCCGGCCGGCTTTGCCGTGATCGGTTACGGCAAGCTGGGCGGCATCGAACTCGGTTACGGATCGGATCTCGATCTGGTGTTCCTGCACGACTGCGATCAGCTGGAGGAAGACAGCCGCGGCGGCGGTCGGGCGATCGATAACGGCACCTATTTTTCGCGCCTGGCTCAGCGGCTGATCAACTGGCTGGCGACACAGACCTCCGCCGGGCGGGCCTATGAAATCGATATGGAACTGCGCCCCAACGGCCGCTCCGGGCTGCTGGTCAGCAGTCTTGCCAGTTTTGCCGATTACCAGCAGGAATCGGCATGGACCTGGGAGCACCAGGCGTTGACCCGCGCGCGCTACATCTGCGGCAGTGCCGAGATCGGCGAGGGCTTTGCCAGTGTGCGCGCGGCGGTATTGCGCCGCCCGCGTGCCACCGACACCCTGCACCGGGAAATCATCGAGATGCGCGCGAAGATGCGCGGCAGCCTCGACAAGTCCAATGCCGAGCTATGGGACGTCAAGCAGGGCGAGGGTGGCCTGATCGATATCGAGTTCATTACCCAGTACCTGGTGCTGCGCGACGCGCACCGCGATGCGGCGGTGATCGAATGGAGCGACAACTGGCGGCAACTGGAAGCGCTGGAGCAGGTCGGCAGCATCGACAGTGCCAGCAAGTCGAACTTGATCGAGTGCTATCGCACCTACCGTGGCTGGGTTCATGCCCGCTCGCTGCAGGACGATGATGCGCGCGTGCCGCAGGCGCAGTTCCAGGCCGAGCGGCAGCAAGTGACGCGAATCTGGCAGGCTTATTTCGGGTAGGACGTGATAGAAGGCAGGCCGCCCCTCACGGGCGTTCCGGATCAGGCGCCACCGTGACCGGAACCGAGCTCCATATAGCGGGTCAGCCACGGCGCCGGGCGGATCGGGCGATACCACTTCGAGCCTAGACCGATCACCGCGTCTTCCGGCTTGGGGTCGCCATGGAAGACCAGCACCCGTGCGTCCTGCGGCAGGCGCGGTACCTGCCATAGCCCGAACGGCAACGGCCGCACGCAGTGGTACTTGTAGCTGACGCACCATGATCTGGGCCAGTACTGCAGCAGGCCCTTGCGGCGCATGTAATCCGACATGAACTCCTGCTCGTTGCGGTATTCCTCGAACACGCGCGGGCCCAGGGCCTTGAGTTCGTCGTACAGATCGCTGTGCGCGCCGGCGTTGTAGCGGAACACGGAAGTGTTGCCGGTGAAGCTGTGGCGATAGCGGAAGCGCTTGTAATCCTTGATCACGCGAAATTCGCCCGCGACCTCGAACAGCGGATCGAGGCTGTCGACCAGCACCACGTCGAGATCCAGGAACAGCGTCGGCCCGCTGGGGCCACCGAGATTCGGGTCGAACAGACCGAGCTTGCGCCAGCCGCGGTTCAGGCGATCGCCGACCACGGGCACATCAGGCAGCGCCAGCACCTCGATCGCCGGATCGATACCCTCCGGATGGTCGGTCACGCACCAGAAGCGCAGATCGCCGCCGATCCAGCGGCGCACCATGCGATACAGGCGATTGACATCCTCCGCCGGGAACTTGGTGCCCCACTTCATGCAGATGACCTGGCGGGGTGAGGCTGAACTCATGCTGATTTCCGATGCAGGGAAGACGGCTGCGTATCTTAGCTGGTCTTTTGTCGCTCGAACCGCGTTGCGCCGGATGCTCGGGTCGAGCCTGACGCTTCGTCTCATCACCGTCGATCCTCCCGCCGCTGCGGCTTGGCAGGGTATTATTCGACGATCGATTGCCCCGGATTGCGGGCAGGAAAAGGAAATTTTTCGTGATGAGCGCTGCGGCCGTGGCCGGTAACGAAGCGGCGACTGCGCCGGTCAAGGTTCTGCATTTCGTCACGGGCGGTTTTTCTGGCGGTGCGACCCAGGTGGCGATTGCGCTGGTCACCGCGGCCTTGAAGGGACAGGCGGTGGAGCCGCTGCTGGTGCTGCGCCGCAAGCCGCGGACGGATTCCAGAAGGATCGACGAATTGCGCATGGCGGGGATTCCGGTGCAGGTGGTGCCGAGCTGGCCGAGGTGGGTCGCTATCTGGCAACTGGTGCGGATCTGCCGGAGGTTCAAGCCGGACGTGCTGGTGGCCCACGGGTTCAGCGAGCATATCTGGGGTCGGTATGCCGGTTTGCTGGCTGGTGTACCGAAACTGGTGCATGTCGAGCACAACACGCGCGAGCGCTATACCGTTTTGCGGCGCCTGCAGACGCGCTGGCTGGCGCGCCGTACGGCACGCATGGTGGGCTGTTCCGAAGGGGTGCGGCAGAGCCTGCTGCAACTGGGCATGCCGGCCGAACGCACGATGGCGATTCCCAACGGTGTTCGCCTGGAACCGTTTGCCACAGCAGACGATCACCCGTATGCGCAGCGCGTGCCGGGCATCGTCATGTGCGCGCGCTTTGCCAAGCAGAAGGATCACCTGACCTTGGTACGCGCAGTGGCCTTGCTTAAGCGGAAGGGACTGACGCCACCGGTGTTGTTCGCCGGAGGCGGCAAGGCACGGCACCGGCGAGTGGTCGAACGGCTGGTGCAGGAATCGGGTTTGCAGGATCAGGTGCAGTTCCTGGGGCTGTGCCGCACGGTGCCGGACCTGCTGATGCGGCACTCGATCTTTGCCCTGATCAGCCATTACGAGGGGATGCCGTTGGCGCTGGTCGAGGGCATGGCCGCCGGCTGTGCGGTGGTCGGCAGCGCCGTGCCCGGTATCCGCGAGCTGATCAGCGATGGGGAAGATGGACGTCTGGTTCCGGAGTCCGATCCTGTCGCCCTGGCTGAAGTACTCGAATCGCTGCTGCGGGAACCTGAGCGTGCCGCGCGCTTGGGGGCAGCGGCGCGCGTGGCCGCGATCGAGCGTCATAGCCTCGAACTGATGAACGCCCGCTATGAAACCCTATTCCTGCAGCTGGCGCATTCGCCTTGAGACTCCGGTCTCCGTGCATAGGCAGGTGGAAGCGCTGAAATCCGTCGTCGTCGCCGATCTCCCGGCAGGGCAGCTTCGATCCGGCGCTGGGGACTCAGTCCGCCACGACGTCGATCAAAGGCTGAACGGGCATCTTTCGATAAACTATCCGTTGAATAGCTACAGGGCCGTCTAATTCATGAATACCCCAGCGGTTACGATCATCTGCATGAAGTGGGGCACGATGTTCGGCCCCGAGTACGCCAATAGGCTCTACGCTGGCGTCAAACGGCACATGTCGATCCCGTTTCGCTTCGTCTGTCTGACCGACGATGCGACCCAGCTGAATCCGGAGATCGAGGCCAAGCCCTTGCCGGATCTGGCCATCGAAGGCAGCAAGGATTTGCGCTGGCGCAAGCTGACGGTCCTGAAGCGCGATCTGTTCGGGCTGAGCGGCCCGGCCATCTTCCTCGATCTCGATACGGTCGTCGTGGACGATCTGGCACCGATGTTTGCGCTGCCGGGCAAGTTCCATATTTGCCGCGAGCGCGGGTTGTTTCCCAAGCGGCTGCGCACGGTACGGCGATGGCTGGTCAAGCGCCGGCGCTATCACGAGAGCAACATCGAAGGAAACTCTTCGGTATTCCGCTTCGAGATCGGTGAGTTTGCGTACGTGCTGGATCAATACCTTGCCGATCCCGCAGCGGCAGTGCAGCGCTATCGTCGCGAGCAGGACTTCCTGACGCTGACCGTACGCGCAGCGGGGCAGCTCAACTATTGGCCGAAACCGTTCTGCGTCAGCTTTCGCGAGGGCTGCGTGCCGCCGTGGCCGAAGAGCTACTTCAACGATACGGCAGTGCCGGAAGGTGCCCGCGTGGTGGTGTTCGTGAACCACGAAAACATGCAGATGGCACTGGATGGCCAGATCCGCCTGCCGTTCCGCCGCGTCGGCAAGGTCGACTGGCTGAAAAAGGCATGGAGTGAAGCATGAGTGTGACCGATCCGGTCATCATCCTGTGCCTGAAATGGGGTACGGCTTACGGTCCGGAATACGTCAATCGCCTGCATCGCGGTGTCAGCCGCCATCTGCGGCGGCCGTTCCGCTTCGTCTGCATGACCGATGATGGTTCGCAGTTGCACGAAGGGATCGAAATCTACCCCTTGCCGCAGTTCAACCTGCCGAGCTGGGAGAAGGATCTGGTCTGGCGCAAGCTGGCGCTGTTCAACGATCCGCTGTTTGATCTGAAAGGCACGGCGCTGTTTCTCGACCTGGATGTGGTGATCGTTGGCAGCCTCGATGAATTGTTCGAACGCCCTGGGCCCTTTCACATCATTCGCGACGATCATCTGGCGCTGCCGAAGTGGGGCCGCTGGCTGAATCCAGCGCGTGCCATCCGTCTGCGCCGCGTCGGCAATTCGTCGGTGATGCGTTTCGAGATCGGTGCGCATGCGTATATTCCGGCCAAGTATCTGGCCGACCCGCAGAAAGCGATGGCCGAGCAGCCGAATCATCGTGAGCAGGAGCTGGTCACCGAGGAGGTCAATGATCGCGGCCTGCTGCAGCATTGGCCCAAGGGCTGGTGCGTCAGCTTCAAGAATCAGTGCGTGCCCTTGTTCGTCTCCAGCTATCTGCGCAACCCCGAACCGCCACCCGGTGCAAAGATTGTGGTGTTCGCAGGCAAGCTGAAAATTCCCGATGCGATCGCGGGCAAGGGCGGTTCCTGGTACCGCCATATTGGGCCTTCGCCGTGGCTGGAAGCAGCCTGGTCTGATTGAGGGGGCTTGCGCTTCCTGGCGGGTTGAATCGTCCAGACGTCATTTTTCTGGTTTCACCAGCCTTCAGTCATTAACGGACCTCGCCGGCGAGACGGATGAAAAGATCGAAATCGAGTCGCTCGGCCTCCGGGCGACGCTAGCGTTCGATCACGGCGTCCTGTGTGAGCTTGTCGTGACGCTCAGCACGGTACGTCGGTATCGATCCGGACGGGCAAGGCCGTGCTCGAAATCACCGATCGCTTCGATAGCGCGGGAGCGTCAGCCGCGTCCTTGATCGCGCGCCAGCCCGGTTGAACGATCAGACGTCCATCGTTGTCGATAGTGCGCCGACCGGGGTGGTGACCGTCTTTGGCCGACGGGGCCCACAGGGCATGGTATCCGCCGACTGTATAAGGCGACGGACCGAAAAGACCGCTACATTAATCCCGGATCCAAAGTGACACGCGTCTGAACGAGGGGGCACCGGATGGTCTCTGCAACAGAGAGTGGTTTGCCTGTCATTCATGCTTTGTGGGTTGGGAAAAATCTCGGAAAAATATCACGTTGCTGCCTCAGGTCATTTGCGCTCCGGGGGCACAAGGTTCTATTGCATGCCTATGAGGAAATAGGGGATTTGCCTGATGGCGTGCAGCAGGTGGATGCCAATGAAATCATTCACAACAGTAAAATATTCAGGCACAACAGGACGGGGAGTTACGCCCTCTTTTCCGACGTCTTCAGGTATGAACTACTGGCAAGAACGGGTGGAATCTACGTCGATTGCGATGTCTATTGCCTGAGACCGACCCTCATCCCGGAGACCGGGTATTTGCTGGGACGTGAACAAGACAATTTGATCAATGGCGCCGTCCTGGCTTTGCCGCCGTCGAGTCAATTGTTGGCATCATTGCTGGATGCCGCCTACAACCCCTATTTCATTCCGCCTTGGTACAAGAAATATAAGAAGAGACTCCTGCGGGCAAAGAAGTTCCTGGGCGCGGGGAAGCATGTTTCCGATATGCCTTGGGGCGTGATCGGACCCGCCGCAATCACTTATTTTTCAGGGCTGTTGGATTTGGCTGAGTACGTGCAGCCGATCGATGTCTTTTACCCGGTTCACTATTCGTGCGTCGGTCAGTTGCTGGATCCAGCACTGAAAATAGAGGATCTGACCAGTTCAAGAACGCAATGCGTTCATTTGTACAATGAAATGCTGAGGAAAATGGACTTGGAAAAAATCCCCGCGGGCTGTGTCCTGGCGAAAATGATCGACAACGAGGTATAGCCCATGAGCCTTCCGAAGCGCCAGTCCAGGGTTGCTCCGATCAAGGTGGCTTTGATCATCGACGAGTTTTTTGGCGCGCTGGGGACCGCCTATGGCGGGTATGGAATCTTGGCCAGGCGATATATCGCGAAATACATCCCCAACCAGGACATTCAAGTTGAAGTGCTCCTGGGAAAGGGCAAAAGCCGTTTCCGCGCAGAGCGGCATGTCGTGGACGGCGTTGATGTTTACAAGCTGCCGCGGGGAAGCTTTTTTACCAGGCGTTGGCTCAAGAAGAAAGACTATGACTTGTTCCTGAGCATAGAGCTGACGTACGACTATGCCTTGAGGCATGTAGTGAATCCCGGGAAGAAATTGATTCTATGGATTCAGGACCCGCGTCCGATGTACGAGTGGGACGAAATCAACACGGTGAAGCTTTTCCCGGAGAAGTCCTACTACAACCAGAAAATATATGATCTGGTGCATCAGTGGAGCCAGCAGGGGCGGGTGAAATTCATTTCCCAGGGCCATTTTCTGAATCAGAAAGCCAGGGATCTGTACCGGCTGGATCAAGGCACGGCCATCCAGTATCTGCCCAATCCGGTCGATATCGATTTCTCGTTCGATTTTGATCGCCATCCCAAGAAAGACGCGATCATTTTTCTGGGCAGGATCGAATCGGTCAAGCGCGGGTGGCTATTCTGTGAAATAGCGAAAAGAACGCCCGAATACCAATTCTATGTTCTAGGGGGAGGCTTCAGGGAGAGTGAAAAAAATACGGAGATCATGAGGGATTATTACGGCGTAGAGAATCTGCATTTCGTGGGCCACGTCGATGGCGCTGAAAAGGACCAATATCTTAAAGACGCCAAGATTCTGGTGAACACCTCCATTCACGAGGCGCTGCCGGTTTCCTTTCTTGAGGCGCTATCTTTCGGAACGCTGTTGGTCAGCAATCGCAATCCGGAGGCGTTGACCGAGACGTTCGGAACCCATGTGGGCGATGTTCTGGGCGACGGATTCGACAAGGTCGATCTGTTTGTGCAGGCGATAAGAGATTTGATGGCAGATGATGGCAAGAGGAAGATCCTGGGAAGGCAGGCAATAGACTACGTTCGGGATCGCCATAATGTTGAGCGCTTTGTCAGCGATCTGCGACAGGTTATCTTGAAGGAAGCTGCACAGCCCTGAATCGAAAGCCGGAGCTTGGGCGCCTTCCGAGTTGCCCGAGGTGACGCAAGGGCATTCGTGGGCCGACCATCGGACGAGTGACGTCGCTTCGAGCTAGGTGCCTTGGGGAGCTGAGAGGCGCAGCAAGCGAGACAGGCGAGCCCAGCGCCAGAACCAGCCGCGCTTGAGGTAACTGCTCCGCAGCGCGCCGAGGGGAAGCGGAGAGGATCGAAGGAAATTCTCCCTGAAGAGGTATAGCTGCTTCTGCTCGGAAGGAGGGGCTTCCTGAAGCAGATGATTCAAGGTGGCGATGAAGTTCCGGGCGCAGTAATGACTGATGTAGAACAGCGCTTCCTCGTTATATGCAATCGAGGATTTCTGAAGTTTTTCCGGGAAATCGAGCATCGCTTCTGACAGATCCTTCAACTTCCTTGCTGACAGGGACGAGAGGATGCTCCCTTCACGTTCTCGGTACTCCATCCAGGCCTGGCCTGCGTAATAGTAGCTTTGCACCTTCATGAGCAAGCTTGGCAGGACAACGATGTCTTCGTAGAACTTGCCTTCCGGAAAACGGAGTTCCTCGCCCCAGAGACTGCGCCGGCTGATTTTCGACCAGATATGCAATCGACCCGCCCTGTAGAGGCCGGCCAGCAGTTGTGAATCGGCCGCCACTTTTTTCTGGGTTTTTCCCGCAAAGGTGCATCGACGCTGCCCGCGGATCTGATCTTTCCGCCGTGGCGGTATGCGTAGGACGCTGAAGTCGCACATGACGAGATCGGGATTTTCGCGATCGATGATCTCCCGGAGCTGTGCTATGGCGCCATCGACCATCTTGTCATCAGAGTCGACGAACCATACGAATTCGCCGGTCGCGGCGCCAAGCAGGCTATTTCTTGCTCCGCTCAATCCCTTGTTGCTCAGGTGGCGCAGGCAGGAGAAGCGACCGCGCCACCGGTGATAAAGCGTGGACATCACTTCCCCGGAGCGATCTGTCGACGCGTCATCGAGAAGGATGATTTCGACGCCGGTATCCGCTTGCCCGACGATGGAGTCGACACACTCCTGCAGATAGGCTTCGACGTTATAGACCGGGATCAGGATGCTGAGCCAGGGCCGCTCCTGGGCCGCATCACCGGCATCGGCAGATGAAGTCGTGTCGTCAGCGTGCACGACGGCCACCCACGGTTGTGGATGCGCTGTCGCTTCACCAACGCCAAGGAGGTTGCTCATCGTCATCCGATTGGGGGGACAGCAATTGTTGTGTATTGGGCTGTATGGTGACAAGACCGGTGCAATGGCTATTTGTTCCCGCAGCGGCCGTGGGCTGGCGGCAGTTGCCGATCGGCCTCTATGCTATGCGGCCCTCTCCCGTGGCCCGGCCGCGGGAGGCGAAAAACGAACATTTTCATGATGCGGCTCAAGAATGGCTGAGATTATCCTGCTGTGCCTGCTAGTGCTGGGCTTGAACTGGTGGTGGTGGCACCGCGCCGAGTCTGTCGAGAGCACGCCTCGCTTTGAGGTATTCGGTGATGCCGATACCGCCGGGGTGGCTGAAAAAGGGGTTCCACGCATTCTGTGGACCTACTGGCACTCAGGAGAGCCGCCGCTGGTGGTGCGCCGCTGCCTGACAAGTTGGCAGGCGCACAATCCCGGATATGTGGTCAATCTGGTGACGGAACAGA
Organism: Solimonas flava; assembly: GCA_040391865.1. Lineage (GTDB taxonomy): Bacteria > Pseudomonadota > Gammaproteobacteria > Nevskiales > Nevskiaceae > Solimonas. The sequence continues at coordinate 13,734 of JBEBWZ010000055.1, forward strand.
ACCTGTCGCAGTTTGTCGACATGAAGGAGGTGCCCGCGGCCTTTGCGCATACCTGGCCGGCGCGGCAGTCTGACTGGTTGCGTCTCTATCTGTTGTATCGCTATGGCGGCATCTGGCTGGACGCCAGCATTTTCCTGACCGGGCCCATTGACTGGTTGATCGAAACACAGGCTCGCGATGGCTCCGAGTACGTCGGCTTCTACCTGGAACGGGCCACATCGCGTGCGGACTGTCCGATCATCGATAGCTGGTGCATGGCCGCACCGATCGGCAGTCGATTCGTCAGGAACTGGTATCGGGAGCTGACGGACAGGGCCATGGCGCTGGGCGATCAGGCCTATCTGGATGAGTTGGCTTCGCGGCGGGTGCTCGACAAGATCGTGCAGAAACTGACGGACCCGGCTTATCTGATCATCCATGTGACGGGCCAGGTGGTGTTGCATGATCAGGGCCGTTACCGGATCTCGCTGACGCGAGCCGAGGATTCCGCCTACTTCTATCAGCAGCGCTCGGGCTGGAAGCGCGGATGGTTCTACGTGCGGCTGCTGTTGCTGAAGCAGCCACGAAGGGCCCCGGCCCTGGTCAAGCTGAGAGGCGGCGAGCGGCGCAAGCTGGAGGGATATCTGCGCTGGCGTTTCTACCGTAACGACAGCCTTGCGGGAGGACACCTCTCCGCTGCGGAGCCGGACCTGCCGATTACCCGGCCGCCACTGGCGGTGCGGAATTCCGAGCCGTCGCCGGCAGCATCTGCAGAAGCCGGCTCAGGGCGCCACGATTGACGGTGATCGTTGCCTGGGCGCGTTGTCCCATGGCGTGGCGGTAGGAGCGGTCTTCGATGAGCTGCTGCAGGGGGTGATGCAGCAGGTCGGCACGATCGATCTGTATGGCCGCCCGGGCTTCGAGCAGCAACTCGCGCGCAGCGAGAAAATTCTGCATGTGTGGACCGAACAATACCGGCAGGCCGATGGCTGCAGGCTCGAGGATGTTGTGGCCGCCGATCGGGACCAGGCTGCCTCCCACGAAAGCCAGGTCGGCAGCGGCTAGATACGCGAACATTTCACCCATGCTGTCGCCCAGCAGTACTTGCGTCTCCGGGCCGTAATCATGCTGCTGCCGGCGGTGGCAGCGCAGTGGCGACTGCTGGAGCTGCTGCCAGAGATCGGTGAAACGCTGAGGATGGCGGGGGACCAGAATCAACACGGCATCGGGATGCTGCGTGAGCAACTGCTGGTGTGCCGCCAGTGCCGCTTCCTCTTCGCCCTTGTGGGTGCTGACGGCCGCCCAGACCGGGCGTTGCCGGCCCAGCGTTGCGCGCAGGGATTCCCCCGCCGCAACTTGCACTGGGGGTACCTGGACATCGAACTTGATGTTGCCCATGACCTGCACGTTGGCGGCGCCTAGCTGGCGGAAGCGCTGGGCATCCATTTCGGACTGAGCCGCCACGCAGTGGCAGGCGGCCAATGTGTCGCGTACCAGGCCAGAAAATCGGCGATAACCGCGCATGGAGCGCTCACTGAGCCGGGCGTTGGCAATCACCAGAGGGATATGGCGCAGCCGCAGTGCCCGGTAGAGGTTGGGCCAGAGTTCGGTTTCGATGATGATGACGCTGTGCGGCTGCAGCCGATCGAGGAAGCGCCGGACGGCAAATGGCAGATCGAACGGCAGGTAACGGTGATGGACGCGTGTCCCCCAGAGCTGTCGTACCTGCGCCGAGCCGCTGGCGGTCATGCAGGTGACCGCAACGCGGCCGTCGCCATGCTGCTGCAGCAAGGCATTGATCAGCGGGACGGCAGCCCGCACTTCGCCAACCGAAACCGCGTGCACCCAGACCGCGATGGGCGCAGCAGGGGGCGTGCCATGGCCGAAGCGCTCGCGCCAGCGCCCGGCAGCGTCATCGAATGTGCGTGCGCGGCGCGTCAGCCACCAGGCTGCCGGGAGTGCGGCCAGCCAGATCAGTGCGCTGTAGATCAGGCGCATGGCGGTCCGTCAGCCGGTTGGATCGTCGTAGCCGGCGAGCAGTGCCTGCCAGTCGTCTTCGCTGAAATGGAACTGCGACGACTGCCGCATGAACTTGTCCAGCGAGCGGCGGAAGCGCTGGATCCCGCTGGCCAGCAGTTTCGGGTCATCGGTGTGCTGTGCGGCATCGAAATCCAGCAGGAAGAAGGTCTGCGGTGCGCGCCACAGGATGTTGCGCGCATTGAGATCGGAGTGGTGGATGCCGGCACGATGGAAGCGGGCGATGGTGCGGCCCATGGCCAGCCAGGCACTGGCGGGCAGCGGGGTTTGCTGCAGCCGCTCGGCCAGGGGTTCGATGTCCGGGATCAGCTCGGTCATCAGGTCGGCGCGATAGCTCAGCAGGCCACGATGGACACGCGCCGCGACCGGGCGCGGAACCGGAAAGCCGCGCAGGTGCAGCTCGGCCAGCAGGTGCCATTCACGCCAGGGGCGGGTCTTTTGCAGGCCCAGCCACAGATAACGGTCGTAAACCAGTTTGCCGATCAGACCGCCGCGGCGGTAATGACGCAAGACCCACTGTGCGTCGCCACGTTGCAGCAGATGTACCTCACCGCGACCGCGGCGGGTGTCGGTGATCGCGCCTTGCCGCTGCCAGTACTCGGGTTCGAAGAACGCGGGCTCGATGTCGTCGGCCAGCGTGGCGTCGTACACCATGAAATCCTGGGCGGCTTGCCGGTAGCTGGGGGTCATGGGGCGGCGGTTCCGGCGCGGGCTGAAAGCTTCAAGCGTGAAGGGCCTGTGGCATGAGGGCGATGACTGCCGGAATGATAGCGCGCCGGCTTCGGCGAGACGGCCATCCGTACGGTTTGCGCGGCCCGCCGGAGGGTAAAGCTGCGCACGCCGGGGCGCGCTTGAGTAGAATTGCGGCGGTTCCCCGGCGGCTCGGCTCCGCTACCCGGCATTCCCTGCAAGGACTTTTCTGGTTATGACCTCGTTTTCCGATCGCGACGGCTTTATCTGGTTCGATGGTGAACTCAAGCCCTGGCGCGAGTGCACGACTCACGTACTGACCTATACGCTGCACTACGGTGTCGGCTGCTTCGAAGGTGTGCGCGCCTACAAGACTCCGACCGGCACTGCGATCTTCCGCCTGGAGGAGCACACCAAGCGTCTGTTCAACTCCGCGAAGATTCTCGGCATGAAGATGCCGTGGACGCAGGAGCAACTGAACGCGGCGCAGAAGGACGTGCTGCGCGCCAACAATCTGGAAGCGGCGTATCTGCGCCCGATGGTGTTCTACGGCTCCGAGGGGATGGGCCTGCGTGCCTCCGGCCTCAATACGCATGTGATCGTCGCCGCCTGGAACTGGGGTTCCTATCTCGGTGCCGACAACATGGAACGCGGCATCCGGATCAAGACCAGCTCGTTTGCGCGGCACTACGTCAATTCGTCGCTGTGCCGGGCCAAGGCCAATGCCAACTATCTGAATTCGTCGATGGCGCTGAACGAAGTGCTGCGCGACGGCTACGACGAAGCGCTGATGCTTGATCCGGAAGGCTATGTCGCCGAAGGCAGCGCCGAGAACATTTTCGTGATCACCGACGGCGTGATCAGCACCCCGGACGTGACCAGCGCGCTCGACGGCATCACCCGCCGCACGGTGATGCAGCTGGCGCAGGATTTCGGCTACAAGGTGGTCGAGCGCCGCATCACCCGTGACGAGATGTACATCTGCGACGAAGCGTTCTTCACCGGCACCGCCGCAGAAGTGACGCCGATCCGCGAGGTCGACAATCGCCCGGTGGGCGAAGGTCGCCGCGGGCCGATCACGACCAAGCTGCAGGCCGCTTACCTGGATCTGGTCCAGGGCAAGAGCGATCACTATCCGCAGTGGCTGAGCCATATCTGAAGTCGGTTTCGGCAGCGGCCGGCCAATGCCGGTCGCTGCCGCGCTCTCGCTGTTGCCCCGTGGATTTGCGCGATTTCTGCCGCAAGTGGCCGCGCTGAACGCCAGCGCTTCTTTGGCTGGAATGATTCATGTCCTTCGGTCTCGGTGAATTCTTTTCGCTGGCCTGTGCGCTGAGCTGGGCGATCGCGGTCATCCTGTTCAAGAAGGCCGGCGAGAGTCTCGCGCCCTTTGCCCTGAACCTGGCCAAGAACAGCATCGTACTGCCGCTGTTTCTGGTGACCGTGCTGCTGGTCGAGGGCGCGCAGTGGCCGCAGATCCCGGCGACACACCTCGGGCTGATCCTGCTGTCGGGTCTGCTCGGCATTGCCGCCGGCGACATGCTTTATCTGCGGGCCCTGAATGCCATCGGTGCCGGCCGTATCGCTGTGGCGCAGACGCTGTATTCGCCATTTGTGATCGTGCTGTCGCTGGCCTTCCTCGGCGAGCATCTGCGGCTGCTGCAGTTTGCCGGCGTGGCGCTGGTGCTGATCGGCATCCTGCTGGTGACCTACAGCCGCAGTCAGGAACAGGTCGATCCGCAGCTGTTGCGCCGGGGCCTGATCTGGGGCGTGCTCTCGGTGCTGCTGATGGCGCTGGGTGTGGTGATCGCCAAACCGATGCTGGAGCAGCACAGCTTTCTGTGGGTGCTGACGTTGCGCATCGCCGGCGGCTGGCTCGGCATGGTGCTGCTCACGGTGGTGCGGCGCCAGGGGCCGGAGTTGCGGAGCGCCTATCGCGCCGTGCGCCACTGGCCGTTGATCATCGTCGCTGGCGTGACCGGCTCCTATGTCTCGATGATGCTGTGGCTGGCCGGCTACAAATACACGCAAGCCTCGATCGCCGCAGTGCTCAATGAGCTGGCAGCCGTGTTCATTCTGTTGCTGGCGGTGCTGGTATTGCGCGAACGTGTCGGTGCAAGACAGTGGGGCGGGATGGCACTGGCTCTGGCGGGCGTGGTCGCCGTGGTCGCGCTATGAGTGTTTTTTACCTTTGCGCGAAATGGCTCAGAGCCAAATTTCCCATTTAAGCCCTGCGAACCCACTGCGTACCATCAAGGTCCCATCACTGGATTTTTACCGGGAGTAGGACCATGGACGGCAGCGCGAAACCGTGGGATTGCCTGTTCAAGAATGCTTTGGTCTTCGATGGCCGCGGCGCCATTCCGGTGCCTCAGGATCTTGCCGTCCGCGCCGGTCGTATCGTGGCGATGGCCCCCGGATTGGAAGTGACCGACGCGCAGCAGGTGGTGGATGTGCGCGGGCGCTGGCTGATGCCCGGCCTGCTCGACATCCACACACATTTCGATCTGGAAGTGGAGATCGAGCCGCAGTTGCCGGAAGCGGTGCGTCACGGCACCACCACGGTGGTGGTCGCCAACTGCAGTCTGGGTCTGGCCTATGGCGCGCAGCGCCGCAACGGCGAGGACCCGATCGTCGATTGCTTCGCCCGCGTCGAGAACGTGCCGAAGCCGGTCCTGCGCAAGGTCGCGGACAAGGTCTACTGGAGCGATTCCCGGGCCTATCTCGAACACCTGCAGCAACTGCCGCTGGGGCCGAATATCGTGCCGATGATTCCGCACTCGATGCTGCGCATCGAAGTGATGGGGCTCAAGGACTCGGTCAGCCGTGAGCCGACCGCCGCCGAACTGGCGCAGATGGAGGCGCTGGTCGAGAAGGGCATGCAGGAAGGCTACGTCGGCTTTTCCACCGATGCGCTGCCGTTCCATTTTCTGGCCAATGCGCCGAATACCCACAAGCAGATCCCGACGCAGTTCGCGCCGTTCCATGAGCTGAAGCGGCTGACTTCGATCCTGCGCCGTTGGGATCGGGTCTGGCAGGCGACGCCGCCGAAGGACGACAAGCTGGCGGTGTTCCGCAACTTCCTGCTGACCTCGGGCCGGCTGTATGGCCGGGCGCTGAAGGTCACCGCGGTTGCGGCGATCGATATCACCACCAACAAGTCGATCGTGCGTCTGGGCCTGCTGTTGTCGCGGCTGCTGAATTCGCAATTCCTGCGCGGACGATTCCGCCTGCAGGCGCTGGCGGCACCGTTCAAGATCTGGAGCGATGGCGTCATTACCCCGATCGCCGAGGAAATTCCGGTGCTGCGGCAGCTCAACGAGCGCGATCTCGAGGATCGCGCCGGGCGTGCGCAGATCATGGCCTCGTCGCAGTGGCAGCAGGCCTTCCGCGCGATGTGGTTCCGGGGGCGCCGCGGCTTCGATCTGGCGCGCCTGAAGAACTGGCTGGGTCAGGACGACAACGTGCTGACGCGCAATCTTGCCGACATGACCATCGAGCAATGTCCAGTGCCGGCGTGGAGCGGCGAGACTCTGGCCGACATCCATCAGCGGCTGCAGCGCTGGCAGCGCAGCGGCGAGGGCGCACGCGACGAACTGGAGCGCGAAGCGTTTGCCAGCTTCGCCAATCCGATTGCCGACGACTGCGATTTCCTGATCCATCTGCTGCGCCGCTACGACACCGACCTGCGCTGGTGGACGGTCACCGCCAACCGCAATCCGGAGATGACCAGGGCGTTGCTGTTCAATCCGCTGCTGCTGCCGGGTTTCAACGACAGCGGCGCGCATCTGACCAACATGGCGTTCTACGACGGCAATCTGCGGATGCTCAAGATCGCGCAGCAGGATGGCGTGGCGCAGGTGGCCAGGGCCGTGCATCGTCTGACCCAGGAGCCGGCCGAATTCTTCGGGATCGACTGCGGCGTGCTGCAGCTGGGTGCGCAGGCCGATCTCGTGGTGATCGATCCGGACGCGCTGCGGCGTTTCGATCCGGACCGCAGCGTCGAGTACCACTATCGCGAAGTGTTCGAGCACCATCAGCTGGTCAACCGTCCGCAGGGCGTGGTGACCGAGGTCATGGTGGGCGGCAAGCTGGCCTGGTCCGGTGGCCGCTATACACCGCTCTTCGGGCGCGAACGCTTCGGCCGCGTGCTGCTCGATGCGTCACACGAACGCGAACGGGCACAGCAGGCGCTGGTCGCCTGATTCCGGTATTGCCCTGCAATCGGGCCCGACCCGAGTCGATGCAAGAAGCCCGCCGGTTCATGGCGGGCTTTTTCGTGGCGCCGGCGAGGCGGGCCGTTCGGGAGATGGACGTACGCGTCTGTCCGTTGCCGCGACTGCTGCGGGCCCGCTTCACGCAGCATCGGAGCATCCCTGAATCTGGAGTGGGCATGGCTGCCGCAGACCGCTTTCACCGTGCCGTTCTCGATGCACTCAGCCACGACCGGCTGACGCTGCCGACCTTGCCGGAAGTGGCGGTGCGGGTGCGCGAGCTGGTGGAGATGGACGACATCAGCAGTGCGCAGCTGGCAGCGGAAATCGGCAAGGACCCGGCGATTTCGGTGCGCGTGCTGCGCGTTGCCAACAGTGCCGCGCAGCGCGGCTTGCAGGCAGTCGACAGCCTGCCGCTGGCGGTCACGCGCCTGGGCTTCGACTGCACCCGCTGGCTGGTCAGCGGTCTGGCCGTGGAGCAGTTGTTCGACAGTCGCGAACCGGCTGTGCGCGCACGGCTGAAACTGCACTGGCAGCGCAGCGTCGATATCGCGGCACGCGCCAGGATGCTGGCCACGCACTGCACGCGCCTCGATCCGGAGCGGGCGATGCTGGCCGGTCTGCTGAACGAAGTCGGGGTGCTGCCGATCGTGCGCCTTGCCGAAGCACAACCGGAATTGCTGGAGTCCGTCGCGGCGTTGGAGCAGGTGCTGAGCGCATTGGCACCGCAGGTCGGACGCCTGGTCTTGCAGGCCTGGGGTTTTCCCGCAGCGCTTGCCGAGGTGCCTGCCGCCAGCGGCGATCTGGCTCGCCGCCATGACGGACCGGCGGACTATGTCGACGTGGTCTGCATTGCGCGTTTGCTCAGCCGCGTCGGTGCGGTTGAGACGCTGAAGGTTGCGGCGCCGGTGCCGGCATTTGCGAAACTGGCACTGCCTGAAGGTGTCAGCCTGCAGCAGATCGGTGGCGGCGAGCAGGAATTCGAAACCGCACGCGTGAGCCTGATCGCCTAGGTCTTGTTGTGGCGCTCCCGCTCCGGCCGCTGGGCGCCCCACCGTCGGAGCCGGCCCCCCACCCAGCGGGTGCAAGCGACCCATCCAGCGCTGCAGCCACGCCAGCAC
>JBEBWZ010000056.1:0-21731 GCA_040391865.1 Solimonas flava
TGAGGTAGCCCGGAAATCGGGCTAGTTCGTGCGTACCTAGCCCGATTTCCGGGCTAGGCAAACTGGCGTTTCCCAGAGCTTTAGGGGCGGTCCGCCGACTCGGATGTGTGCATCCAGCTTTCCATTGCAGGCATCGATCGGGCGCCAGGTCAGCGCGTAAAGGTTGCAGGCGTTCCTCCCGCCCTGACGGGTTCTGACGATGAATCCAGCCTGTTCTAGATCCACCGTGGCAGCCTGCAGCGTTGATCGGCTCCACCCACGCTGGACGTGGCTGCCGTAAGCAGCGGACAGATCGCCGTTGTTGCCAATGTGTCGCCTGTCGTCGTTGCCACGGAACTGAGCCGCAAGCTCGAGTAGCAACGCGCGTGCGGACCACGATAGCGAGGCGTAGGCCTTGGAATCGATCACGCTGCCCGGAACCAGCGCGAACGTGCCGGTCTCCCGCCTGCCTTTCAGGCGCGCCCTTTGGTCGGTGGCCATTCACAGCGAGCCCCTGACGCTGTTGACGAAGTCTCGCGCTTGGGTGCCAGCCTGTTTGATCAACTCGAGCGGTAGCCTGTATCGCGCGATGGTGGCTTCACGGTTGGCATCGCTGGTGCTGACCGTGATGTCGTCGGTCTGGATAGTCCACCCCAGCCTGCGCAGGACATAGACGTGGTGGGCGAGCCGTGACGAACCATGCTCGCGCCAAGTATCCAGATGGGTGATGCCTCTGCCTTCGAGCAGATCGGCCAGCACGCGGGCCTTGACCGTTGAAACCTCGGGAAACGATACTGCTGCTGCTGGCCTGATGTCTGCTTTGCCCACTTCGCCCGGTTGCCGCCGGGCGTTGTGCTTTGTGAGGGAAGTCATTGCAGCCCTCCTCGCATGCGCGCGAGCCACGCTTCGGCCAGGTCGACGTGGACGATCCGCGGCAGCAGATGCCCTGTAGCGGAGACCCACAGCGATGGATGCGGCGAATCATCAATGCGTCGAATCGAGCATTCGCTCAGCGGTGCGGATGCCACGCTCAGGACGCGGCGCTTTTCCTCAAAGTCACCGAGCGGCAGATAGGGCCACGGATGGAACTTCAGCGAGACAGTGGCCTCACCATCGGCCACGAAGCCGAAAAGTAGGATGCTGCCGTGGAGAAAGAGACGCAGTGTCCCATCGGGGGTGATGGTGTTGGGTTCCATGGGAAACCCCTCAGGCAGCTTTGCGCTGCATGGCCGCGCGCAGTTCGCCAACGTTCCAGGCAGTGACTCGGGGGCCGTGCTTGTGGGGTTTCGGGAGTAACCCTGTGTTAGCCCACCGCCAAACGGTCGTTGGGGCGATACTGAACAGAGCCTCTACAGTGGGTTGCCGAACGAATGCGCTGTCGGGCAGCGTGTCGAAGGCCTCAACGGAAGCGGGGATTTTCCTTGGCGCGGGTCGCTTCGGCATGACGCTGTACTCCATGAAATGGAGTCAGCATTACAATCGTTGAAAGCCGCCTCAGGGGGCCGGGAAAATCCGCTATTTCTTGCGCCCGCTTTTTTTGTGGGCGAAATTGGCTTGCCAGGCCTTACGTGCCGCTCCCGCAGGCTGTCCAGTTGCCTTGTGGATTACGCAAAACGGGCTGTCCTCGGACAACTCCGTAGCCTTTCCGGCGTCCAGCGTTTTATAGCTGGTCAAACCCACCAGCGCTGCAACCACAAAGGCAAGCTGCTGGTCCGTGTTGTGCTTCCACGGGGCCTGCCCCTTCCTTCGCCCGCGCGGGGCGGGTCGTCCCTTTTGTCGTAGCAGCACCGCAAGCACATCCAACGGGGGCTGGCGACCTGCCGCAACTTCGGCATGCGCCCACTGCCTCAACCCATCCCATGCGGTCGAACTGGAGGTCGCGCGCTCGACGACATGGGAGCGCATGTCGTCAAAGCTTGCAGCAAACGCAAGAGTGTTTACAGCTGACACCTCTGCAGTTTCCGTGCGCTCGCGGGCCCCCTTATTTTCTGGAAGATCCCACCATTCACGCACGACCTTGATGACGGAATCGCGTTTTTTTGCACTGTCGAGCGAGCACCTCAACGCATGCACCATCCGGACATTCCAGCTCGACGTCACAACGGCACCCGAAGGTTCATGCGTATCCTCATGCGTCCATCCAACGACAGCCCGACATCGTTCTCTCCGACTAAGTAAAAGCCCCGCCATTGCTGGCGGGGTGTCGTTATCAGGCTACGTTCTGTTGGTGGGTAGCCAGCAATTTTTGCTGATAACCCCAGAGCGCGCGCAACTCCTTGACTCGTTCATAAATCGCCCAAAGGTAATCACCCTGAATCTCATCAGACCAATTGCAGAACTCCTCGTGCGCTTGGCCGGTCACGATGACTGACATCGCTTCCAGGTGTGCAAACCTTTCGTCCAGCGCGTTCGTCACAGAGTCCAAGGAAGGAGGGGTAGGCGAACCATCAGAGTCGATCGCAACAATGATCTGATTCATGACCGCCCCTCCCTAGCACCTTTACCCTGATGCGCTTGCGAAGGGTCTTTCCCGATCGATCGCATCCGATTACTTGCCTCTGCCGACATACCTTTGGCCATCGCCAGCTGGTGAAGCACTCCATACAGCATGTCAGAGCAGATTCTCGGATTCGAAGCGATATCGCCGCCCTCGTCTCGAAGACCGCACGCTAACGTATCGACCGTCGCAGCGGCAGCTTCAAGCATCAACTGCGCGTCGAAAATAAGTTGATCCGGGGTCGCTGCAGGGTCTGCGTGGTACTTCACGCTGGAAATCTCGAAAGTCGCGAAATTCTCAGACCTGATAGGTGAGATACTTTTCCTAGCTTGCTGCATGGCATCACTCCATGTTGCGAGTCAGGGCCGGCGACGTGGTTCCAGCACGCCACCGGCCCGCCTCAATGCCCGGCTGAAATCCGCCGCCGAGCTTCGCGGTGCATCATTAACCTGCAGCGCGCAACGGCACTACGTTCTTGCGCAAACGCAGGGCATCCAAGTGATCCGCCCACGCCTGCATCATCTGCTTGCGCTCGGCCAGATACGCCGCGCGGTCATAGGCAGCCCCCAGGGGGCCGGCAACCTTGTGCGCCAGCTGTCGCTCGATCGCTTCCGGCTTCCAACCCAGTTCCGCCAGCAGCGTGCGCGCTGTCGCTCGAAAGCCGTGCGCCGTCATCTCATCGTTTGTAAAACCCATGTTGCGCAGCGCCTGGCGCACTGCGTTCTCGGAGGCCGGCCGTAGACGCGAGCGGGGCGACGGGAACACGTAGCGCGGCGCGTCGGGCCTCAGGCTCATGCCGTGATCCGTGAGGGGCTGCAGATCGCGCAAAATCTCGACGGCCTGCGTTGCCAATGGAACGATGTGCGGCGTGTTGGTCTTGCTCACGACATAGCGCCACTGCGCGCCTTCCAGATCCAGTTCCAGCCATTGCATGCGCCGGATCTCGCCGGGGCGCTGGAACAACAACGCCGACAGCTTGAGCATCGCCCGCACTTCAGGCGTGCCCTTGTACACGTAGATGGACTGCATCAGCCGCCCAACTTCCGCCGGCTCGGTCATCGCAGCGAAGTGACGCGTGGGCGTCTGCCGCTTCTCCCCACGCAGCGCCAATGTAGGGTCGTTCTCTGCAAGGTCGTGCCGAATCGCATAGCGGTAGACCTGGCCAACATTCACTCGCGCCCGGCGCGCTGTCTCTTCCGCACCGCGGTCTTTGATGCGCCGGAACACGGCCAGTAGTTCGCGCGGCGTGATGTCTGCCAGGGGACGGTTGCCGGTGTACGGAAGAATGTCGCGATCCAGGGTGCGTCGTACGCTGGCTTTGTAGGTCTCGGACTTGCCTTCGATCTCGGCGGCATACCACTGCTCGGCTATGGCACCGAACGAACCCAGTGCCGCCCCGCCCGCCTCCGCTGCACGCTTGCGGGCCACTTGCTGGTTGATGTCCAGTCCGTCCGCCAGCAACCCCTTTGCCTCGTCACGCTTGCGCCGGGCAGCGGCCAATCCAATCGATGGATATTCGCCGAACGTCGCACGAGTCTCGCGGCCGCCGGCCTTGTACTTCAGCCGCCACAGCTTGCGGCCATTAGGCAACGCCTCCAAATACAAGCCGCCACCGTCATAGATGCGAGCAGGCGACTTCGCGTCCGCCTTCGGCCTGAGATTCCGACAGTCCGCGTCTGTCAGGGGTTTTGTGATCCGCATGCCGTAGCCTCGAAACTTGAGGGTCTAGACCCTTACAGGGCCTCCAGACCCCTATGTAGACCCCTATTGTGGTGGTCTGTCAAGGCACGTCGTGGGACTTCATGAGACAACGGAAACAAAAAAACCCCTGATTTCTCAGGGGTTTTGGTACTTCATGAGACTTCATGAAACGCCTAATTGGCGGAGAGAGAGGGATTCGAACCCTCGATACGGGGTAAACCGTATACACGCTTTCCAGGCGTGCTCCTTAAACCGCTCGGACACCTCTCCGGAGACTACGGTCCGTGGCGAGCCACGGGGCGCGGATTATAGCCGGAAGCTTCAGGATTTGGCGGACGCTGCTGCTGGTTTTTCTTCGGCCGGTGCCGGGCGCGGCGCCATCCGTGCCGGCATGTCCAGGCATTCGGCACGGGTCTTGCCGGGCTTGCCGGCATCGGCCACGTCGGTCGAGAACGGAACGTTCTTCGCCGGTGCCGGGGGAATGCGCAGCGCCGAAGGTGAATCCGGCATCTTCAGGCCTTCGACGGCTGCCGGCGGCGGCAGGGTCTGCGCCTGCTGGTAGCTGACGTCGCCACTGCAATAACGGTTCGATGCGCAGCCGGACAACATCAGGACAGCAACAGCGGACGCTAGCAGTCGCAACTTCATCTTAGATGGCTCCGGCGGTGCGCAACGAGGCACGCACGATGTCGTAACTGACGGGTTCCAGCGCAACCAGCGGCAAGCGCAGGCCGGCAGGAATCTTGTTCATCTGGTTCAGCGCCCACTTCACCGGGATCGGATTCGGTTCGCAGAACAGGTGCTGGTGCAGCGGTTGCAGATCGGCATCGATGCGCTCGGCCTTGGCGCGATCACCGGCCAGTGCGGCGGCGCACATCTCGTGCATTTTGCGCGGTGCGACGTTGGCGGTCACGGAAATGTCGCCGTGGCAGCCCATCAGGATCGATTCGCAGGCGCTTGCATCATCCCCGGAGTAGACGGCGAAATCGCGCGGCAGTTCCAGCTTGAGCAGATCTTCGATCCGGCTCAGTTCACCCTTGGCCTCCTTGAGGCCGATGATGTTCTTGATCTTGGCCAGGCGCGCCACCGTGGCCGGCAGCATGTCGCAGCCGGTACGGCCGGGTACGTTGTACAGGATGATCGGCAGGTCCACCGCTTCGGCGATCGCCTTGTAGTGGCGATACAGGCCTTCCTGCGGCGGCTTGTTGTAGTACGGCGTGACCAGCAGCGCGGCATCGGCGCCCGCTTCCTTGGCCGCCTGGGTCAGTTCGATCGCTTCGGTCGTCGAGTTGGCGCCGGTGCCGGCGATGACCGGCACCCGCTTCTTCGCCAGCTTGACCACGCGGCGGATCACTTCGATGTGTTCGTCGACGTCCAGCGTCGCCGATTCCCCGGTGGTGCCGACCGCCACGATGCCGTCGGTGCCTTCGGCGATGTGCCATTCGACCAGCGCCGACAGGCTGTCCCAGTCGACGGCGCCGTCAGGGAACATGGGCGTGACGATGGCGACGATGCTGCCCTTGATCATGCGATGGGTGTCAGGCGAAATTGGGGGCGGCAAGTATAACGGCTGGCCGGCGGGCCAGCGAACGAAAAAAGACCTCCCCGCGGCCTGCCCGCGTACGCAAGGTTACTTCCCCGGCCAATGGCTCTAAACTTGCCGACTTCACTGGCGCCGGTGTCCCGGCTAAAGGGCCATGACCTCAAACGATAACCTGTTGACCATCTCCGTCATTGGCAAGCCGAAAGGCAATGTGCCGCTGGAGCTTTTCAAGGCCATCCGCGAACGCGGTGGCGAAGTGGATGATTGCCGCATTGCCCCGATCGGCGATCGCCTGATGGCCAACCTGCTGGTTTCGGGCAACTGGAGCACCCTCGGACGTCTGGAAACGGCTTTGCCGGGCATCGCCGAGAAGCTGGACCTGCAGGTCCGCTTCGAGCGCTGCGACCCGCGCCCGACCAGCCCGGAGTTCCGCCCCTACGCGGCCGAGGTGATCGCGCCGCAGGATGCCAACCTGCTGGTCAACATCCTGGAGTTCTTCCAGCACCAGGATGTCGAGGTGGTCGAGATCTCGACCCAGAAATACCAGTCGACCTACACCGGTGCCGACATGGTCAACGTGCAGATGGTGCTGCATGTGCCGGTCAACCAGCATCCGCAGGCGCTGCGCGAGTCGTTCATGGACCTCTGCGACGACCTCAACGCCGACGGCATGCTCGATCCGATCAAGACCTGAGCGGGGAAACACCATGGCCTTCGAAGTGGGCGACAAGCTTCCGGACCTCACCCTGCCCGCCTCCGGCGGCAAGGACATCCGCCTCAAGGCCTACAAGGGCCAGCCGCTGGTGGTGTATTTCTACCCCAAGGACAGCACGCCGGGCTGCACCCTGGAAGGCCAGGATTTCACCGCGCTGTATCCGAAATTCCGCCAGGCCGGTGCCGAAATCCTCGGCATCTCGCGCGACAGCGTGAAATCGCACGACAATTTCTGCGCCAAGTACGGCTTTCCGTTCGCGCTGCTGTCGGACAAGGAAGAGCTGGCCTGCCAGGCCTTCGACGTGATCCGCGAAAAGATGCTGTACGGTCGCAAGTACCTGGGGGTCGATCGCAGCACCTTCCTGTTCGACGCCAAGGGCATCCTGCGTCAGGAGTGGCGCAGCGTGAAGGTGAAGGGCCACGCCGAAGCGGTGCTTGCCGCGGTGCTCGCGCTGTAACAGCCCCTTCAGTCGAAACGCGCGGGCTCGCCGACCAGTTCGAAACGGATCGCCACCGCATCCTGCACCGCCAGCAGTCCGCCCAGCAGCGAATAGGGTTCGACACCGAAGTCGCTCTGCTTCACCACGATCGATCCACCCACGGTCAGTCGCTGCGGCGTGTGCTGCACCGTCAATAGCGTGGTTTGCTGCCGGCTGACGCCGTGCAGTGTCACGTCCACCTCCGCCACCAGCATCGGCCAGTCGCCGCTGATCGCCAGCGAACGCACGCTCACCCACGGAAACCGCTCCGCATCCAGGCCACGCGGGCCAAGCATGTTGCGCCGCGTGCCCTCGATATCGGATGGCGAACGCGCCCCGGCAAAACTGCCCCCGGTCTCGGCACGCTGGGCCGGATCATCGATGCGCAACTGGTCGAGCCGGAACTGCAGGTCGAAACGGGCCTGCGTCGGCGCGCCGTCCGGAACCAGCACATAGCCGCTGAACTGCGGCGCATCGAGTACATGGTTATGTCCGGCGCGCGCCGCGCGGCCACCGCGGAACGCATAGATGCGGACCTGCGACAACGCTGGCTGCAGCTGGTACACCGTTCCCGGCGAGGTCAGCGCACGGTAGACCTCGGACAAGGTTTCGGCATCGGTCTCGGCCGGCGGCGCGGGCACCACCGGCGCAAGCGGTGCACAGGCACCGAGCAGCAGTGCCGACAGCAGGCAGACAATGGGCTGAATCGAAGGATGGCGCATCCGGGAGAACCGTCGCTGCTTGCGCAGGATCGATGACCATAGCGCGAATTCCGTGATCTGAATATCCCTTTCGCCGGCAGCCGCCATGGGCTAGATTGAAGTCGCCTGCAGGGTCTTCGCAGACGTCGCTTCATCAACCTGTCACACCGACAAATTAGTACGTACCGCAACAGCGCGCCGCCACTGCTCGCCCTCGTCCGAGGGCACGGCCGCTGTCCCCTTCTCTACCGAACGCAGGCCGTGGATCCCATCCACCGCCCAGGGGCCATCTGTCCGCACTCATGACCAAGCGAAAGTTTTTCGTCCTCGATACCAACGTCCTCCTCCACGACCCGTCCGCTCTGTTTCGTTTCGAAGAACACGACCTGTTCATTCCCATGGTCGTTCTTGAGGAACTCGACAACGCCAAGAAAGGCACCAGCGAAGTTGCCCGCAACGCGCGCCAGGTCAGCCGCTTTCTCGATGAACTGGTGCAGCACAAGACCCACGCGCAGATCGAAAAAGGTCTGGCACTGCCCGGCACGCGCGGCCCGCTCAACGGCAATGGCCACGGCAAGAGCGGGCGCGCCGCCACCGGCAAGCTGTACTTCCAGACCCGCCCCAGCGACATGGCATTGCCCGGACTGATGCCGGGCAACAAACCCGACAACAGCATTCTGGTCACTGCGCTGGAAGCGCAGGCGCAATACCCGGATCGGCGCGTCTGCCTGGTCAGCAAGGACATCAATCTGCGGATCAAGGCCTCGATCGTCGGCGTACCGACCGAGGATTATTCCAACGACCGCGTACTCGACGATCTCGACCTGCTGTACACCGGCTACAAGGAGCTGCCGCCCGATTTCTGGAGCAGCCACGGCGAGCGCATGGAAAGCTGGCAGGATCCTCGCGGCCGCGCCTGCTACCGCATCAAGGGGCCGCTGGTGAAGGGCTGGCACGTCAATCAGTTCCTGTTCATTCCCGACGAGGACGGACAGGGCCTGGCACTGATGGTCAGCCGCATCGAAGGCTCGATGGCGGAGCTGCGCGTGGTGCGGGATTACCGCGCTGGCAAGACCGGCGTCTGGGGCATCCACGCCAAGAATCGCGAGCAGAACTTTGCGCTGAACCTGCTGCTGGACCCGGAGATCGATTTCGTGACGGTGCTCGGCACCGCCGGTACCGGCAAGACGCTGCTGACACTGGCGGCCTGTCTGGCGCAGACCATGGATGAACAGCGCTATCGCGAAATCATCATGACCCGCGTCACCGTGCCGCTGGGTGAGGACATCGGTTTCCTGCCCGGCACGGAGGAAGAAAAGATGACGCCGTGGATGGGCGCGCTGATGGACAATCTCGAAGTGCTGACGCAGCACAGTCAGGCCGGCGACTGGGAGCGCGCCGCGACCAACGACCTGCTGGCCAAACGCATCAAGATCCGCTCGCTGAACTTCATGCGCGGCCGCACCTTCTTCAATCGTCTGATCATCGTCGACGAGGCACAGAACCTGACCGCCAAGCAGATGAAAACCATGATCACCCGCGTCGGCCCCGGCTCGAAGATGATCTGCCTCGGCAACCTTGGCCAGATCGATACCCCCTACCTGTCGGAAACCACCTCCGGGCTGACCTACGTGGTCGATCGGTTCCAGGGTTGGCCGCACGGCGGGCATGTCACGCTGGCTCGCGGCGAGCGTTCACGCTTGGCCGCGTTTGCATCCGAGGTGCTCTGATCCGGTCTGGCTTGATAGCTGCGGAAGCCGGCGTCGGCATGGGCGCCGGCTTCCGTGGCCCGATACACAACAGGTTCAGCCGGCTTCTGGGAAAATCACCGGCAATGAACCATTGAGGAGAGTTTCATGCTTGGGAAAATGGCCAAATCGGTCAAGGACGGTGCGATCGCGCTCGGCCTGCGCGCTTACGTCAACGAAAAATTCGGCGAATACGGCGAAGTGATCGACTGTCAGGTCGATACCGCCGCCAGCAGCCTGACCGTGCATGCGCGGCTCAAGGGCGAACGCGATACCGTCAGTGCAACGCTGGAGCGCTACGAGCTGCAGCGTGAAGGCGAACAGCTGTTCATCGTGCTGCGCAATTTTTCGTCGTCGCGCGAATGGCTGACCCTGCTGCTGAACAAGCTGCTGTCGGGCAAACGCTATCCGCTGCCCTCCAAGGTTGGCGCACTGCTGTAGTTCAAGAACCCTGCGCCGCCAGTGCGCTCGCGCGCATCCGACTCCTGTGCCACCGCTTGACCGTGCCATGACCTGACGTGGATCTGTTCTCGGCACTGATTCCGGACCTGGGCTGGACCCTGCTGGCCTTGTGCGCGTTCGCGTTCCTGGCGGGCTTTGTCGATGCCGTGGTCGGGGGCGGCGGCCTGATCCAGATCCCGGCACTGTTCGTACTGTTGCCCGGGGTGTCGCCCGTCACCCTGCTCGGTACCAACAAGTTCGTCAGCCTCTGGGGCACGGCATCCGCCAGCTGGCAGTATCTGCGGCGCGTCCCGGTGGAATGGCGCGCGACCTTGCCGATGGCCGCTGCGGCCTTGCTCAGCGGCTTTCTCGGCGCACGGGTTGCGGCGCAGATTCCCAGCAGCTGGTTCAGACCGCTGGTATTGGTGCTGTTGATCGCGGTGCTGTGCTACACGCTGTGGAACCGCAGGCTCGGACAGTTGCACGCACCGCGCCTCAGCGGCAGCGCACAGTTCTGGATGGCCCTGCTCTGCGGTGGCGTGATCGGTTTCTATGACGGCCTGTTCGGTCCGGGCACCGGCTCGTTCCTGATCTTCGCGTTCGTCGGCCTGTTCGGTTTCAGCTTTCTCGCGGCATCGGCATCGGCCAAGCTGGTCAACGTCATCACCAACCTCGCTGCCCTCGCCTATTTCATCAGCGCCGGCTATGTGCGCTACGACATCGCGGCACCGCTGGCGATCTTCAATGTCGCCGGCAGCCTCACCGGCTCGCGGCTCGCGATTCGCAAGGGCAGCGGTTTCGTGCGCCTGCTGTTCATCGTCGTGGTGACGATCCTGATCGCCCGCTTTGCCTGGGACCTCTGGCGCACGCCCTGAGGCGCGACAATCGCGTCAGGCGCGATCGGCGGCGAACGCCAGCGTCGCGTCGAGCTGCGTCAGCCCCAGCAGCAACATCAGCAGACGATCCAGCCCCAGCGCCACGCCCGCGCTGGGCGGCAGACCTGCGTCCAGCGCCGCGATCAGCGCGCGATCGTACGGCGGCACCACGCGATCCCGCTGCGCACGCCATTGCTGATCCGCGAGAAAGCGCTGCTGCTGCTCACGCACATCGGTCAGCTCATGAAAACCGTTGGCCAGCTCCAGGCCCTGCCAGAACAGCTCGAAGCGCTCGGCAACGGCGGGCTCCCCAGCGCGCACGCGCGCCAGGGCTGCCTGCGATGCCGGAAAGTCGTAGACGAACTGCGGCGCCTCAAGACCCAACTGCGGCCCGACGACATGGGACATCCACAGGTCGAGCCAGAAGTCGCGGTCAATCGCCTCTTCGTCCGTGATCCCCATCGGCTCCGCGATCCCGGCCATGGCCAGTCGCTCGCGCAATGTCGATGCAGTCAGCGTGTGTGGATCGAAACCGGCATGTCGGTGAAATGCGGCGGCGTAGCTCAGGCGCTCGAATTCGCGCCCCGGCACACCGCAATGCCGTAGCAGTTCATCGACCTCATCCATCAGGCGATGGTGATCGAAATCCGGCCGATACCATTCCAGCATCGAGAATTCGGGATTGTGATGACGCCCCTGCTCCTCGAACCGGAATACGCGTGCAATCTGAAAGATCGGGCCGCTGCCAGCCGCCAGCAGTCGCTTCATCGCGAACTCCGGCGAGGTCTGCAGATAGCCCTGGGGTTGTGGCCGCTGGCGCCAGTGCGGCGCGCCGCAGGCCGCGAAGCTCTCGATATGGCGATCGACAGTCGCGTGCCGCGACAGGATCGGTGTTTCCACCTCGAGCACCGCGCGCGCGGCAAAAAAAGAGCGGACGGAGCCGTAGAGCTCCGCCCGCCGTTGCAGCACTTCGAGGGTCGCGGATGGACGCCAGTCCGGCGTCTCAGTCACGCGGCATTCCCCGATGATTACTTGGCAGCGCGGTTCAGATACTCGCCGGTGCGGGTATCGACCTTGATGCGTTCGCCCTGCTGGATGAACAGCGGCACACGAACCATCGCACCGGTTTCCAGCTTGGCCGGCTTGCTGCCGCCGGTGGCGGTGTCGCCCTTGACGCCCGGATCGGTTTCGACGATCTCGAGCTCGACCGTGTTCGGTGCATAGACCACCAGCGGCACCTCGTTCCACAGCGTCACGCGCACGGTCTCTTCACCCTTGAGCCACTGCGCCGCTTCCGCCATCGCCGCCTTGCCGGCCTGGATCTGCTCGTAGGACTTGGGGTCCATGAACGTCCAGAATTCGCCGTCGTTGTACAGGTACTGCATGTCCATGTCCTCGACGTCGGCGGACTCGATGGTGTCGCCGGACTTCAAGGTGCGCTCAAGTACGCGACCGGTCTTGAGGTTGCGGATCTTGATGGTGTTGGTGGCCTGGCCCTTGCCCGGCTTGCGGTATTCGTTGTCGATGACGGAGTACGGATCGCCGTCGATCAGCAGCTTGGTACCGGCCTTCATTTCGTTGGTGCTGACGGATGCCATAAGAGTCTCGCGATGTCGGTTTGCCTATTGCCGCCAAGCATTTGGACGGCCAGAATGCGGCGCGCATGATACCGGAACCCCACGTACCGCAACAGCTGGCACCCCGCTGGCAGCACGCCCTGCGCGACGCTTTCGGCCGTCCGGAGGAGTTGCTGGCCTATCTGCAGCTCGATCCGGCGCTGCCGCAACTCGCCGCCGAACGCCTGCGCGGATTCCCGTTGCGCGTGCCTCGCGGCTTCGCTGCGCGCATGCGCAAGGGCGATCCGGAAGACCCGCTGTTCCGCCAGATCTGGCCCTGGCCAGCGGAAGACGACAGCGCGCCCGGCTACGTCATCGACGCCGTCGGCGATCTGCACAAGCTGCGCGGTGGCGGTCTGATCCACAAATATCGCGGCCGCGTGTTGGTGGTCGCGACCGGCGCCTGCGCGGTGCATTGCCGCTACTGCTTCCGCCGCCACTTCCCGTACAGCGAGCAGCTCGGGGCCCGCGACCACTGGCGCGAAGCGCTGGCCGAGATCGCCGGCGACAGCTCGCTGCAGGAAGTGATCCTGTCCGGCGGCGACCCGCTGTCGCTGTCCGACGACAAGCTCGCCGAGTTTGCGACCGCACTGGAACAGATTCCCCATGTGCGGCGCCTGCGCCTGCACACCCGGCAGCCGATCGTGTTGCCGGAGCGTATCGATGCGCGACTGCTGGATTGGCTGGATCGCAGCCGCCTGCAACTGGTGATGGTGCTGCACGCCAACCACGCCAATGAGCTCGACGACAGTGTCGCGCAGGCGCTGCAACCCTTGCGCGAGCGTCGCATCACCCTGCTGAACCAGTCGGTCCTGCTGCGCGGCGTCAATGATTCCGTCGACGCGCTGACACAACTGTCCGAAAGGCTGTTGGAAGTCGGCGTGCTTCCGTACTATGTACATCTGCTCGACCGGGTACAGGGTGCTGCGCATTTCGAGGTGGACGCGGCACGCGCCACCGCACTGATGCGCGAGCTGGTGGCACGCCTCCCCGGATATCTGATTCCGCGCCTCGTCCGTGAAGACGCCGGCGCCCCATCGAAGACCTGGATCGCATGGTAGGGAAACCGCAGGTGGCGCATACCCCGGCCGGCACTGCCGCCGCCAGCAGCGTGGTGTTGGTGATCGCCGATTCCGAAAGTGTGGCCAAGCAGATCGAAAGCCATCTGCGCAATGCCGGTCACGCCATCCGCTGCGCCTGGGTCACCGATCTCGAGGATGTGGAGGAGGCCCTGCGCCGCGCCGCGCCCGATCTGCTGCTGTGTTCGGAACCGCTGCCGCAGGCACCACTGCGGGAAGTCGTGGAATTGAGCCGCCGTCTGGCGCCGGATCTGCCGGTGCTGATGCTCAGTGCCCGCTTTGCCGAGGAAGACACGGTTGCGGCCCTGACCGCCGGCGCCACCGACCACGTCTCGTACGAAGATCTGCGACACCTGCGTCATCTCGAACTGGTGATCCTGCGGGAGTTCTCGCGACACAGCCATCTGCGCGAATTGCGTGCCACGCGCAAACGCCTCGGCGAATTCGAAGCACGGCACGAGCAGTTGCTGGCCGGAACCAACGATGCCGTTGCGCACATTCAGGAAGGCATCCTGTCCGGAGTGAATCCCGCGTTCGCACAGCTACTCGGCTATGACAGCCCCGACGAGATCAACGGACAGCCGGTCATGGACCTGATCGCCGCCGATCATGCTCCCAAGGTCAAGGAATATCTGAAGCTGTTGCTGCGCGGCAAGCAGGACGGCAAGCCGCTCGAATGCTGCCTCCTGCACCAGGATGGTCGCCGCGTCAGCATCAATGCGCGCATGACCGTGTCCGCCGCTGACGGTGAAGCACTGGTGGAGATGCTGATCCGCTCGGAGGCGGCAGCAGCCGCGGAGGCGCAAGCCGAGTTGCCGACCGCGCTCGGTGGCCGCCTGTCGTTCTTCGGCGCCCTGGCAGCGGCGATTTCCAGTGCAGGACAGCAGAAGGAACAGCGCGCGGCGATGCTGGTCGCAGTCGACGACTTCGCCGGCAATGAAGAACGCCTGGGTCTGCACGACGCCGAACAGGCGGTCGAGCAACTGTGCACCTGGTTGCGCCATCAGCTCCTGCCCGGCGACCAGTGCTTCCGCTTCTCCAGCGGTGAGCTGGCGTTGCTGGTGGCGCGCCCGGACAGTGCGCAACTGCAGGCGCTGGGTGAAAAGCTGGTCGCCGATGCCGCTCGCCAGATCTTCAGCACGGCCGGACATGAAGCGCAGCTGTCGCTGACGATCACCGCTTACCCTTACGTCGGCAGCGAACAGAACAGCACCATCATCAGCGAACTGGTCCGCCAGGCGCGCCGGCTGTCGACAGCGGGTGGCAAGCAGTTCGCCAACATCGGGCCGACGGCCCAGAACTCGCGGCGGGAGCAGGACGAGCAACGCAAGGCGAATCTGGTCATGAAGGCGCTGGAAGACAACCGCCTAAAGCTGGCTTACCAGTCGATCGCCAGCCTCGAAGGCGATCCCCGCCAGCATTTCGATGTGCTGGTGCGCATCATCGATGAAGAGGGCAATGAGCTACATGCCTCCGAATTCATCGAAGTGGCCGAACGCCATCAGCTGGTTCAGGGCATCGATCGCTGGGTCACCGCGCGTGCACTGCGGATGCAGGCCAAGCGCGACAGCGCCCAGGAAACCTCCAGCCTGTTCGTGAAACTGTCGGAAGAAACCCTGAAGGATGCAGAGAGCTTCACCGGTTGGCTGCGGGGACAGGTCGCGACGCGCGCGCTGAAGCCGGGAGAGCTGGTATTCGAGGTGCAGGAAGTGGTACTGGAGAAGCATCTGCGCAAGGCCACGGCACTGGCCAAGGCGCTGATCGAGATGGGCGCGCAGGTGGCGATCGAGCATTTCGGCATCGGCGCCAATTCCGCCCAGATGCTGGAGCACCTGCCGGTCCATTTCATGAAGTTCCACCACAGCTACGCGCGCAATTTCAACGACCAGGAGGTCCTCGGCAAGATGACGGCGCTGATGGACAAGGCCAAGTCGCGGCACATCAAGGTCATCGTCTCCCACGTCGAGGATGCCAACGTGATGGCACGGCTGTGGCAGATGGGCGTCAACTTCATCCAGGGCTATCACGTGCAGGAACCCGAAGTGGTACTGCTGAGCGCCGAAATCGGACGCCACTGAGTTCTCCGGTGCACGAAAAAGGCGGCCCGAGGGCCGCCTTTCTACTGTTCCACTGCAATCCTCAGCACCGCTGTCAGACCTTGCCGTTGGCGGCCTGCTGCAAGCGTGCAATTCGCACTTCCAGCGGCGGATGGGTCGAGAACAGGCTGGCGAAGCCGCCGGAAATGCCCATCGCGTTCATCTCCTTCGGCAGCGTCGACTGGCCGCTGGCGCTCTGCAGCTTCTGCAGCGCAGCGATCATCTTGCGACGTCCGGCCAGATGCGCGCCCGCGGCATCGGCACGGAATTCACGCTGCCGCGAGAACCAGCTGACGATGATCTGCGCGAGGAAGCCCAGGCCGATCTGCAACACGATCACGGTGATGTAGTAGCCGGGGCCGATGCCGCGCTCGGTCTTGAACACCGCGCGGTCGATCACGTAGCCAATCACCCGCGACAGGAACATCACGAAGGTGTTGACCACGCCCTGGATCAGAGTGAGCGTGACCATGTCGCCGTTGGCAACGTGGCCGATCTCGTGGCCGAGCACTGCTTCGACTTCATCCTGACTCATGCTGCGCATCAGGCCGGTCGAAACCGCCACCAGCGCATTGTTCTTGTTCATGCCAGTGGCAAACGCATTGGGCTCGGGCGCGTCGTAGATCGCCACTTCCGGCATGCCGATGCCGGCAGCACGCGCCTGACGCTCGACCGTCTGCAGCAGCCACATTTCCACCGAGTTGCTCGGCTTGTCGATCACCCGCGCGCCGGTGGAGCGCTTGGCCATCCATTTCGACATCGCCAGCGAGATGAACGAACCGCCAAAGCCGAAGATCGCGCTGAACACCAGCAACTGCTGCAGGTTCAGTCCGTTCTCGGTCAAATAGCGATCGGCGCCGAGCACGCTGGCAATCACCGACAACACCAGCATCACCGCGATGTTGGTCATCAAAAACAAGGCAATACGTTTCATCAACAAGCTCCGAGCGGCTGCGACGCGAACCCGCGTCTGGCTATTTCTGTGGGCTGAGACCTGAAACTCAAGCGCTTGGTTTCGTCGCCGTGCCCACTTCGGCCAGCATGCTGTCGACCCGCTGGAAGCCACGTGGCAGGTGACCGCCGCGGCTGGCCCGGCTGCCGACGTAGCCTTCCTGATCGGAAGGCTTCAGCGTCAGCGTGCGCTTGCCGCAGACCAGCGTCAGGCTGGCGCCGGCCGGCAGCACGCAGGCGGCCAGAATGCGGTCCTCGCCCTTCAGCGTCACCAGTTTGTTGCCCTTGCCCTTGGCCAGCTGCGGCAGTTCGCTCAACGGGAACAGCAGCAGGCGTCCTTCCGCCGTGGCCAGGGCATAACGGTCCTGTGCCGGATCGCCGATCCGCGCCGGCGGCAGCACCTGCGCGGTCTTGCCGAGATTGATGATCGCCTTGCCGGCCTTGAGGCGCGATTCCATGTCACCGAGCATGCCGATGAAACCGTAGCCATCGTCACCGCTCAGCACCAGCTTGTCGCGCGCATCGCCCATCAGCACCGCCATGATGCGGCCGCCGCCCTGCAGGTCGAGCTTGGTGGTCACCGGCTCGCCCTGCGAGCGGGCCGACGGCAGCTCACGCGGGTTCAGCGAATAGCTGCGGCCCTTGTCGTCGAGCAGCACCAGCAGCTGGTTGGTCTTGCCCTGCGCCGCGGCCATGAATTCATCGCCGGCCTTGTAGCTGAGCGATACCGGGTCCAGTTCATGACCCTTGCCGGAACGGATCCAGCCGGCTTTCGACAGCACCACCGTGATCGGTTCGGCGGGCAGGATTTCGGTCGCTTCCATCGCCTGTGCCGGCGGCTTGGCATTGATCGGGCATCGACGTTCGTCGCCGTACTTCTTGGCGTCTTCCTTCAACTCGTCGCCGATCAGCTTCTTCATCTTGTCGTCGTCGCCCAGCAGCGCTTCCAGCTGCGCGCGCTCGGCGGCCAGGGCATCCTGCTCGCCCTTGATCTTCATCTCCTCGATCTTCTGCAGATGACGCAGCTTCAGATCGAGAATGTAGTCGGCCTGGATGTCGCTGAGTCCGAACGCGCTCATCAACTTCGCTTTCGGATCATCCGCGGTGCGGATGATGTGGATCACCTCGTCGATATTGAGATAGGCGATCAGCAAGCCTTCGAGCAGGTGCAGGCGCTCGTTGACCTTGCCCAGACGATGGTTCAGACGACGCGTCACCCTCGCGAAGCGATACTCCAGCCACTCGCCGAGAATGTCCTTGAGATTCTTGACCCGCGGCCGGCCATCGAGACCGATCATGTTGAGGTTGACGCGGTAGCTGCGCTCGAGATCGGTGGTTGCGAACAGATGCATCATCAGCTGCTCGGCATCAACCCGATTCGAACGCGGCACGATCACCAGACGCGTCGGGTTCTCGTGGTCCGACTCGTCGCGCAGATCTTCCACCAGCGGCAGCTTCTTGGCGCGCATCTGGTCCGCGATCTGTTCCAGCACCTTGGCCGGCGACACCTGGAACGGCAGATGCGTGACGATCACGCTGCCATCCTCGTCGCGCTCCCAGCGCGCGCGCGCGCGGATCTGGCCATTGCCGGTCTGATAGACCTTCAGCAGATCATGCGGCTCGGAAACGATCTCGCAGGAGGTCGGGAAATCCGGCCCCGGCACGAACTCGCACAGCTTTTCGACATGCGCGTTCGGATGCTTCAGGAGATGCAGGCAGGCCTGCACCAGCTCGCGGATGTTGTGCGGCGGAATATCCGTGGCCATGCCCACGGCGATGCCAGTGGTGCCGTTGACCAGGATGTTCGGCAGACGTGCCGGCAGCAGCCGCGGTTCTTCCAGCGTGCCGTCGAAATTCGGCAACCAGTCGACGGTGCCCTGCTCCAGTTCACCGAGCAGTGCTGCCGCATAAGGCGTCAGCCGCGATTCGGTGTAGCGCATCGCCGCAAACGACTTCGGATCGTCCGACGAACCCCAGTTGCCCTGACCGTCGACCAGCGGATAGCGATAGTTGAACGGCTGCGCCATCGTCACCATCGCTTCGTAGCAGGCAGAGTCGCCGTGCGGATGGAATTTGCCGATCACGTCGCCGACGGTACGCGCCGATTTCTTGTGCTTCTGCCCGGCAGACAGGCCCAGCTCGGACATCGCATAGATGATGCGCCGCTGCACCGGCTTCAGGCCGTCGGCGATATTCGGCAGCGCGCGGTCCAGCACCACATACATCGAATAGTCGAGATACGCCTTCTCCGCGAAGACGCGCAGCGGCATACGTTCCGTTTCGGTAATGTCGTTGGTCATTGTTCAGAATTCCGGTGTCGAACCAGGCAGCCTTCAGACTTCGGCGCGGTTGCCTTCGCGTTCCAGCCAGTCCTTGCGATCGCCGGCACGCTTCTTCGCCAGCAGCATGTCGAGCATCACATCCGCGGGCTCGTCGTCCAGGGTCAGCTGCACCAAGCGACGCGTATCCGGCGTCATCGTGGTTTCACGCAGTTGCAGCGGGTTCATCTCGCCCAGGCCCTTGAAGCGGGTGACGCCGATCTTGGCGCGATTGCCCTCAGCGGTCAGACGATCGAGCACACCCTGCTTTTCCGCCTCGTCCAGCGCATAGAACACCTGCTTGCCGGCGTCGATGCGGAACAGCGGCGGCATCGCGATATAGATATGGCCCGCTTCGACCAGCGGCCGGTAATGCTTCAGGAACAGCGCGCACAGCAGGGTCGCAATATGCAGACCGTCGGAGTCGGCGTCAGCGAGTACGCAGATCTTGCCGTAGCGCAGCCCGGAGATATCCGCATTGCCGGGATCGACCCCGATCGCGACGCTGATGTTGTGGATTTCGTCGGAGCCCAAGGCTTCGTTGGCGTCGACTTCCCAGGTGTTCAGGATCTTGCCGCGCAGCGGCATGATCGCCTGGAAATCGCGATCGCGCGCCTGCTTGGCGGAGCCGCCTGCGGAATCGCCTTCGACCAGGAACAGCTCGGTACGACTGACGTCGTTGAGCACGCAATCGGCAAGCTTGCCCGGCAGCGCCGGACCGCTGGTGATCTTCTTGCGCACCACCTGTTTCGACAGCTTCAGGCGGGCGTTGGCATTGGCGATGACCAGGGCCGCAATCTGCTCGCCCTGGTCCGGGTGCTGGTTCAGCCACAAGCTGAAGGCATCGTGCACCACGCCGGAGACGAACGCCGCGGTCTCGCGCGACGACAGCCGCTCCTTGGTCTGGCCGGCAAACTGCGGGTCCTGCATCTTGACGCTGAGCACGTAGGCGCAGTTCTGCCAGACGTCCTCGGGCGACAGCTTGAGGCCGCGCGGCAGCAGATTGCGGAACTCGCAGAACTCGCGTACCGCTTCGGTCAGGCCGGTACGCAGACCGTTGACGTGGGTACCGCCCTGCGCCGTCGGAATCAGGTTGACGTAGCTTTCGGCGACCGGCTCGACCCGCGGGCCGTCCTGGTTCAGCCACACCAGCGCCCATTCGGCTTCTTCGCGCTGTGCACGCAACTGACCGACAAAGGACTCCGCCGGCAAGGTCTCGGCACCGTCGAGCGCATCGCGCAGGTAGTCGCGCAGGCCGTTCTCGTACTGCCAGATTTCCTTCTCACCGCTGATGCGGTCATCCAGCGTGACTTTCAGGTTGGGGCACAGCACCGCTTTCGCGCGCAGCACCTGCTTCAGACGCGGGATCGAGAACTTGGGGCTGTCGAAGTACTTGGGGTTCGGCCAGAAATGCACCGTGGTCCCGCTGCGGCTCTTGGCGACGGCACCGACTTCCTTCAGCGGCTGCGAGCGATCGCCGTCGCGGAACTCGATCAGATGCTCGATCCCGCCGCGGAACACCCGCACTTCCAGCTTCGTCGACAGGGCGTTGACCACGGACACGCCGACACCATGCAGGCCGCCCGAGTACTGGTACTGCTTGTTCGAGAACTTGGCGCCGGAGTGCAGCTTGGTCAGGATCAACTCGACACCGGTGACCTTGTGCTCGGGATGAATGTCGACCGGCATGCCGCGACCGTCATCCGCCACCTCGAGCGAACCGTCCTCGTAGACCGTGACCGTCAGGCTCTTGCAATGTCCTGCCAGGGCTTCGTCGACGGCGTTGTCGATGACCTCCTGCGCAAGATGATTGGGCCGGGTCGTGTCGGTATACATGCCCGGGCGCTTCCGCACCGGATCCAAACCTTGAAGAACTTCAATTGCTTCTGCGCTGTATTGCGTGGAATTGGCCATCGTCGGGCGTATTCGAAAGACGCGCGACGGTAGCCAATGCGCCGCCACCCGGCAAGGGCCTGGTCGGCAACGCCCGGAAACGACAGGCGTTTACACTATGCGCCAACAGATGCCCTAGCCATGACTCCGAAAGCCAAATCCCCCGCCGCCGCCCTCCCCGACACCGTCTCGCAGTTCGAAAGCTCGCTGCGCGAACTGGAAGACATCGTCAGCCGCCTGGAACAGGGCGAACTGCCGCTGGAACAGTCGCTGCAATTGTTCGAGCGCGGCGTCGAACTGACGCGCCTCTGCCGCAAATCGCTGGACGGCGCCGAACTCAAGGTGCGCAACCTGCTGGAATCCCAGGCTCCGGCAGCCGATGACCCGGCAGCAGAGGATGCCGCAACGTGAGCGCAGCGTTTTCCGAGCGCCTGCCCGCCTACCTGCAACGCCTGAATGCGAGTTTCGATCGCTGGTTGCCGCCGGCACGCCAATACCCGGCACGCCTGCATGAAGCGATGCGCTACAGCACCGAGGGCGGCAAGCGGCTGCGGCCGCTGCTGGTCTATGCCGCCGGCGAAGCCTTGCAGCTTGCGCCGCGCGCGCTCGACGCCGCGGCCTGCGCGGTGGAACTGATCCATGTCTATTCGCTGGTCCATGACGACCTGCCGGCGATGGATGACGACGATCTGCGCCGTGGCCGCGCCACCACCCACAAAGCCTACGATGAGGCGACCGCGATCCTGGTCGGCGATGGCCTGCAGGCACTGGCCTTCCATGTGCTGGCCAGCGATCGCGAATCCGGCCTCGACGCCGCGCAGCGGCTGCAGATGGTCGAAGTGCTGAGCGAGGCCGCGGGCTCGCGCGGCATGGTGGGCGGTCAGGCCGTGGATCTGGCGTCCGAAGGTCAGTCGCTGAACCTCGCCGAACTGGAAGCCCTGCATATCCACAAGACCGGCGCGATCATCCGTGCCTGCCTGCTGCTGGCCTGCGCGGCGTCGCCGCAACTGGATGCCTCCCGGCGCGAGGCGCTGGACCGCTACGGCAAGTACATCGGGTTGGCGTTCCAGATCCAGGACGACATTCTCGATATCGAAGCC
>JBEBWZ010000057.1:0-21687 GCA_040391865.1 Solimonas flava
TGATCTGGCTGGTGCCGATCGTCGCGGCGTTGGCCGGCCTGATCCTGGTGGTGCGGGCGCTGTTGTCGGCAGGGCCCACGGTGACCATCACCTTCAAGTCCGCGGAAGGCCTCGAGCCCGGCAAGACCGTGGTCAAGTACAAGGAAGTCGTGGTCGGCAAGGTGCGCAGCATTTCGCTCAGCGACGATCTGCAGGAAGTGGTGGCCCGCGTCGATCTGAGCAAGGATGCCGCCGCACTGGCGGTGGACGACAGCCGCTTCTGGGTGGTGCGGCCGCGGGTCGATACCGGCGGCGTGTCGGGTCTGGGCACGCTCCTTTCCGGCGCCTACATCGGTGTTGACGTCGGCAAGTCCAGTGACAAGCGGCGCGCGTTCGATGGTCTCGAGGTGCCGCCGCCGATCACCAACGATCAGCAGGGGCGACGCTTTGTGCTGAAGGCCGACGATCTCGGATCGCTGGACATCGGCTCCCCGGTCTACTTCCGCAGAATTCCGGTGGGGCGGATCGTCGGCGTCGATCTCAATCCCGGCGGCGATGGCGTGACGCTGCAGGCCTTTGTCGATGCGCCGTACGATCATTTCGTGACCGCCGGTACCCGCTTCTGGAATGCCAGCGGCGTCGATCTGTCGCTCACGGCCGGGGGCTTGCAGGTGAACACGCAATCGCTGGCCAGTGTGCTGGTCGGCGGCGTTGCGTTCCAGGACAGCGCAGCGGCGCTCCGGGACGGATCGGTGGCCGCAGTGGCCGCGGTGGCGGACAGTGAATTCCAACTGTACAGCGATCGTGCGGCGGCGCTGGCACCGCCGGATGGCGCGCCGATGCAGATCGTGATGCGCTTCGATGAATCGCTGCGGGGTCTGGTGTCCGGCGCGCCGGTGGATTTCCGCGGCGTGGAACTGGGCGCGGTGGAATCGGTGCGACTGGAGTACGACGCCGAACGGCGCCGGTTCTCGGCCAGCGTCACCGCACATATCTATCCCGAGCGTCTCGGCGGCGCCTATCAAACCCTGCGACAGGGACGGGACGGTGAAGCGCGGACACCGGTATCGGTGTTTGCCAGCCTGGTCGAAGGCGGCCTGCGGGCGCAGCTGCGCACCGGCAACCTGATTACCGGGCAGCTCTATGTCGCGCTCGATTTCGAGCCCAAGGCCAAACGCGTCAGCGCTCCGCCGCAGCGTGAGCCGTTCGAGATTCCGACCGCGCGCGGCAGCCTGTCGCAGTTGCAGACGCAGATTGCCGAGATCGCCAGCAAGTTCAATGAAGTGCCGTTCGGTGAAATCGGACGCAATGCGCGCGACGCGCTGGCGAGTGCCGACCAGTTGCTGAAGCAACTCGATCAGGATCTGGCGCCGGAAGCACGACGCGCCTTGCAGGAAGCCCAGCGCACGCTCGACTCGGCCACGCAGGCCCTGTCGCCCGACACTGGCTTGCCACAGGACCTGAGTCGTACGCTGCGCGAGCTGGAACGCGCCGCACGTTCGTTGCGCGATCTCACCGGCTACCTCGAGCGTCAGCCGCAATCGCTGTTGCGCGGCAAGCCGGAATTGCCGGAGCCGACCTTGTCACCGATCCCGCAGGAACCGCAACCATGAACGCTTTGTCGCGCCCGCTGCATCTTGTACTGACCTCGCTGCTGATCATCGGGCTGGGGGCCTGCGCCAGCGCGGCCACCCCGCGCTTCTACACCCTGGTGCGGCCGGCGGTGCCGGCGGTGGCGAATGCCACGCCGCTGCTGATCGAGGTGTTGCCGGTCACGGTGCCGATGCAGGTCGATGTGCAGGAACTGGTGATCCGCCAGGGCGCGGGTAGCGTTGCCCTGGCGGAATCCCGGCGCTGGATCGCGCCGCTGGGCGAAGAAATACGCGATGCGCTGTCGGCGGGCTTGCGCCAGCAGTTGGGCGCGCGTGACCTGTATCGCTTGCCGCGTGCAGCAGTGGAGACGCCGGTCAGGAGGATCAAGGTCGATGTGCGCCGCTTCGATTCCTACCTGGGGCATCAGGCCCTGATCGAGGCCGCATGGACGATCAGCGCTGCCCAGCCGGATGCTGCGGCAGTGACCTGCGACAGTCGCATCGCCGAAGCGGTCAGCGGCAGCGACTACGACGCGCTGGTGCAGGCGCATCAACGGGCGCTGGCTGTGCTCACGACCCAGATCGCCAGCGCGTTGACGACAACGGCAGTCAGTCCGGCCTGTCCGCGCTAGCCGGCGTTGGCTCGATGCGCTGCGATACGGAGATCGAGACGGGCTGACGACCGCCAGCTCGGGGTGGGGCGTTCACTGGCTTAGAAGCGTCGTGGACAATGTGTGCCGAGCCGCCGAACCCATGCTGATCGCCGCACTCCCGTGTCCATCCGCGGCAACGGCGCGTGCGAGTTACAGCTCGCGCGAGGTACGCCAGAACTGCAGCAGGTCCTCGACACCATCGCGACAGCCGGCCATGAATGCTTCGCTGTAATTGGCGCAGTAACTGTCATCGCGCAGATTGGCGCGCTGTGCCCATTCGTAACCTTCGGTATGGGTGCGGCAGTTTTCCTGACAGGGCGGCGGTGGCGGCAGGGTGGTCATGCCGCCGCAGCTGGTCAGCGCGGCACTTGCGCCGAGGATCAGGGATACGGCAAGGAATTTGAACATGTCTGGAAGATCGGCTTCGTAGCGGTCTGAACGATACGTCGCACGCATGGTACGACGATGTGCGCGCGGCGGAAAATGCTGGCGCGGCAGCGGCCGATGCGGCAAGGTACCCCGGCATGCCGCCGGCAAACGGCCGTGGCGCAGGAGAGTCAGGCAGTGGCAGCATCCGATGCGGCGGCAGGTCCGCAGCGCAAGATCATTCATGTCGACATGGACGCGTTCTACGCTTCGGTGGAGCAACGCGACGATCCGGCGCTGCGCAATCGCCCGGTGGTGGTGGCCTGGCGCGGCGCGCGATCGGTGGTCTGTGCGGCATCGTATGAAGCGCGACGCTACGGCATACGTTCGGCCATGCCGGCGACGCGGGCTGAACGACTGTGTCCGGATGCGGTGTTCGTGCCACCGGATTTCGTGCGTTATCGCCAGGTCTCGCGCCAGGTGCGCGCGATCATGTTGCAGCACACCGCACTGGTCGAGCCCTTGTCGCTGGACGAAGCCTATCTCGATGTCACCGAGCGCAAACCCGGATTCGATACCGCGACTTCGGTGGCGGAGGATATCCGCCGGCAGATTCGCGACAGCCTGCAATTGACGGCGTCGGCGGGCGTGGCGGCCAACAAGTTCCTGGCCAAGATCGCATCCGACTGGCGCAAGCCGGACGGCCTGTTCGTGATCCGCCCGCAGCAGGTCCTGGAGTTTCTTGCGCCGCTGCCGGTGTCCAGATTGCCGGGCGTCGGCAAGGTGACCGAGGAACGCCTGCAGCAGATGGGCATCGTCAGCGTCGCGCAATTGCGCGAGCATCCGCCGCCGCAGCTGGAGCAGGCGTTCGGTCGCTACGGTCGGCGTCTGTCGGAACTGGCATACGGCATCGACGAGCGGCCGGTGCAGCCGGACCAGCCGGTGCAGTCGGTGTCGTCGGAAGATACGTTTGCGGAGGATCTGCCGCTGGCGGATCTGGCGCCGCATATCACGCGCCTTGCGGAGAACACCTGGAAGGCCGCCGCAAAGACGCCGCGGATCGCGCGGACCGTGGTACTGAAGCTGAAGACGGCGGACTTCCGCGTGCTGACACGCAGCCACACGCCGGAGCGACCACCCGACAGTGCCGCGGAGCTGGCGGCCATTGCTCTAGCGCTGACCGCACGCGTCGTCGATCAGGGGCAGGGGCGCTATCGCCTCGTCGGTGTCGGGCTCGGAAACTTCCAGTCGCCCGAGGACACCCTGCGCCAGCCGGAGTTGTTCTAGGACCTGTTAACGCCACGCCACGCCACGGCGCGGTGCTGCATTGGCCGCAGAACACAGGCAATCGGATTACGATGGCCTCCCGTTTCCTTCCGGACCTCGCGTTGAGCAGACCCACCGCCGTACCGAATCCGATGGTGCCGCCACGTCCTCCGGTGGTCGGCCTGGCTCTGGGCAGCGGCTCGGCCCGCGGCTGGGCGCACATCGGCATCATCCAGGCGCTGGAGGAGATCGGCGTGCGGCCGCAGGTGGTTGCAGGGACCTCGGTCGGCGCGCTGGTCGGGGCGGTTTACGTGTCCGGGCAGATCGGCGAGTTTGCCGACTGGGTCAGCAAGCTGTCGGCGCGCGATGTTTTCGGCCTGCTGGACTTCACCCTCTCCGGCGGGGTGGTCAAGGGCGAACGTCTGTTCGGTTTCTTCGAGGAGCATCACCGCAATCCGAACATCGAGGATCTCGCGCAACGCTTCATCAGTGTTACCACCGAGATGAAGTCGGGGCGTGAAATCTGGATCACGCGCGGTCCGGTGCTGGCGGCCGCGCGAGCGTCCTGCGCGATTCCGGGTCTGTTTCCACCGGTCAAGCATGAAGACCGCTGGATGCTCGACGGGGGGCTGGTCAATCCGGTTCCGGTATCGGCCTGCCGTGCCATGGGCGCCGATGTGGTGATTGCGGTCAATCTCAACTCGCAACTGATCGGCGCACATGTTTCGCGTGGCAGCGAGGAAGTCGAGCGGGTCGCGGCGGCCAAGCCGGAGCGCACCCTGTGGCACAGGGTCGCATCGTACCTGTCGAGCAATGATGGCCAGAATCCGAGTTTCTTCGATGTCATCGCGGCCAGCGTCAACATCATGCAGGACCGCATCACCCGCAGCCGCATGGCCGGCGATCCACCCGAGATCACGCTGGTGCCGATGCTCGAAGACTATGCGCTGATGGATTTTCATCGCGCTGCCCAGGCGATCGACGAGGGGCGGCGACTGGTGCGCGAAAACGCGGCCAGCATTCGGGCCTGGTGCGGTGTGAGCGATGGGGTGCCGGTCGCAGAAGTCACGGCGTTGCCACCCAGACAGTAAACCCGCGTTGTCGCCATCGCGGCGCGGCAGCCACCCTTTTTCTTCGTGTCGCGCGGATCACCGCCGTGTCGGTGACTGCGCGGATGTTCAGCATGGATTCAGTGCCTTGCACGCATCTTCTATTACGCAAATTCGTATGGACGGACTGCAATCACAGGGAATTGGACCTGCACCTCATGGAGAAATTCAGCATGAAATCGCTCAAGATTCTGGCCCCGGTCGCGGCACTGGGCACGCTGCTGGTGCTGCCGTTCGGTGCCAATGCACAGGAGACCTTCCAGCCCGGCTTCTATCTCGGCGGCGGTGTGGGTTACGACCGCGTCGACGGCGAGGATTTCACTGGCGCCGGCGATGATCTCAAGGACAGTCGCGTGACCTACAAGGGCATCGTCGGCTTTCGTGTGGCGCGCATGCTGTCGGTGGAAGGGCAGTACATCAACTTTGGCACCAATGAAGATGGCCTCAATCGGGTGAAGGCGGATGGTTATACCGCCGGCATCGTGCTCGATATCCCGATCACCACGCACTTCGCACCGTACGCAAAGGCCGGCGCCTTGTTCTGGGATGCCGACAGCCGCTTCGGGCCGATCGCCGGTCAGATCAGCCGCAAGACCGACGGCACCGACTTCACCTACGGCGGCGGTGTGCGCTTCGCGCTGAACGAGGACATCGATCTGCGCTTCGAGTACGAACGCTTCGAGATGGACGAGACCGATGTCGACATGGGCAGCATCGCGGTGCAGTTCAACTTCTGAACCGCCGCGGGCGGTTCGCGAAACCAGTTGAACCGGAAAGGGGCGCCGTGGCGCCCCTTTTTTGATGCGGGGAACCGCAGGCTCAGACCAGTTTGCGCACGCGGAAATTGCGGCCCTTGATCTGTCCGGCATTCAGTCGCGCCAGTGCCTTGTCGGCCATCTTGCGATTGATCGCCACATAGGTACGCAGGTCGAAGGTATTGATCTTGCCGACATCCGTCCCCGCCAGGCCGGCATCGCCGGTCAGCGCGCCGAGGATATCGCCGGGGCGCACCTTCTCCTTGCGGCCGCCGTCGACGCAGAGCGTGATCATCTTCGCCGGCGGCGGCGTTTCCTGCCGTGCGCTCTCGACTTTCAGCGGCTGCCAGTTCAGCGACACGCCCAGCGCTTTCTCGATCACTTGGGCGCGCCCGATTTCGCGAGGCGAGCACAGGCTCAGCGCCAGACCGGTGCTGCCGGCGCGGCCGGTACGGCCGATGCGATGGACATAGATATCGGCATCCGATGGCAGTTCGTAGTTGATCACCGCCGGCAGATCCTTGACGTCGAGACCGCGCGCCGCCACGTCAGTGGCGACCAGCAGGCGATAGCTGCCGTTGGCGAATCGCACCAGGGCTTCTTCGCGGTCGCGCTGTTCGAGATCGCCATGCAGCGCGATCACCGAGAAGCCGCGCCGGCTCAGCTGCTCGGTGACGTCCTGACAGTCGATGCGGGTATTGCAGAAGATCACCGCCGATTCGCTGGGATGGGTCAGCAGCAGTGCCGCCAGCGCGTCGATCTTGTTGCGTGCGGGATCGGCTTCGAAGAACAGCTGCTCGATCTCGACGTCCTCGGCCTGGGCTTCGATGGTGATCGTCACCGGTGAGCGCTGCACCGAGCGGCTGATGCTGCGGATGTCGTCGGGATAGGTGGCGGAGAACAGCAGCGTCTGACGCGCCTTCGGGGTCTTCTTGATCACATCGCGGATGGCGTCGCCAAAACCCATGTCGAGCATGCGGTCGGCCTCGTCGAGCACCAGGGTCTTCAGCGCGTCGAGCTGCAGCGTGTCCTTGGCCAGATGCTCGAGTACACGACCCGGCGTGCCGACGATGATCTGCGGCGGATGTTCCAGCGACGCCACCTGTGGCCACAGCGGCATGCCGCCGCACAGGGTCAGCAGCTTGATGTTGGGAATGCAGCGCGCCAGCCGCCGCAGTTCGCGGGCGATCTGGTCGGCCAGTTCGCGTGTCGGACACAGCACCAGCGCCTGGACGCCTTCGGCTTCGAGATCCAGACGTGAGATCAGCCCCAAGCCGAAGGCTGCGGTCTTGCCGCTGCCGGTGCGGGCCTGCGCGATCACGTCCTTGCCGTCGAGAATCGATGGCAGTGCCTGCGCCTGGATCGGCGTCATCTGGGTATAGCCCAGGGATTCCAGGTTCTGCAGCAGTTCCGGACTCAGGGGCAGCGAAGAAAAGATCGGGTTCACGACGACTACCGGTAAAGATGGAATACGGCACCGAGGGCCGCAAGGCCCGAAGTGTGACGGTGACGGCAGCGCAGGTACAGCGCGCCCGCGTTCAGAGCCCGGCGGGGCGGGTTTCGATGCTGCAGCTGAATGACTGGCCGTTGATGTCCAGATACAGCTGCCGTTCGGTGACCGAGATCGAAACCTCGTTGCGGCGTTGCAGCGCGGCGACCGCGCTTTGCAGGAATCCGCGACCGAAGTCGTGTACCGGGATCTCCGCGGCGCGGTGGATCTTGCGATCGACGTATTGCGCCAGCAGCTGTGCCGGATCGCGGTGCGCGTAAACGGCGGCGCGACCGGCGAGCTTGCTGCCGCGATGCAGGCGCTCGGCATCGGGCGCGCCGACTTCGATCCAGGCGGTGATGCGTCCGGTCAGGTCACGCACCAGCACCGCCGGTTCGTCTCCGGAGGCGACGCCTTCGGTGAACGCGATGCCGTCCTGATACTCCAGGCAGTAGGCGAGTACCCGCGTCAGCATGAATTCGGCGGTTTCGGATGGCTGCTGCGCCACCCGCAAGGGCAGGGTCTCGTAGACGC
Organism: Solimonas flava; assembly: GCA_040391865.1. Taxonomy (GTDB): domain Bacteria; phylum Pseudomonadota; class Gammaproteobacteria; order Nevskiales; family Nevskiaceae; genus Solimonas. The sequence goes on from JBEBWZ010000057.1 coordinate 7,744, forward strand.
CGCGATCGACGTCGGAGAGTTGCACGGAGTAGTGGTAGATGGTCGCGGTCTGTGCCATGGCGCGCGGAGCTTACACGACTCGCGGTCGTGTTCAGTCGATCCGCGCGAAGATTTCACGCGCGGCCGCAATCCAGACCGGGCGTTGATGACCGCCGTCGCGTTGCAGGAAATGCCCCTGCGGCAGCGCCGTCGCGATCAGCTGTGCTGCCGGCAGGAAGCTGTCGTCGGCACCGCAGGCCAGCCAGACCCGCTGTGCGCGCTGCGGCATCCCGCGCCAGCTCTGCACCAGCTGCCACAGCTGTACCGGCACCCGGTCCGGATGCAGGAACGGCAAGGTTCTCGGCGCCTGCCACTGCGCCAGACCGCCGGCTTCGGCAATGTTCGCCGCCAGCCCCGGGCGGCCCATCATCGGCGCCAGCAGCACCAGGCCGCTCAGCTGCTGCGGATGATCGCGCTCATACAGCAGGCTGCCGAAACCGCCCATCGACATGCCGAGCATCCAGATTTCACCGACGCCACGGGCGCGCGCCGGCATCACGATCTCCTGATGCAGGCGTCGCACCAGATCATGTCGCAGGTAATAGGCGGGCGTGGCGCCGGCCAGCAGCACGTCCATGTCCGGCGCGGCTTCCTGGATCGCTGCGGCGATGCCGGAGCGCTGCAGGCTGTCGAGATCGTCCTCGATCCCCGGCAGCACGATCACCAGACGCGATTCCTCCGCTGCCTGCGGTGCCGGCAACAGCAAGATGGGGAGCGGTCCGTGGCGGGCGTTGAGGATCAGTAGCGCGAGCACCGCGATGACCGCGATCGCCGTTCCGAGCAGCAGGGTGCTTTTCAACAGACGGCTGAGCGTGTTGCGCATCGCCTACAGACCCTGCCACACCGGAGTAATGCCTGCGGGCAAGGGCAGCATGCGCCCCAGCCGCGCCCAGCGCTGTTCGGGATCGTGAAAATCAGACCCCATGGAGCCCTGCAGGCCGTGCTGCAGGGCGGCGGCTGCGGCCACGGTGACGTCGGCCTCATCGGAATTGCCGCAGCTGACCTCGATCCCCTGGCCGCCGGCCGCCGCAAAGGCGGTGAACATGCGCTGACGCCAGGCGCCGGTCATATCGTAACGCAGCGGGTGCGCCAGCACCGCGCGCCCGCCGGCAGCATGAATCGTCGCGATCGTGTCTTCGAGGCTCGGCCATTGCACCGAGACGTACTGCGGTTTGCCGGCCGCGAGATGGCGCTTGAACGCCTTTTTCATGTCCTTGCAGATGCCGGCGTCGATCAGCAGCCGCGCAAAATGAGTGCGGGTGAGTTGTGCATCACCCGCCAGAGCGGTCGCGCGCTGCAGCGCATCGCGGACTCCCAGCTTCTCGATCCTGGCGGCGATCGCCAGTGCGCGTTCGCTGCGCAGTTGATTGACCTGCTGCAACACGGTCTGCAATCGCGGCGATCGGGGATCGATGCCGAGGCCGATCACATGCAGGGTACGTTTCTGCCAGGTGGTCGAGAGTTCGATTCCTGGCAGCAGGCGCAGGCCGCAACGCGCGGCGGCACTGTGCGCTTCCGCAAGGCCGGCGACGGTGTCGTGATCGGTCAGTGCCAGGGTTTCGACACCGGCCGCCGCCGCCGCTTCGACCACCGCAGCAGGCGTAAGACGCCCGTCGGACGCGGTCGAGTGGCAGTGCAGATCGATGGTGGAGAGCGGTTTTTCCATTGCGCGCAAGGATACCGGTATCTGCCGCTGCAGGCGGCGCGGTGCTCAGCGCATCGCGCCGGGGTTCGGTGATTGCGCGTGATACCAGTACGCGATTGCGGCTTCGTGCAGCGAGGGTCGCAACTGCGGCGACGGCAGCCACTGCGGGTGGGACAGCGTCGCCCGCAGCAGGAAATCGAAGAAGGTCAGGTGGGTTCTGAGAATGCGCTGATGACGGTGCGGTGCGACCGGATTGAACATGCCGAGCAGGCTGAAAATCTGCGCCGGGCTTTTCTTGACCCAGAGCCAGGAACCCATTTCCAGTGTCAGCGGCATGAACAGCGACTGCGGCTGCTGCACCCGCGAGTGCTGGTAGAGGTAATCCCAGAGATCGCCATGCGTGGTGTACTGATGCGCCTGCGGTTCGATGGTGTAGATGCTGTGATAGGGATGGGTGCTGCGGAACAGGCTGCGCAAGGCATAGATTTCCGGCAGGCAATCGATGGGCTGGCGCGAATGCGCGTACGGGAACCAGATGCGGTCCTTGCTGCCGAAACCGGAATGGCAATCCAGCGCCATGCTGAAACGATGTGACAGCAGCCGCTGTTCGACCACCGCACACAGCGCCTGCGCTTCCGGCTGCATCGGTGCCCCGGCACGGCCGCGATACCATGGCAGCACCGGCGAGTAGCGCTGGCCGCCGAGCAGGAATGGCACCGCCTCGCTGGAATCCAGCGGCGCATTGCGCATCAGATCGACACCGGCCGGATTGCAGCGGGTGCGCGCCAGCATGCCGCCGGGATTGATCAGGGGCATGAACACCAGCCGCAGGTTCTGCAGCAGATGGTTCAGCGACTGGTCCCAGTGCAGGCGCTCGATCAGGGTATGGAGAAATGCCAGCAGCACCTGCGTGCCGATGCGCTCGACGCCATGGATACCGCCGAAGAACCCGATCGCCGGGACCTCCGGCGCAGTCGAGCCCAGTTCCAGGCAATAGAGCGGGAAACGTGCGTCGCGCAGGGTCACTTCACCGACGATGTCGTGACGCAGGGCATCGCCGGCGCGCTGGATCAGTGCCCGCAGAACCTCGAGTTCAGGAAATTCACCGGTGCTGAACGGGCGCGACAGCGGCTGCGACATGGGCGGCAGGATAGCGGCGCCATATGACAATCACGGGTACGCCACCGCCGTCAGCTCAACGGGCCAGCTGGTAAGGCCCGCCTTTTTCGAGTGCGCGCTGATAGGCGGGGCGGGCATGGATACGTTGCAGGAACGCCTGAAGCTGTGGTAGCGAGCTGCCGCCCCGCGCTGCCGCCGCTTCCACCGGGAAGCTCATCTGGATATCGGCGGCACTGAACTGTTCGCCGGCAAACCAGGAATGCTGCGACAGCTCCGATTCGATGAACTCGAGATGCCGCTGCAGATTGGGCCCGAGGAAGCGGCGGTTGACACCGTTGACGATGGCGCGGGCGATCGGGCGGATCAGCGCCGGTACCGACGGCGGGATGCGGCTGAAGATCAGCTTCATCACCAGCAACGGCATCGCCGAACCTTCGGCGTAATGCAGCCAGTAGCGGTAGCGGCGGTAGTCGGCGCTGCCAGCCGGCGGGATCAGCCGGCCGTTGCCGTAGCGTTCGATCAGGTAATCGACGATCGCGCCGGACTCGGCGACCACGGTTTCGCCATCGCTGATCACCGGCGACTTGCCGAGGGGATGCACGGCGAGCAGTTCGGGCGGGGCCAGCATGGTCTGCGCATGGCGCTGGTAATGCCTGATCTGGTACGGCAGTTCCAGTTCCTCGAGCAGCCACAGGATGCGCTGCGAGCGCGAATTGTTGAGGTGATGAACGATGATCATGCGGCGACCTCCTGTGGACAGCGGGACGGGTGACTCAGTCCTTGGATTCTTCGGGCGGCGGTGACTTCAGCGCGCTGCGTGCGACCTCGCCGACCGCCTTGTTGACGCCCCGGATCGAGCCGTACACCGCTTCCGAGATCAGGTCGTGGGTGCGGCGCACGACTTTGCTGGCGTCGCGCGTGACCGGAATCGCTTCGAGGATGCCGAAAGGAATCGCGGCGATGCCGAGGTGTACCGCACGCACCGTCGCGGCACCGGTGTCGATGGTCGCTTCAGTCAGGCGCTGCGCGCTGTCGATCTGGCGCTGCTGCTGCCACTGGCGTTGCGTTTCCAAGAGCAGCACGCCGCTGCGGCGCAGCGTATCGGCGCTGTCAGTCAGGCTGCGTTCGAAGCTCAGACACTGTCGCAGGGCGGTTGCGGCCAGCCCGGTGGCGAGCAGCAGCAACAGAACCTCAAGCCAGACCATGGACTTTCACCTCGGCCTCGACGCCATATTCCTGCAGCTGTGTGCGCAGGGTGTCGGCGGTGCGCTTGTAGACGATGCCGCGCAGCAGGCTCGGGGTGACACTGCCGAGGACCCCCGCAAAGCGCGATTCGCGTGCGGCCAGCGCGGCCGGATTGAGGATCTCGATGCTGATCAGCGCCGTTGTGGTCGGCAGCAGGCTGCGTGCGTCCGGCGGCAATGCGTTCCAGGCGCTGGCCAGTTGGCGTTGATCGCTTTGCAGCGTGCGCAAGGCCTGCTGCAACTGCGACAGCCGCCAGCACAGACCGGCCAGCAGCAGGATCAATCCCAAGATCACGGCAAACATCAGGATCTGCATGACGGCGCTCCGCTACGGCGAGGGCAGGTTGGCGGCCATTATGGCTGAGCCGGGCCCCCACGGCGGGGTTCAACCCGGGTAGGCTGTCGCTCCTATCGCAAGGATTCAGATGAACGAAGCCCCCGTCACAACCGACGCCTCCGACCCCGCGCTCGATGCCATCGAGGTGATAGAACCGCGCAGTGCGCGACGGCTGGGCGCCCTCGCCGGGCTGCTGCCGTTCGTGCGCCGTTACCGGTGGCGCATGGCGCTGGCCTTCCTGCTGCTGTGCATCGGCTCGGCACTGATGCTGGCGGTGCCGATCGCGTTCCGCGACCTGATCGACCATGGCTTCGTCGCCGGTGGCCAGATCCACGTCTATTTCCTGAGCCTGTTCGCGCTGGCGGTGGTCTGGGGCGCGGCGGTGGCCGGCCGCTTTTATCAGGTGAGCTGGATCGGCGAGCGGGTGACCGCCGACCTGCGCAGTGCAATCTATGCGCGGATGCTGCAGCAGTCGCCGGAATACTTTGAAAGCACCCAGACCGGCGAAGTGCTGTCGCGGCTGACTGGCGACACCACGCTGGTGCAGACGGTGGTCGGTTCCTCGGTGTCGATGGGCCTGCGCAGCGCGTTCCAGTTCGTCGGTGGCCTGATCATGCTGGCGGTGACCAGCGCCAAACTGTTCCTGATCACGGTCGCGCTGCTGGTGCTGGTGGTTGCGCCGCTGGTGGTGGTGGGGCGCCGTGTGCGCAAGCTGTCGCGCGAGTCTCAGGACCGCATCGCCGACAGTTCGGCAATGGCCGGCGAAATCCTGAATGCGATTCCGACGGTGCAGGCGTTCACGCACGAGCAATGGGAGACGGCGCGGTTCGATCGCGCGGTGGAGCACAGCTTCGCCTCGGCGATCCGGCGCACACGAGTCCGTGCCGGCATGACCGCGGGCGTCATCGCCGGGGTGTTCGGTGCAATCGTGTTCGTGCTGTGGCTGGGCGCACAGGCGGTGGTCGATGGCAGCATGACGCCGGGCGAACTGGCGTCGTTCGTGCTGTATGCGGTGTTCACTGCGGGTGGGGTCGGCGTACTGGCGGAGGTCTGGGGCGACGTGATGCGCGCTGCCGGAGCCACCGAGCGCCTGATGGAACTGCTGGCGGCCGAGCCACGCATCCGCGCGCCGCTGCGGCCGGCGAGCTTGCCGGAAACGCGGCAGGCGCGGATCGAGTTCGACCAGGTGAGCTTCCGCTATCCGTCGCGGCCGCAGGTCGCGGCGCTGGACAGCATCGAGCTGACGATTGCCGAGGGCGAAACCGTGGCGCTGGTCGGCCCCAGCGGTGCCGGCAAGACCACCCTGTTCCAGCTGCTGTTGCGCTACTACGACGTGGGCAGCGGCAGCATCCGCATCAATGGCGTCGATCTGCGTCAGCTCGATCCGCAGGATCTGCGCGCGCACATCGGCATCGTGCCGCAGGACCCGGTGATCTTTTCCGCGAATGCGCTGGAGAACATCCGCTACGGCAATGCCGATGCCAGCGAGGCGGAAGTGATCGCAGCGGCACGCACCGCGCTGGCCGACGAGTTCATCGCGCGCTTGCCGGAGGGCTACAACACCTTCCTCGGCGAACGCGGCGTGCGGCTCAGCGGCGGGCAGCGGCAGCGCATTGCGATTGCGCGCGCGATCCTGAAGAACCCGCCGCTGCTGTTGCTCGATGAAGCGACCAGCGCGCTCGATGCGGCCAGCGAGGTGCTGGTGCAACGGGGTCTCGAAGCGGCGATGGCCGGACGCACCACGATCGTGATCGCACATCGTCTGGCGACGGTGCAGCGCGCCGACCGCATCCTGGTGCTGGAGGACGGCCGCATCGTCGAGCAGGGCAAGGCTGCGGAACTGATGGCGCGCGGCGGTCTATACGCGCAACTGGCGCGATTGCAGTTGACGGCCTGAACTGCGGCAGTCGGCAGTGATCGGCGCTAGTCGCCGAAATGCAGATGGCCGTGCATCGCGCCGTTCGGCGGCAGCTGCAGATACCAGCCGTCGGACTGGAGCCGCGCGATCACCGCGCTGACCTCGACACGCGCCAGCCGCCGTTGCGGCGTCAGCGGCAGTTCCATCACCTGGGTCAGGGTGCCGGCCTGTTTACGCAGCGCTTCCGGCAATTCTTCCGGCTTCAGATCGCTGCGCAGGTACAGGTACATCTCTGCCTGTCTGGCGCAGCGGTAAATGGTGCAGGCGATGGTCATGGCGGGTCACTGGCGGGCACCCGATCCGCTGTCGCGATCAGGCGCCGAATCTGGATGAGGGCGGGGGACGGCGAAGCATAGCGCGCACGGCGCGCCGGCTTCAGGGGAGGAAGCCGGCCTGCAGCGCGCCCGACAGGGTCAGTGCGGCGATCACGCCGGCATCGTGCCCGGGAATCTGCAGCAGTTTCGGGTGCTGCTGCGCGAGTTGCTGCAGGGTCTGCAGCTGGCCGAACACCGCAGGGCGATCTTCCCGGATCAGCAACGCAGTGACGAAGCGCGGACGTTCGCGCTGGGTCTCGATGTTGCGGGCATGCCAGGACACATCGCCGAGGAACAGCAGCTCCTGGCCGTCCGCCTGGCGCACGTACACCATCTGGCTGCCCGGGGTATGTCCCGGCGCGGCGATCAGGACCACGCCCGGCGCGATCGCCTGCAGGCCCTGATAGCGCAGCGGCTGATAGTCCTTGAACAGGTCCAGCGGCAGCTTCGCCGGTTTCATGCGGTCGGTATTCGCCAGCTGGATGTCGGTCAGGCGCGTGGCCGGCAGCAGCGCAGCCAGACGCGGATGTTGCGCCAGGCCGCCGATGTGATCCATGTGCTCGTGGGTGATCAGGATCATCGCGGCGCGATCCATCGCCTGCTGCACCCGGGCATAGGCATCGTCGTCGTAGAACGGCACCATGAAGTCGGGCTTGGCGATGCTGCGGTCCATCGCGGTATCGATCACGACGGTGTGATCCGGATAGACCAGCTGATAGGCATAGACCGACATGTCGGTGCCGCGCCAGCTGTCTCCGGAGACGACCGCGGCACCGGGAAACGAGAACGCCATGACCTTCTCGTAGCGCACCTGCGAAGGCTTGTCGCCGGGCAGTGAATCGGCCAGCTGGCGGATGTCGGCGAGGTCGAGCCCGTAGTGGGCGTCTGCCGGCATGCGGTTGTCGATGAACAGCCAGTAATACAGTCCGGCACCCGCCACGACGGCGGCCAACAGCCAGCGGATCGATCGGCCCATGTTGCTTGCTCCCCCTGAGGTGCGGCGGCTGCGGGTTCTGTCCGTGCCTGCAGCCATCCTATACCGCTGGCGGCGGCATCTGTGCCAGCCATTCCCCGCGTTCGCGCTCGAACCAGGCCAGCGGCCCCCAGGGGATATAGACCGGATGTGGCAGGTCCCGGTCTGCGCCGCGCAACAGTCCCGACTTCAGCAGCACGTGCTGCGAGCCGCGATTGTCGAGTGCGGTGATCGCGGTAATCCGCGGCAGTGCCAGCGCGGTGTAGCCGTAGCGCAGCAAGGCAATCGTCATTTCGGTGGCATACCCTCGGCCCCAGTACTGCGGGAACAGGCGATAGCCGATCTGGATGTACGACTCGCCGCGGATATGGTTCAGCAGATGGAAGCCGAGGTGTGCACCACTGTCACGCTCGATCGTGGCCCAGACGCCGAGCCCGGGATGCTGGTCGTAGTAGGCGAGGATGCGCTCGTCCAGCATCTGGCGTGTGTCCTCGCGGCTGGCGACACCGCCGAGATAGCGCATGACCTCGGGGTTGCTGTTGAGTTGGTCCAGGGCGTCGAGGTCATTGCGGGTATAGCGGCGCAGCAGCAGGCGCGGCGTTTCCGGCAGGGGAGCGGGTAGGTTCATCCGTCAAGAATATCGTGCCCTGGCGCTGCATGAGCGCCACACACCGAGCAGCGGATCGCGGAACCGCGTAGATTCGGGGCGCCACAGTTTCCTTGATCCGGTACGCCGGCCCTCGCTGCCGTGGATTGCGCCTCGCATGGGTTCACGCGGGGTCTGTTTTTGGCAGCTGTCATACCGGGGTGCGCGATCGATGCTGAAATCTGTATTGCTGTTGCTGATCTATACGCTGGTCCGTCTGCTGATGATGACGTACCGCTTCAGGACGGTGGGCCTGCGCCCCGATGCCGCCGGTACGAAGGGCGCTCAGGGCTACGTCCTGGCGATCTGGCACCAGAACCTGTTTGCCGGAATCCTGGCCCAGACCGGTCATCGCCATACCGTGATCGTGTCCAAATCGCGCGATGGCGATCCGGTGACGTTCATCTGCAAGCGCCTCGGTCACTATGTGGTGCGCGGCAGTTCCAGGCGCGGCGATGTCGACAAGGGCGGCAAGCTGGCGAAGGACGAGATGATCCAGGTGCTGCGCACTGGCGTGCCGGGGGCGGTCACCGTCGACGGCCCCTGCGGGCCGGCGCATGAGGTCAAGCCCGGCGTGATCGAGATGGCGCGCCTGGCGGAGGTGCCGATCATTCCGTATGTGCCGATCCCCGAACGCTACTGGCGCTTCAACAGCTGGGATCAGTTCCGGCTGCCCAAACCCTTCTCGAAGATCCACGTGCACTACGGCGTGCCGATTCCGGTACCGCCCGATGCCGGCTTCAGCGACTTCGAGGGCTATCAACTGGCGGTGACCCGGCAACTGCAGGCGATCGAAGCCGAGCATCACCGCCTGCGCGGCCCGCGAGTGCGGGTGGCCCCTTCGCTCTAGGCGCGGCGGCGGGGCTCCAGGTCGCGCTCAGCGCTCATCCGGACGACGGCGCAGCGGCATGGACAGTTGCTCCGGATGCCGGGCAACACCGTGCTGTCGATAGAAATCGAGCAGCCGGTTCAGGTCCGTCGGATAGTCGCCGCTGGGCAGCAGCGGCGCGCCGAAGGTGATGACCTTGCGCCGATAGTCGCAGGCCGCCGGCTGGATAGGCACCTGGGCCGAATTGGCGATGTGATAGAAGCCGCGCTTCCATTCCTTGGCGCGGCTGCGGGTGCCCTCCGGCGCAATCAGCAACAGCAGTTGCTCGTTGCTGGTGAACGCATCGACGCTCTGTTCGACCACGCCCTTGGGGCTGTTGCGATTGACCGGGATCGCACCCAGCCAGCGCAGCAGCGGTCCCATCACGCCCTTGAAAGCGCTGTCCTTGATCATGGTGCCGGAACGGAGGCCCAGGGCGCTGAGCGTGGCGATCGCGATCACGCCGTCCATGTTCGAGGTATGCGGCGCGCCGATCAGCACCATCTTCGGCAGATCGGGGACGGTGCCTTCTAGCCGCCAGCCGAGCACGCGCAGGATCATGCGGCCCAGGCAACGGGAGAACGCATTGCCGCGCCGGGGAACCCGGACGCCAACCGGCAGATTCATCAGATTACATCCCAGTCATAAAGGTCGCGCATCGTACGCTAGTGCGCGCTTTTTCGGCGCCACGACGGCCGGCTGCCGTTGTCGGGTTCGCCACTGTCCGACACGGTTATCGGTGTATGCCTACCTTTGATCGTCCGTATCTGCCGACAGCCAGGAGGCCTGGCTTAACTTACAGTCAGCCCGCAGTGGTTTCGCAGCGGCGTATGCCATGCGAGATCCCCGCGGCCCCCCGAAGCGCGCTGTTCATTGCATGAAGATCCTCATCAGGCCAGGGAGCCGTTTCATGTCCACCGACATCCTGCACGAGCGTTTCGCAGGCTTACTGCCCGCCCGCACGGCGGTGCCGGTGCGGCCGGCACCCAGGCAGCGGCCGGGGGCCGTCCCGATGCCGAACCCGCTGGTGCTGAAAACACTGCTGAATGAGGCCGGGACCCGGGTCGAACACCTGATCGAAGCCCTGCAGCGCTTTCCCGGCAAACCCTACGTCAACGAGTTCGGACAGCTGGCCTTGGCGTTGTCGCGGGGGGAGGTCGATGATGCGCTGCGTCTGCGCGATCGGATTCCGTGGGTGACGGAGGGCGATCTCGGCAGCGGCGGCCTGGCGCACTACGAGGCGCGTGATACGCGGGTGCGCAGCGGCGCCGACGCCCTGACGCGTGCACTGGCGCGACTCAAGCTGTACGCCCGCTACGGCCTCTTGCCCAAGGATTGAGTTCCGGCGGCTGCCGGTCCGTGTTCACCTCCGGGCGAGGCGGATCTTGTCCCTGAGGCCATGCGTTTGCGACCGTGGATCGTTCACAATGTCGCATGAAAGCGCCTCCCGCTCTGCAGAACCTGATTGATGACGGCATCATCGACGCCGTTGTCCGTTCCCTGAAAAGTGGCAAGGAGGCCTCGGTCTATCTGGTGACCTGTGGCGACCAGATCCGCTGCGCCAAGGTCTACAAGGATGCCAACCACCGCGGCTTCCACAAGCTGGCCGAATACCAGGAAGGGCGCCGTGCTCGCGGCAGCCGCGACCAGCGCGCCATGGGCAAGGGTAGCCGCCACGGGCGCAGGGAGCAGGAAAGCGCCTGGAAGAACGCCGAGGTGGACGCGCTGTATCGTCTCGCGGCCGCCGGCGTGCGAGTGCCCAAGCCCTATGGCGTCTACGACGGCATCCTGCTGATGGAGCGGGTGGTCGATGGCGACGGCAATGTCGCGCCGCGGCTCAATGATGTGGCACCGAGTGCCGAGGAAGCGCGCGCATGGCATCGCTTCCTGATGTCGGAGATCGTGCGCATGCTGTGCGCCGGGCTGATCCACGGCGATCTGTCCGAATTCAACGTACTGCTCGGGGCCGCAGGCCCGGTGATCATCGATCTGCCGCAGGCGATCGACGCCGCGGGCAACAACAATGCCTTCCGCATGCTGGCGCGCGACGTCAACAACATCACCGCGTACTGCGGCCGCTTTGCGCCGGAACTGTTGCAGACCCAGTACGCGTACGAGATCTGGCAGTTGTTCCAGCGCACCGAACTGCATCCGGACAGCGCGCTGACCGGTGAATTCGAGCACGACGAAACGCAGGTGGATCTCGATGGCGTGCTGCATCAGATCGAGGAAGCGCGCCAGGAAGCGGAGCGGCGGCAACGTGGCCGCGAAGAAGCCGAGGCGGAGCTGTCGGGCCGCGACTACTGAGCGCTGTCGCTTGACGGCAGGTGCCGGGCCGCCACCGCGCGTGCCATGTCGGCGATGAACGCATCACGCCGGGCCTCGCTCTGGCCGCTGTCGGGGATGAACACCGCAACCGCGAAACGATGGCCATCGGGTGCGGTGAGAATGCCGATGTCGTTGTTCGACAGCGCGCGCCCGCGCCACTCGATGCCGCCGCCGGTCTTGTGCGCCAGCTGCCAGCCGTCCGGCAGACCCGCGATCAGGCGCGTTTTGCCGGTGCCGGTGCGGGTCATGATCTCCAGCAAGTGCGCGGTCGATGCCGGCGACAGCAGGTTTCCCGCCTGCAGTGCCGCCAGGGCGGCGACCGCGCCCAGCGGTGTCGCGCTGTCGCGCGGGTCGGCGAGATAGGCCTGCCAGGCGGCGGCACGGCGGCGCTCCGGCACAGCCGCCACCGCACTGGCGTAGACCGCGGCATCGACATACTCGGGGTGCCAGCGCAGCCCCACGATCGCGGTCTGGAAATCACGCTCCTGGCGGTCGATACGCAAGCCGCGGATACCTTTCTGCTTCAGGGTTTCCTGCACTGCCGCGGGGCCGCCGAGCAGGCGCAGCAGGATATCGGCGGCCGCGTTGTCGCTGGCGCCTGCGGCACGTTGCAGCAGGTCGCCGATGGTGGTGTCGAAACCGTCATCGCCGACCTCCTGTGCGAGAGGCTGCCACAGCAGGCTGAGATCCTCGCGGCGCACGTGGATCGGCTGTGCCAGCGTCAGCGTGCCGCGATCGACGGCATCGAGCACCGCCACGCCCAGGAACGCCTTGAAGGTGCTTGCCATCGGAACATGCTGTTCGCCGTTGATGGCGGCACTGCGGCCGTTGGCCAGATCGAGTACGGCGACCCCCACGGGTTCGGCGAACGCGTCTGCGCGTTGCTGGATCTGCTGTTGCAAGGCCCCGAGATCGAGCGTGCCGGCGGCAGCGCTGTGTGGCAGCAGCGAGAGGCTGGCCAGCAGTGCGAAGCGGAGCAGCGGCCGATACAGATGGATCATGGTTTCTCGACGGGAGTGCTGGCTTGAGCCGATGCCGCCATGACAGGCAAGCGCTGGCGCACGATTTCCGTGGCGACGATGCAGACTGCCAGCCAGGCCGTGCCGCTGGCAAAGCCGGCGATGACGTCGCTGAAGTAATGCACCTGCAGCACGATGCGGCTGTAGCCCACCAGCAAGGCGAGGCTGATTGCCGATAGCACCAGCGGCAGCTGCCAGCGCGGCGGCGCATGGCGCAGCAGCAGCCAGGCGAGCATGCCGAAACTGGCGACTGCGCCGGAAGCATGACCGCTGGGGAAACTCCAGCTGTGCTCGAATGCCCAGCCATGGTCATGCAAGGGCCGCGTGCGTTCGAAGATGCGTTTCAGCGTCAGGTTCAGCAGGCCGTTGCCGGCGACGGCTGCGATCCAGCCCCAGGCCAGCAGGAGCTGCCTGCGCCACAACAGCCAGAGCGCCACGGCGGTACAGAGTGCGGTCTGGGTCGCGGTGTCGCCGAGATGGGTGATCCAGGAGAACAGCCGCAAGGTGTCCGGCTGCAGCGTCTGGCGCAGCGCGTCTGCCAGCGTGAGGTCGAAGCGCCCGAGGATCTGATCGACGCCAATCGCATCGGCGATCGCCAGGAACAGGGACAGGGCTGCGGTCACCAGCACTAACCCCAGCAGCAGGCCGGGCAGCAGCGTGGCGGCAGAGGCCGGAAGACGCTGGAGTGGACGCAACGACCAAGAGTATTGCGACGGCCAGGGTCGGGGCCGCCACGCGCGCGCGGTCTGCAGCAGCGCCCATGACAGGCTGACCAGCAACAGGGTGCCGGACATCAGGGCCAGGAACACCACGAGCGGATGATTGGCGATGAACCGGGCGAGCTCATTCATGCGCGCAACCTTAGCGAACCGCTCTGCGATGCGCTATCGGAGAGTCGCAGGGCAGATGGCGCGGTGGTCCTTGGGTGCGGCTCAGCCCCGGTACAGATAGGCGAACAACTGGCGGCGCTGTTCGGGGCTCATCGCTTCCATCCTGCGGATGTTTTCTTCGGGGATGCCGTCCGGATCGGGATGGCTGTCGAGTGCGGCTTCGACGCTGTCTTCGCGCAGCAGGTGCAGCAGCGGGTACGGAGCACGGTTGGTGAAATTGCCCGGATCCTCCGGCTGCGTGTCGGCGAACTGGTAGTGCGGATGAAAGCTTGCCACCTGGTACTGGCCTGACCATTCGAACTTGTCGAGCAGGGTGTCGACGTGTTCGAGGAAATCGTTGTAGTCGAAGAAGTCGGCCAGCATCTGCGGAATCGCGATGAGGGTCGTTTCCAGTTGGTCGGGAGAGGTCTCGTCCAGGCGTTGCAGCTCGGTCTGCAGATCGGTGAGCAGTTCCAGTTCATCGTGCGCTTCGCTGACCACGACCCGGACCTTGCCGGCGCGTACCGGGCGCGCCGCGAACGGACACAGGTTGAGGCCGATCACGACCTCGTCCAGCCATTGTCGGACAGCCACTTCAACGGGATTCATGCATGCGTTCCGGATT
>JBEBWZ010000058.1:0-20776 GCA_040391865.1 Solimonas flava
GACCTGTGTGTTCCGCGCCGCGCCGGCGCGTCTGACTTCTTTTTGCTTGTGCAAAAAGAAGTCAGCAAGAAAAAGCACACCCTGATGCGCCGCCCTCGCTGCGCGAGGGTTCCCTGCGATGCTCGTCAGGAAGGGCGCTCGCGAAACTCGCCCGGCAATGCCGGGCTCAGACACTCGCTCGCTTGATCCCTTCCTGACTGCGCTTCTCGGCGACGCATAAGGGGACCCAACAGCAAAAGCAGCGGTCGTGGGAGAAATAGCTCCGTGCCCCACTGCGTTGGCTGCTCCTCTCGATCAGGAAATGAGCCCAACGCCAAAGTCACGCAGTGGTTGGTTGAGCGCCTCGGCGGCTGTTGCCGTTGGGGCCCCTTAGGTCGCGCTGAGGAGCGCAGGTCCAAACGGGGTTCACAGCGAGCAACTGTTTGAGTCCGGCATTGCCGGGCGAGTTTTGCTCGCGGCCCGTTTGGGCCGAGCACCGCAAGGCACCGCCGCGCAGCGGCGGCGCGACATCAGGGTGTGCTTTCTTTTGGCTACTTTTCTTTGCACAAGCAAAGAAAAGTACGCCCGCGCCGACAGGCGCGGAATACACGGGTCAAAAAGCAAAACCCGCAGCCCGCCAGCAACAACCAGCGCTCAGTGCCCCGCGATCGTCATCTTCCCCAACAGCACCGAACCCGTACGAATGCTGGAAAGCGGATCGACATCGCTGCCGATCGCTGCAACATCGAGGAACATGTCCGACAGGTTGCCGGCAATGGTCAGTTCCTGCACCGGATAGGCAATCTCGCCGTTCTCGACCCAGAACCCGGCCGCGCCGCGCGAATAATCGCCGGTGACATTGTTGACGCCGTGGCCGAGTAGTTCGGTCACGATCAGGCCTTCGCCCATATCCTTCACCAGCGCCGCGAAATCCCGGGTACCGGGCCTCACCACGAGGTTGTAGACGCCGCCCGAATTGCCGGTGCTCTGCAAGCCGAGCTTGCGTGCGGAATAGCTGCCCAGCAGCCAGCCTTCGAGCACACCGTCGCGCACCAGCACGCGCTGCTGCGTGGCCACACCCTCGCCGTCGTAGGCCGCGCTGGCGGCACCGCGACGCAACAACGGCTGCTGCTCCAGCTGCACCAGCGGCGAGAACACCGGCTTGCCCATCTGATCCAGCAGGAAGCTGGCCTTGCGGTAGAGCGCGCCGCCGGAGATGGAGCCGACGAAATGGCTCCAGAAGCCGCGCGCAAGCTCCGGCGGCAACAACACCGGTGCACTGCGGGTGGCCAGCTTGCGTGCCTGCAATCTGGCCACCGCGCGTTCGCCGGCGCGACGGCCGACAGCTTCCGGCGTCTGCAGATCGCCGCGCGAACGGGCGTTGCTGTACCAGTAATCGCGCTGCATCTCTTCGCCATGACTGGCGACGACCGCGCAGCTGAGGCTGTGCTGGGTGCCGGTGCGGTGACCACGGAAGCCGTGGCTGTTGGCGTAGACCGAGCGGCCACGATGACTGCTGACCGAGGCGCCTTCGCTGCCGGTGATGCGCTTGTCGACGGCCAGAGCCGCCGCCTCGCCGGCGCGGGCAAGATCGATGGCCGCGTCCGCCGACAGGTCCCAGGGATGATCGAGATCGAGTTCGGGGAATTCGCGCGCCATCAGCGCGGCATCCGCCAGGCCATTGCAGGGGTCGTCGCCGGTGGCGCCGGCGATCGCGAGCGCGGCCGCCACGGCGGTGCGGATGCCACTGTCACTGAGGTCGCCCGTGCTGGCATTGCCTTTGCAGCGACCGATGTAGACGGTGATCCCGAGATCGCGATCCTGCTGGAACTCCAGACTTTCGACCTCGTTCTGGCGCACGTTGACGGTCAGGCCGCGGCTGGCGGAAACACTGGCCTCGGCCTGCGTCGCTCCACCGCTGCGGGCGGCGTCCAGCGCCAGATTGACCCGCGCCTCAAGTTCGGCAGCGGTAGGCAGTACGTCTTCGCTCATGATCGATCGCGGAAAGTGATGAAGGGTTTTAGTGGTGCCGCGACAGCTGCGCTTCAAGCGCGGCCAGGCGTTGCGGCGTGCCGACGTCGGACCATTGTCCACGATGCAGCGCTGCACCGACTTGCCCGCGTGCCGCCGCGGCACGCAGCAGGGGTGCCAATCCGAACGCGGCATCGGCGCTGCCGGCGAACAGCTGCGGACGCAGCACCGACAGGCCGCTGAAAGTGAATTTTTCCGCCGTCTCAGGCGCCGGCTCGCGGATGCGGCCCTGGTCGAGCACGAAATCGCCCTGCGGGTGATGCTCGGGATTGGCCACCAGCAGCAGCTGCGCCAGATCCTGTGCCGGCAACTGCTCGGCGGCGGCGCGCAGTTCGCGCAACGGGTAGTCGCAATAGACGTCACCGTTCAGCACCAGAAACGGAGCCGACCCCAACAGCGGCAGGGCACGGCGGATACCACCGCCGGTTTCCAGCGCCGGCCAGCCTTCGTCGGAATAGGCAATGCGCAACCGATGACGCGCGCCATCGCCCAGCGCGTCGCGAATCCGCGTGCCCAGCCAACCCAGGTTGATCACGACATCACGGATGCCGGCCTGCGCCAGCGCCGCGAGATGGTGTTCGATCAGGGCGCGACCGCCAACGCTCAGCAGCGGCTTGGGCGTGTGGTCGGTCAACGGCCGCATGCGCTCGCCACGACCGGCGGCGAGGATGAAAGCCCTGGGGGTCTCAGTCATGAGAGCGGCCGTTCACGCAGTCATTCCCAGCTCGTCGAACAGTTGCAGCAGCGGCTGCAGGTCCGGGTACTGCGTGGCGACGTCGCGCACGTAGTGCACGAAGCGCGGGATGTCGGCCAGATAATGCGGCTTGCCGTCGCGGTAGTTGATGCGCGCGAAGATGCCGATCACCTTCAGATGGCGCTGCACGCCCATCCAGTCGAAGTCGCGGCGGAAATCGGCGAAATCGACCGGCACCGGCAGCCCGGCGCGCTGCGCCTGCGTCCAGTACTGCTGACTCCACAGCGCCACCCGCTCCGCCGGCCATGACAGGAACGCGTCGCGGAACAGGGACACCACGTCGTAGCTGATCGGCCCTTCGACCGCATCCTGGAAATCGAGAATGCCGGGGTTTGGCGTCGACACCATCAGGTTGCGCGGCATGTAGTCGCGATGCACATAGACCCGCGCCTGTGCCAGCGCGCGGTCCAACAACAGCGTGTTGATCCGGTCGAGCACCTGACGTTGCTGCGGCCTGAGTTCGCAGCGCAGGTGATGTTTCAGATACCAGTCCGGGAACAGGTCGAGTTCACGCTGCAGCAGCGCGCGATCGTAGGGTGGCAGTTCGCCGGGACGGCTGGCGGCCTGCCAGCGCACCAGCGCCGAGATCGCGTCGCCCATCAGCGCATCGATCTGCGCCGCGTTCAACGTGCCGCCGTTGATCGCGTGCAGATAGGTCTGACGACCGAGATCGTTGAGCAGCAGAAAGCCTCGTTCCAGATCCTGCGCCAGCACCTGCGCACCATGCAGGCCGGCCTGCTGCACCAGACCCGCGACATGGATGAACGGGCGGCAGTCCTCGCGCTCGGGCGGGGCATCCATCACCACCCAGCTGCGCCCGCCATGCTCGAGACGGAAGTAGCGACGAAAGCTGGCATCGGCCGAGGCCGGCGCAAACGCGGCGGTGTCCAGGCCCAAGGCGGAGAGTGCCCACTCGCGCGCCGCCACGGCGCGTTCATCGCGGGAAAAAAGGGTGTCGATCAAGTGGAAGGTCGCTCGAAAAACGCGGACGCGCGCAGGGTACACGAATCACGCGCAGCGCCGCGCGCACCCACTGCGGATTGCACCGCAACAGTGCCCCCGCCGATACTTGCGCGCAGAGGACACCACTTGCCGAATCCCCGACTACCCCTGTACGCCGGCCTGATCGCCGCAACCACGCTGAGCTTTCCGGCCTTCGGGCAGGAAATTGCCTCCTGCCCGCTGCCCACCGACAACCTGCCGCCGCCAGTGTTCTCGGCGGATCCCGGGGTGGTTCTGACCGCCGATGAGGTCAGTCTCGACAAGGAGGGCCTGTCGAAGCTGCTGGGCGCGGTGACACTGCGCCAGGGCGACAAGGAATTCACCGCCGAAGCGCTCGATTACGACGACACCGAACGCCAGATCTTCGTGCGGACCGATTCGATCTTCCGCAATCGCCAGCTGGTGATCCATTCCAAGGAGGCGCGCTTCGATCTCGATGCCGAAAGCGGCAGCTTCAGCGATACCGAATTCACGCTGCCGGTACGCGCCGCGCGTGGCGATTCCTCGGAGATCACGCTGTCTCGGGACGGCACCGCCGGCCTGTCTCAGGTGCGCTACACCACCTGCGCCGCGAATTCCGATGCCTGGTATCTCGAAGCCGCCAACATCAAGCTCGATCACGAAGAAGGTCTGGGCACCGCCAAGCATGCGCGCCTGCGCTTCTTCGGCGTACCGATCCTGTATGCGCCGTGGTTCCAGTTTCCGATCGACGACCGCCGCCGCACCGGCCTGCTGGCGCCGACCATCGGCAACTCCGACCGCACCGGCTGGGACCTGCAGCAACCGATCTACGTCAACCTGGCACCAAACTACGATGCGACGCTGACCCCGCGCTACATGTCGGAACGCGGCCTGCAGCTGACCACGGCCGGACGCTATCTGCTGCCGCGCGCCGAAGGTACGCTGGCGTATGAGTATCTCGGCGACGACAAGGAAACCCGCGAACGCCGCGACTATTTCAGCCTCGAACATCGCAGCCTGATCAATCGCCGCCTCGCTCTCGACGTCAGTTACGGCGAGGTCAGCGACCCGGCCTATTTCGAGGATCTCGGCGGCAAGATCGACCTCAGCTCGATCACCCATCTGGAACGCAGTGCGCGCTTCACCTACCAGGCACCGACTGCGTACTCGATCCAGGCGCTGGTACAGGACTATCAGACCATCGCCAGCAGCCTGGTCGGTGTCGACGATCCCTACAAGCGTCTGCCGCAGATCCGCTTCGACGCCCTGACCCGACAGGCGGTCTGGGACACACGCCTCGGATTTCTCGGCGAGTACGTCAACTTCGCGCGCGACAATTCGGTCGAGGGCCAGCGCGTCGACCTGCATCCGTTCCTGCGCATGGAGAAGGACCAGGTCTCGTGGTTTGCCAACAGCCAGCTCGACTACCGCTACACCACTTACCAGCTCAGCAATGTGCCGGCAGGACAAGCGTCGACCCTGGACCGTGCGGTGCCGCTGTTCAGCGCCGAGTACGGCTTGCGCTTCGACCGCATTACCGACAGCGGCGCCATCCAGTTGCTGGAACCGCGCTTGTTCTACCTGTACGTGCCGTATGAGGACCAGAGCCAGTTGCCGGTATTCGACAGCGGCGAACCGGACTTCGATTTCACGCAGCTGTTCGCGCGCAACCGTTTCTCCGGTGAGGATCGTCTGTCCGATGCCAACCACCTGACCGCCGCCCTGACCGGCCGCCATCTGGACCCCACCACCGGAGCGGTCAAGGCCGCGTTCAGCGTCGGCCAGTTGTTCCGCTTCACCGCGCCGCGAGTCACGCTGCCGGGCGAACCGGCGCCCGACAGCGGCGCCACGGACTTCATCGCCGGGGTCGAGTATTACCTCGATTCACGCTGGGGCGCACGGCTTTCGACGCAATGGTCCCCGGAAGATGCCGAATTCAGCCGCAGCAGCATCGCGCTGCGCTACCGCGACGACCGCCGTCGCGCGGAAGTCGCCTACCGCCATCGTCGCGACCTGCTGGAGCAGGCCGACGTCACCCTGATGACCCCGATCTACGGCCGCTACAGCTTTGCCGGCCGCTGGCTGTACTCGCTCAGCGACCGCCAGCCGCTGGATCTCTATGCCGGCATCAGCTACGAAACCTGCTGCTGGTCGGTGATGACCTCCTATCGGCGCTATGTGACCGCCACCAACGGCGAATTCAACTCCGGAGTCTCTCTCCAGCTGGAACTCAAGGGCCTGGCCCGGCTCGGCTCCGGCCTGGAGAACCTCTTCCGCAATGACGAGGTCTACTAGGCCGCCCTGGCAGACCCTGGCGCGCTTCCCCACGGCTTGAGCGATAATGCCGGCCTCACTTTCGGACGTCCCGATGAACCATACGAAGTCCTGCCTTTCCGCCGTCCTCCTGGTTCTTGCTGCAACGGTTTCCCTGCCGGCCATGGCCGCAGCGGAGCCTCTGGACCGCATCCTGGTCGTCGTCAACGACGGCGTCATCCTGCAGAGCGAGCTGGATGTGGCGCTTGAGGACGCTCGCCGCCAGATCCGCGAGCGTGGCATCGCCGCTCCGCCGGAAGACGCGCTGCGCGCCCAGGTCCTGGAACGCCTGCTGCTCAGCCGCGTGCAGACCCAGCGTGCGCAACAGGCCGGCATCCGGGTCGATGACCGCGATCTGAACGAAGTGCTGACCGAACTGGCCAAGCAGAACAACATGAATCTGGCGCAGTTCGCCGACGCCGTGCGCAAGGACGGCCTCGATTTCCTGGCCGTGCGCGAACAGATCCGTGAGGAAGTGCTGATCCAGCGGCTGCGCGCGAAGGAAGTCGAAAGCCGGGTCACGGTGACCGACCAAGACGTCGATCTGCTGCTGGCCAGCCAGGGCGTCAACGAGAACACCGAATACCGCCTGTCGCACATTCTCGTCGCAGTGCCGGAAGGTGCGTCGGCGGAAGTTCGCGACCAGTCACGCGAAAAAGCCAATGGCCTGCTGCAGCGCATCCGCGCCGGCGAGGATTTTTCCAGCATCGCGGTCAGCAACTCCGACGGCCAGCAGGCCCTGCAGGGCGGCGATCTCGACTGGCGCCGCGGTAGCGATCTGCCGAGCCTGTTTGCGGCCACCGCTGCCAAGCTGACGCCGGGCCAGGTCAGCGACGTGATCGAAGCCGGTGGCGGCTTCCACCTCATCAAGCTGGTCGAGCAGCGCGGCGGCGAAGAGCGCAAGACCGTGTCGGAAACCCACGCGCGCCACATCCTGATCCAGACCAACGCCGTGCGTACCGACGAACAGGCGCGCCTGCTGGCGCGTGATCTTCATACCCGTCTGCTGGCCGGCGAAGATTTCGCCAAGCTGGCCAAGGAGTACTCGGACGATCCGGGCTCCAAGAACAACAAGGGCGACCTCGGCTTCCAGCCGCCCGGCGTGTTCGTGCCGGAATTCCAGGTGCGCCTCGACCAGCTGCAACCCGGCGAGCTGTCATCGCCATTCCGCACCCAGTTCGGTTGGCATGTAGCCGGCCTGATCGAGCGCCGCACCCGCGACACCACCGAAGAAACCCGTCGCGCCCGCGCCCGCTCCGCCATCGGCAACCGCAAGACCGCCGAGGAATACGACATCTGGCTGCGCCGTCTGCGCAACGAAGCCTACGTGGAATATCGCCAGAGCAGCGACGCCCCGGCGACCGCCGCCGCCAAGTCCTGACGCGGCACCCGCGTGAGATGTGAGTCGTGACCGCCGCGACGGATGCACAGCCGCACCGCATCCTGATCACGCCGGGTGAACCGGCCGGCATCGGTCCCGACCTGGTCTGCACGCTGGCACAGGAAACCTGTGCCGCCGAACTGATCGCCGTCGCCGATCCGCAGTTGCTGCGCGCACGCGCGGCCCAGCTCGGATTGGCGCTGACGATCGAGATCGCCGATCTCGCCGCAACACCGAAGCCCCACCGCGCCGGCGTCCTGCCGGTGTTGCCGGTACCGCTGGCCGCCGCTGCGGTCAGCGGCCAGCTCGATCCACGCAATGCCGCCTATGTGCTCGAGACACTGCGCATTGCGGCCGACGCCTGCCTCACCCGCAAAGCGGCGGCGATGGTCACCGGACCGGTGCAGAAAAGCGTGATCAACGCCGCCGGGATTCCGTTCAGCGGCCACACCGAATTCCTGGCCGAGCGCTGTCAGGCGCCGTTGCCGGTGATGATGCTGCTGGCCGATACCCTGCGCGTGGCCCTGGCCACCACGCATCTGCCGCTGCGCGCCGTGGCCGACGCCATTACCCCCGCGGGGCTGGAACAGGTGCTGCGGATTCTCGATCGCGATCTGCGCCATCACTTTGCGATCGCGCACCCCCGCATCCTGGTCTGCGGCCTCAATCCACATGCCGGCGAAAGCGGCCACCTCGGCCGCGAGGAGATCGAGATCATCGAGCCGGTGCTGCAGGATCTGCGTCGGGAGGGCCTGCAACTGACCGGTCCCCTGCCGGCCGATACCCTGTTCACGCCCGAGCGGCTGCGCAACGCCGACGCGGTGCTGGCGATGTATCACGACCAGGGCCTGCCGGTGCTGAAATACGCGGGCTTCGGCCGTGCGGTCAATCTCACGCTGGGCCTGCCGATCCTGCGCACCTCGGTCGATCACGGCACGGCGCTGGATCTGGCCGGCAGCGGTCGTGCCGACAGCGGCAGCCTGCATGCCGCCCTGCAACTCGCCATTGAACTGGCGTCACGGACTATCGATTCATGAGTGCGTCATCCGACGACCACGCCGCCAAGAAACGCTTTGGCCAGAACTTTCTGCACGACCCGAATGTGATCGACCGCATCCTGCGCTCGGTCAACCCGCAGCCCGGCCAGACCCTGGTCGAGATCGGGCCCGGCCTCGGTGCCCTGACCGTGCCCTTGCTGTCACGCATCACCCCGCTCGATGTGGTCGAACTCGATCGCGACGTGATCCCGCATCTGCAGGCGGCGTGCGGCCACAACCCTGGCCTGCGCATCACCCAGGCCGATGCCCTGAACGTCGACTACCGCCGCTTTGCACCACCCGGCGGCCAGATCCGCCTGATCGGCAACCTGCCGTACAACATCTCCACGCCATTGCTGTTCCATCTGCTGACGCAGGCGGATGTGATCAGCGACATGCATTTCATGCTGCAGAAGGAAGTGGTCGAGCGCATGTGCGCAGAGCCGGGCGATGACGCCTACGGCCGCCTGTCGGTGACCCTGGCGGCGCGCTGCGCGGTTGCGCATCTGTTCAATGTCGGGCCTGGCGCATTCAAGCCGGCACCGAAGGTCGATTCCGCAATCGTGCGGGTGACCCCGCGCGCGCCCGATTTCGAGATCGCCGACTGGAAGCGGTTCGACGCGGTGGTCGCGGCCGCGTTTTCACAGCGGCGCAAGACCTTGTCCAACGCCCTGAAAGCGCTGATGGATGCCGATCAGATCCGCGCCGCCGGCATCGATCCCGGCCTGCGCGCCGAACGCCTGCACGCGCGCGATTACGCCCGCCTTGCTGCCAGCTGAAGGGCTGCCGCGCAGCGGCTTTCCGGTGGACGTTTCAGGCGTCCAGACAACGGCCGGAAGACCCTTTCTGCAACGGAAGACGCCGCGCTGCAGTTGACGTTCAGCCGTGGCGGGAGATACTGCGTACTGGGTCCTTCCTTCAAGAGGTGCCGCGCATGAGCTACCAACATATCCTCGCCGCCGTCGCGCTGGACGGACACGGAGAAACGGTACTGCGTCGGGCTCAGGCCTTTGCCCAGCAGTCCGGTGCGCGACTCAGCGTGCTGCACGTCCTCGAGTACCTGCCACTGGAAACCGGCGAAGCGCTGATGAGCGCGCCGGTGGATCTGTCGCTGCAACTGGTGCAGCAGGCCGAACAGCAGTTGCAGCAACTGTGCGAACGCTGTGACTTGCCGGCGACCGCCGGGAAAGTCGTCAGCGGCAATATCCCGCGTGAAGTCGCCAATGCCGTGAAGGAACTCGGCGCCGACCTGATCGTGATCGGCCATCACCCCCGCCAGGGCTGGCTCGCCGGCCTGTTCAACCACACCGAAGAGAACGTGGTGCAGCGCGCCCCCTGCGACGTCCTGGCCCTGGCGCTTTGACCGCGGTTGCCCGTTTCCACAACGGTCGATGGCCATCAACTGGAAACTGCTGCTATAGCGGCTCGACCTCGCGCCCTTCCAGCCATTCGATCGCCTGCGCCGCGGTCATCGCCGGCTGCACTTCAGGCCCTGCCAGCAGCTGACAGCCCAGTGTCAGCCATCGCAGCCGTTGCTGGGGGTGTTGCACCCCGCTGCCGATCAGCAGCGCATCTCCCGCAGCGACGCTGCGCATCAGCGCTGCCGCTTTGGCGTCATCGGCCAGCACCCGATCGCCGGCGATCAGGACGCTGACCGGCAAGCTTCCATCCAGCGCCGGGACCGCGTTGAAATCGCGCAACGCGAAACGCACGCCCCTTGCCAGCAGCCGCTGTGTCTCGACGGTCATCCCGGCCGCTTCCACCAGCCCGTCCGGAGTCAGGGCCAGCAGCAGGCGATCGCCCGGGGCCTGGTAACGATCCAGCAGTTCCAGCACATGCGTGGCGAATTCATGGTCGCGCAGTTGCCAGCCCGAGATGCCGACGACGAATGGCAACAGCGGCAAGCCGTGCTCGCGGGCACTGAAATGATGTTCGCAGGCATGGCAGACCTGCCACAGCTCCAGATCACCGAGCAGCCCGGCACGGCTGGCGGCGCGCAGCAATTCATCATGCTCGACCCGGCCGTAGCGCGGATGCATCCAGTACAGGCTCGACAATCCGGCGCGCACACTGCCGCGCGGGACATCGAGTACCGGCAGCATCTGCAGATGAAACTGGTTCAGCGCCACCGCCGAATGGATTTCGCGTTCCAGTTCGAGGCGCCGGCGTTTTTCCGGATCGATCTGACTGCTGAACATGCGGTAGCAACCGCGCCCGGCCTGCTTGGCTTCATACATCGCGGCGTCGGCATGGCGCAGCAGGCCTTCAACGCCGCTTTCATCCGATGGGAACAGCGTCACCCCGATGCTGGGCCGGCTGATGATCTCTAGCCCGGGAATGTCCAGCGGCTGCGCGAACCGATCCAGCAGCTTCTGCGCGATGAACGCCGCGTCCTCGCTGGAGCGCAACCCCGCCGCCACGATCACGAATTCGTCGCCGGCCAGACGCGCGACGGTATCGGTCGGACGCATCGTCGATTTGAGGCGGTCGGCGACCGCGCGCAATACCTGATCGCCGATCTCGTGACCATGCAGATCGTTGATCTGCTTGAAGCGATCGAGATCGAGAAAGAACACGCCGACCAGACGCGTGCTGCGCTGCGCCAGCAGCAGCGCCTGCTCCATGCGATCGAACAGCATCACGCGGTTGGGCAGGCCGGTCAGATGATCGTAATGCGCCAGATGCTGCAGCTTTTCCTCGGCCTGCACGCGATCGGTGATATCGACTGCGATCGCCATGAACACCGGCGGCTCTTCCTCGCGCGAGTAATTCAGCCGCACCTCGACCGGATAGGTGCTGCCGTCACGACGGTGGTGCTCGCAGCGGTACACCAGATGCTCCTGCTCGCCGCCTCGCAGCCGCGCCAGATAACCCTGGAAGGTTTCCGCATCGAGCCCGGCGCTGATATCAAGCGGCGACATTCGCGCCAGCAGCTCCGGCGGATGGCCGAGATTGCGCCGCGCACCGCGATTGACCTCAAGGAAATACAGCGACTGCGCATCGAAGATGTAGACCTCTTCCAGCGCGCTGTCGAGCAGGCGCCCGAGACGCGTCGCCAGATTCTCGCCACGCAGACGCTCGCTGATGTCGCGCACGATCACGACCAGGCCATCGGCCTCGTCGGTATGCATCGGCTGCACCCACAGCTCGACCGGAAACGTGGTCGCATCCTTGCACCAGCCCACCACTTTCGGCAGGCGTGAACCGCTGTGGCTGGCAATGTAGTCGCTGATCCGCACGCCGGGGGTGTTGAGAAACGGCACCGGCATCAGCTTGGTGATGGTGAAACCCTGCAGTTCATCGCGCGAGTAGCCGAACATGCGCTCGGCGCGTGCGTTGGCAAAATGGACCACCCCGGCAGGGTCGGTCATCAGCAGACCTTCATCGAGATGGTCGACCACCGCCTGCGACAGGCGCGCCTCGCGCCGCAGCGCATCGAGTGCTTCCATCTGCTGACTGTCGTCGCGGAACACCTGGGTGACCCCGTCCAGGGTGCCATCCCGCGCACGCAGCAGGCAGGCCATCATCTCCACCGGACGCACCTCGCCGGAACGCGCCCGCAAGTGCACTCTTGCGGATGGCACATCGGTTCCGTCCTTCAGCGCACGCTCGGCGGCATTCGGGATCGGCGTTCCGCTGTCGCTGAGCACGTGACAGATCGAATAGAGCAGACGTCCGCGAGCATCCGCAGCGCTCCAGCCGGTCAGGCGCTCGGCCGTGCCGTTGAGATATCGGACACGGCCTTCACGATCGCTGGCAATGACCCCGTAGGCCAGGACGTCCATGACGTGGCCGGCACGCGTGCGGAACTCGTCCCTCGCCATGGCTTCATCGCCTGCGGTCATCAACGCACCGCCGCGGCTCGCCGCACGCGGATCGGCGCGATGGGTCCAGGCCGGTTTCCGGCGGCGCAGGCGCCACCACCATCCGGCGGGAATCAGCAGCAGCGGCAAGGCCAACAGCATCGAAACCCGACCCGCGAGCCGCAGCGTATCCAGCGCCTGTTCACGCACCGGGCTGATCTGACCGCCACCGAGGCGGTACTCCACGGTACCCAGCAGGCGTCCATCCTCGGCCGTGACCCGCCGCTTGCCGGCCGTGCCGCTGAGGGCATACAGCGCTTGCCGCAAGGGCTCACGCAGCATGGCCGGCAAGGGCCAGCGATTCAGCGCCTGGAAGCGACCGGCGCGTGTCAGCAACACGCCTTCGGCGTCGAAGACCGCGAGATAGCTCAGATCCAGCGCATCCTGCCGCAGCAGCCTGTCGACCAGCGGTCGCAGCGCGCGCGCGCCGGCGCCCGCCCGCAGCCCTTCACGAAAATCGACTGCGGCGAGGTCTCCGACATAGGCGTGGTTGAGCCGGTTCTGCAGACGAACCCCCTGGCCCAGGCAGTAGCCCCCCAGCAGCAGCAAGGCCAATCCCAGACACAGTGCCAGCGCCGGAACCATGAACTGCTGGCGGCTGGCGCGCGGGTCGCTCATTGCTCAGCGGGTGAACAGATACGGTTCGGCGCTCTGGACATCGCTGACGATCACCTCGGCACCACCGAGGCTCAGTCCCAGCGTGTTTGCCAGCGGCAACAGCAGCTGCTGATCCAGTCCTGCGGTCAAGGCCCCGAGCAACTGAGCCCGCAAAGTGCTGGCGATCAGCGTACGCACCGGCTCGAGCAAGGTGTTCAACAAGCCTTGCGGGATCAGCTGGGTATTCAGCACGGTAATCCCGACCTGGATATCAAGTTGCCCCGGCAGCTGCGCCAGCGCTTCGGCCAAACGCGCACTCTGGGGTCGGCTGCTCAAGGTCTGCGGTTCACCCCAGGGCGGCCGAAACACCAGGTCGCGGCGATCGCTGGGCAGATCGGCGAATGCGCCAACCTTGATCTCGACCCGCACCGGCACCGGGATCTCGATACCGCCAAGTCCGACCGGCAACTTCAGGTCGGCCAGCTTCACCAGCGTGGCCGGCACCACCTGCGGATACGGGGCGCTGATGTCGTCGAAATCGCCAATGCCGACCCGCGCAATGCTCGAACGCGCCGCCACGGTGACCTCATCGAATGCCTTGCCGCGGCGTGCGCAGTCGATGCTGCGGATCGCTGCCGTGGCCTGTGCGCCCTGCACGAACACCGGCAGGCTGACGTCGCCCAGCAGCGGAATGTCGATCAGCTTCAGACCGGAACGCATCACGATCTGCCCGTTGTGCACGTAATCGTTGCTCGCTGGCGCATCAGCATCGTCGGCAGGCGAAGGGCTGCCCTGCGTCGCCGGGATGATAATCCGCACCGTGGTTTCACCCGGCCCCAGCGGTGGCGGCAACTGGATCGGCAGATTCAGCAGTTCCGAGCCGTTGGCGGCCTGAGCCACGGACAGCAGCAGCGCACCGACATTGACCAGTCCACCGGCCGCCGCATCACCGACCTGCTCGATCAGCAGCAGATCGCCGGGTATCACTTCGCGCCCGCTCGTGGCGGCATTGGCCACCGCACGCGCGGCATTGGCCGCGAGCGCATCGCCGTTGTTGCCTAGCGCCTGAACCAGTGCATGCAGCAGATCGTCGACCTCGATCTTCGACTCGATGATCTGCTCCGGCGTGCCGACACCGAGTTCCTCGAGGAGATCGGTCAGCGGCAGATCCGCGGCCGCCAGCGCCTGATAGCCACCGAGACTGACGGCCGGGCGCGTGCCCAGAACCCGCTCGAGGACATTGCCGAAGATATCGGGCGACAGCTGCGCCAGCGTGGAGCCGATGCGCAGCGTCGCGGTGGGACGAGAATAGGCCGCGGCGCTGGCAAACAGCATCTCCGGGCCGGCACCGGCACCGATCGGCAGCAGACGCCCCGGCGCCGGGCGCCGCAGCAGCACCTGCACCGCACGATTCTTTTCACTCGGGTTCACGCCGAAGTAGCGGATCCCACCATCGGTGTAGAGACCGCCGATCTCGACGCGCTGCGGCGTGATCTGGCTACGTGCTGCAACGTTGCGATCGATACTGCCGAGCACCTCCGAAAAAGCCGCCGCTTCCGGATTCTGCATCTGGCCCATGCAACCGCCGGCAATCCGCGAAGCATCCAGCGCCGCCATATTGGCGACCCGCTGCAATTCCCGCTGCGCAAAGAACAGACGGCCGAGATCAATCACCAACGCCGCCGCCACCAGGCCCGCGAGCATGATGATCGCAGCGGATACCGCAACCGCTCCGCGCTGGCGTCTGCCCCCCGACAGCCGCATGGAAGGGCTCTTACTGGCTACCGCCACCAGACGAAATCTGTTCGCGCTTGAATTCCGCCGGGATCGGCTGTTCGAAGCTCTTCAGATAACGCTGGTAGACACGGTCGGCCACCTCACCCGGCATCGGGCGCTCGCTGCCATCGGCAGCGTCACCGCTGGCCTGCAGCTGCAGCCAGGCACGGGTATCGGTTCCCACCGGAGTTGCTGCCGTCTCCGCGAACGCCGGGGCCGCCGCAACCACCAACACGCTGACCGCCAGCAAACCACGCATACCGTACTTCATGATCGACCTCCGCTCGCCGGATTCCGGCTCTTAAGATGCTGCGCCTGCTGACGCAGACGTTTCAGGGTTTCGGCATTGACGCCCGCATCGCGCGCCACCCGACTGGCACCGGCCTCATCGCCGCTGAGCAGCAGCAGCATGATCAGGTTGTTGCGCGCCTTCCCGGCCGGATCGAGCTCGACCGCAGTCGCCAGCTCCGGCAGTGCTTCGTGATAGCGGCCCGCACTCATCAGCGCATAACCGAGATCATTGCGCACCTCGGCATCGGTCGGACGCCGCGATGAGGATTCGCGCAGAAACTCGATCGATTTGCCCAGATCGCGTTCCGCATACAGCAAACCAAGGCCATGATAGGCCTGCGCCGCCATCGGCGAGCGCAACAAGCCGCGATACAGCACTTCAGCCGCCGGCGCCTGCCCCAGCTTGCGTCGGGTCTCGCCTTCTAGATAGCGCAGCTCCGGGGTATTGCCGATCAGCCGCTGCTGCTCCTGGATATGGGCCAGCGCAGCGTAGTACTGCTCCTGTGCCAGCATGTTGCGGATCAGGTCGGTATAGACCTCGCGCTCGGTGCGCCCCGAGGGCGCATCCCCATCACCGCTGGCACGCCCGGAGGTAATGCTGAAGTCGGAGGACGAGGTCGGGCCGGTGGCACAGCCGCCGAGCAAACCTGCGGCCAGCAGAGCCGCCAGCGCATGATGCCGTGTCATCCGTTCACCTCTCCCAGCGCACGAATGATCGACAGGAACGCGGGACCGGCGACGAAGATCAGCAGCGCCGGGAAGAAGAAGCCGACCATGACCACGGTCATGCGCCCCGACAGCAGATTGACCTGCTCGCGCAAATCGAGACTGCGCCGCTCCTCGAGCACTTCCAGCACTTCGAGCAGCGGCTCGCGGATCTCGCCGCCGTAGCGATCGACCTGACGCAGCACCGCCAGCACGCTGCTGAGATCCTCGACGGCCAACACATCGGACATGCTCTTCAGGGATTCCGCGGTATCGGCACCGGCTTCGAGCTGGCGCAGCAGAATCTCGAACTCGCGCCCCAGTTCCGGCAGCACGCCGCCGCCTTCACGCACCAGACTGGCCAGCGCTTGCCGTGTCGACAGGCCGGCCTCGAACAGCAGCACCAGCAGATGGATGAACAACGGCACTTCATTCTTGATCCGCTGCTGACGGCGCGTTGCCGCACCGCGCAGAATCCAGCGCGGAATCAGGAACGACAACGCCGCGGCGGCAAACGCCACCAACAGCACCATCATTCCCTTGTTCTTGACCTCGGCGAACAACCAGAACGCCAGCGCGCCTCCACCAAGCAACAACGGCAGCAACATCTGGAACAGATACCAGCTGAGCCGTGTCTCGCTACCGCGCCAGCCCGCCTGCAGCAGCAGTTGCGCGCTCTCGCCCTCGGCATCGACCCAGCCTTCGATGCGCTTGCCGCCGCGCGCCATGGTCTGCACCAGCGGCCCACGGCTGTCGTCGGCAAACACCGGATCATCGGTTGCACCACCGGCATCGAGGCGCTGCCGGATCTGGCTCTCACTGCGCATCCGCAGCAACAGCAGGGTGACCGCGGCAACGGCAACGGCACCCACCAGTATCGATACCGCCACCAGCAGCGCAAACAGGTTCGGGCTCATTCCGCGTCCTCCACCGAGCGCATCATGCGGTAGATGATCACCACGCCGATCAACTGCAGGGTCACCGCACCGATCAGCAGGATGCGTCCGGTCCCATCCGCCCACATCTGCTGGTAGTACGCCGGGTTCTGGATGAACACGAACACCATCAGCGCCATCGGGATCAGCGCCAGCACCAGCGCCGAAAAGCGGGTCTCCGCGGTCAGCGCACGCAGCTCGCGCGCCGCACTGTCCCGCGAGCGCACGGCCTGGATCAGGCTGCGCAATACACTGCGCAGACTGCCGCCGTACTTGCGGTTGATCGACGCCGCCAGCGCCATCACCTTGAGATCACGCAGGCGGTGAATCTCTGCCAGCTCCATCAGTACGCCTTCGATCGGCGCGCCGAGACGCACCTGACGGCCCACGCTCATGAACAGCGGCTTGATCGGATCGGGGCTTTCGCGCGCCGCCGCCATCACCGATTCTTCCAGGGTGTTGCCAGCCGCCAGCACCCGGATCGTGCCTTCGAGAAAGCCCGGGAACTGTTCGAGAATCTTGGCACGGCGCTGCGCTGCCTTGCGGCTGAGCCAGCCCCACAGGAATACCAGCACGAAGGCCACGGTACTGACTCCGCCGAACCAGCCCAGCGTCATCACCGCCACCGGCACCACCAGCACCAGCACCAGCAGACTGCGCGCCACGGTTTCGGCTTCGATCTCGACGCCCGTGCGCCAGATCAAATGGCAGATCCAGCGCAGCAGCGGATTGCGGACCTGTCGCTGCGGTTCGGCGATCAGCGCGGCCGCATCTTCACCTCCGCCCATCGCACGCAGGCGTAGCTGCACATCTTCATGACGCTCGCGCTGACCGGCGCGAACGAACAGGAAAATCGCCCCGGCTGCGAGCAACAAGGCCAGCAGAAACAGCAGCACCAGACCCATCAGTGGCCCTCCCGGCAATCGACGTGCTCGCCACGCTCGAGGTCGTAACGGAACACCTCGCGCAGCACCAATTCATGCCGCTGGTCGAGTCCCTTGATCTCGGTCACCGCCATCACCCGGCGATCGCCGCTCTTCAGACGACTGACATGTACCAGCATCTGGATTGCCGATGCGATCTGGCCCCGGAACGTGACTTCACTGCCGGTATAACCGGCAAAACCTGCCAGCAATTCCATGCGATGCACCGCATCGCGGGTACTGTTGGCGTGGATGGTGGTCATCGAGCCGTCATGCCCGGTGTTCATCGCCTGCAGCATGTCCAGCACTTCATCGCCACGAACCTCACCGACGATGATCCGGTCCGGACGCATGCGCAGCGCGTTACGCACCAGATCGCGTGCGGTCACTGCACGCTCGCCTTCGAGATTCGGTGGACGGGTTTCCAGACGCACCACGTGGCTGTGCTGCAGGCGCAGTTCCGCGGCGTCCTCCACCGTGACGATGCGTTCGTCCTGCGGAATCCATTGCGACAACAGGTTCAGCAAGGTGGTCTTGCCGGAACCGGTGCCACCGACCACGATCAGATTGGTGCGGTTGGCCACGCTTGCCTGCAGGAAATCGACCAGCGGCTGATTGACCGTGCCCGAATTCAGCAGATCCTCGGCGGTCAGCGGTTGCTTGCGGAACTTGCGGATCGACAGACAGGGGCCGTCGATCGCAATCGGAGGCACGATCGCATTGACGCGCGAGCCGTCCGGCAATCGTGCATCGACCATTGGCGTCGACTCGTCGATGCGACGACCGATCGGCGCCAGGATGCGCTGGATCACGCGCACCACGTGACTGTTGTTGAAGAAGCGCACCGGCACGCTGAACAAGCGCCCGCCACGCTCGACGAAGACGTTGTTGGGCCCGTTGACCACGATATCGTTGACGCTGTCATCGTCGACCAGCGACTGGATCGGGCCGAACCCCATCAGCTCGTCACGCGCATCGCGCGCCAGGGTTTCCGACTCGCGCTGGTTGATCGGCAGTCGCTGCTCGACCACATAGCGCCGCATCTGCTCGGTGACGAAGCGTTCGATCTTGGGGGCATCCCACTGATCGATATCGAGGTCGCGCTCCTCCAGCTGCTGGATCAGATGGCGATGGAAATTGTTCTTCAGCTGCAGATATTGATCCGACAGCCGGAACCGATTGATCTGTGGATCTTGGGCAGTCACGTCATCGACAATCAGTTGAGCCAGCGCGACAGCAGACCCTGAGGCACGCTTTCAGCCTTGGTCTGGCCACCCAGCAGCGCCGCCGCGACGCGCTGGATGTCTTCGCAGAAATCGTCCTTGGGCGCGACCGTGAACAGCGGCTCGCCGGCGTTCATCGCCTGCACGCGGTTGTTGGCGGAGGCGCTGGGCAGCACACCCAGCAGCGGCAGATCGAGAATCTCGGCCAGATTTTCCGGTTCCAGACCGATGCGGCGACGGTAGTTGTCGACCAGCAGCGCGGTCCGGTCCAGCGGGCAATCCTCGAGCCGCAGCGCCCGCAACAGATACTTGCTGTGACGCGACTTGATGATCGACTGGTCGGTCAGCAACAGCGAGCGCTCGGCCTGCGAAATGATGCCGGCCAGACCTTCCAGCGGCAGGTGCCCGTCGAACGACAGCACCACACAGGAGAACAGGCCGCGCAGCACCTGCAGCAGCTTCAGGAACTCTTCGATGTTGATCGCCGGACGCCCCACCAGATCTTCCGGCAGGCTCAGCAGATACACACCGCTGGAATGCTTGGCGAACGCGGTATCGACCAGGGTCTGATCGCAGCG
Source organism: Solimonas flava (assembly GCA_040391865.1). Lineage (GTDB taxonomy): Bacteria > Pseudomonadota > Gammaproteobacteria > Nevskiales > Nevskiaceae > Solimonas. Next base: position 19,350 of record JBEBWZ010000058.1, read on the forward strand.
ATAGACGTCGTTGATCGCGTCCAGCACGCTGTACGACTGGTTGATGTTGAGAAAGATCGCGCCCGCACCCGCCGGCGTCGCCACATCGAGAAACAGTACCGGCTCCGACTTCGGCAGCTGGCGCGCACAGGCCAGTGCCAGATGTTCGGCGACAAAGGCAATCGAATCGTGCGGATGACTGGCAAAGACGCCGAACAGCTGCCCCTGCTTCTGCTGGCTGCGCGCCGTCGGCGTGCTCCGCCGCAGCAGTCGCGACAGCAGCGCGGCAACATCGCCTTCGTCCCGGCGCAGCACGAAGAAGTCGCGCGCGCCGGCACGCATCGCAGCAAGCACGATATCGGGATTGCTGTCGGCACCGAGTCCTGCCACCGGCATGTCCGGCATGCGCTCGGCGAGACGCTCCATCATGCTCAGCCGCATGTCGAGATTGGCGGCCTCGAACTGGAAGAACACGACATCGACGCGCCCCATCATCTGCACGCGCTCGACCAGATCCTCCGCATCCAGCGGACGGATCAGCGAGAACTCCGCGGCAGAACCGGCGGCGTTCTCCAGCCAGCTGAGATAGACGGGATCGTCGGCAACTACGACGGCCTGAGTTTTCATGAATAGGTCCGCGATGGTTTTCGGAAAACGCGGAGTTTAGCGACTGAAACCCGAGTCGTAGCCCATGTCCTTGAACAGGATCTTGCCCAACAGCTCCGGACGGCCATCACGATCGTATTCGGAACCCGGCAACTTCGGCAGCTGTGCGTCGCGGCTGATCGGGCGCACCAGACGCGGCGTCACCACCATGATCAGCTCCTTGTCATCGCGCTGCGAGCTGATCGACTTGAAGAACGCCCCCAATACCGGGATATCCGCCAGCCACGGCACCTTGTTGACGTTGTTGGCCATGGTCGAGCTGACCAGCCCGGAGATCACGAAGCTCTCGCCATCGCCCAGTTCCACCGTGGTGTCGGTACGACGCACGGTCAGCGCCGGCACCGCAACGCCGCCGATCTGGATCCCGGCGGAGAAGTCGAGATCGCTGACTTCCGGTGCCACCTTCAGCGCAATACGGTTGCGTGACAGCACTGTCGGCGTCAGCGACAGGCGCACACCGAATTCCTTGTACTCGATCGAGATGCCGCCGGCGGTTGCCCCACCCTGGCTGACCGGCACCGGGAACTCGCCACCTGCGAGATAACTGGCGGTCTGGCCGCTCATTGCCAACAGGCTCGGTTCTGCCAGCGTCCGTGACAGGCCACGACCTTCGAGAATATTCAGCACGCCGAGGATGTTCTTTGCGGTATCCGTCACCACCAGGCCGAAGGCATCGGCCAGCGAGCCGCTGATATTGCCGCCGTTGACATTGCCAACCGTCGAACTGCCCAGACTGCCAGGCCCGAATACACCGCCCGAGGTACCGCCACCATTCTTCATGA
>JBEBWZ010000059.1:0-20414 GCA_040391865.1 Solimonas flava
GTCGCTGCGTGAGGTGGTGTACTTGCCACCGACATGCATCACCAGTCCCGGTCGCGGCTGCAGCACTTCAAATTCACGCGTCACCGCCGACAGGGAATTCGCATCTTCGGCCTGCAGCATGCGGACCCCGGCAAAGCGTGAGATCACCTGCGCTTCGGTCCAGCCCAGGCCCGGCAGTCCGCTACGCACGCCCTGCAGCAGATAGCGTGTCTCTTCATCGGTGGGGATCGCTTCGCGCGGATGACTCACCGCCGATTCGGTGGTGCCGACCAGCGTGCGGCCATACCAGGGAATCACGAAGAACACCCGCCCGTCGTCGGCGGTCAGCAGAAAGGCTTCGTTGCAACCGGGAATCGCAGGCAGCACCAGATGCGTGCCCTTGACCAGTTTCACCGACGGTGCCTGCGGCCCCAGCAAGCCGGGCGCCCAGGGGCCTGCGGCATTGACCACGACACGGGCATGCAAGTCGAAGCTGTCGCCGCCATCGCCATCCCGCAGTCGTGCGCCGCAGATCTTGCCATCGGTCTCCAGCAAGGTTTCGGCGGTCACGCGATTGGCGCAGACCGCACCATGCGCCTGCGCGGCGGCGGTCACCACCAGGGTCATGCGCGCATCGTCTTCCTGGCAGTCGCCATAACGGAAGCCACCGAGCAGACGGTCGGGGTCGACAAACGGATAGCGCGCCAGCAGTTTGCGCGTGCGGTAGTGACGATGTCGCGATACCGGCTGCGAGCCCAGCGCCAGCAGGTCGTAGAGCACCAGACCGGCAGACACCATGAACGGGCTGGCGCGCGGACCACGCCACATCGGCAGAACGAAGTTGAGCGGCCGCACCAGATGCGGTGCGATCCGATGCAAGGTGCGGCGCTCGTGCAGCGCGTGCCGCACCAGGCCGAATTCGTAATGCTCCAGATAGCGCAGACCGCCGTGGATCAGCTTGCTCGACGCCGACGAGGTGCCGCTGCCCCAATCGGTCTTTTCGACCAGCGCGACCGACAGCCCACGACTGGCGGCGTCATAAGCGGTCCAGGCACCGTAGATGCCTCCGCCGATCACCAGCAAATCAAACTTTCCACCGCGCAATGCGGCGATGTTGCGAACCAACGGAAATGCACCTTTCATAAGCGCGGAGTCTCCCGGTTCCCGCCATCGCTTGGCAACCACCGCCGATACTGGCAAGTCCCGCGCCAAGCGTTCAAACTGCGTCTCGGTCGCCGCTCGCCACCCTCGCTTTTCCATGAACGACACCTCCGCCCTTCTCGGACAGCTCCGGATCGAGCGCGGCAACACGCCGCCGCCGTCGCGATCCCGCTGGCCACTGTTTGCCATCGCAGGCGTCTTGCTGCTGGCCTTGATCACCTATTTCTTCCTGCGTGGCCCGGAAGCCGTGCCGGTGAAGAGCGTCACCGCGCGCAGCATCAGCGCCGGCGGTGGGGGGGCTTCGGTACTGGATGGCTCCGGCTATGTCATCGCGCGCCGTCAGGCCACGGTGTCATCGAAGATCACCGGCAAGGTGATGGAAGTGCTGGTCGAGGAAGGCCAGGCGGTGAAGGCCGGGGATGTGCTGGCCCGTATCGACGACATCAATGCGCGCGCACAGCAATTGCTGTCGCAGTCGCAGCTCGAAGCCGCGCGTGCGCAGCTGGTGGAAGTGCAGGTGCAACTGGCCGATGCGGAGCGTCAGCTGATCCGCCATCGCGAACTGGCCGCCGGCAAGCTGGTCAGCCAGCAGGCACTGGAATCGACCCAGGCACAGGTGGACATGCTCAAGGCGCGTCTCGCCAGCATGCAGCGCAATGTCGTGGTTGCCGAACGTGGCGTCGACGTGCAGACCCGCAACCTCGAGGACACGGTGGTCCGCGCACCGTTCGATGGCGTGATTACGGTCAAGAATGCGCAGCCCGGTGAAATGATTTCACCACTGTCCGCGGGCGGCGACGGTACGCGTACCGGCATCGGCACGCTGGTCGACATGGATTCGCTGGAGATCGAGGTCGACGTCAACGAGAACTTCATCAATCGCGTGCACGCCGATCAGGCGGTGACCGCGCGCCTCAACGCCTATCCCGACTGGCAGATCCCGGCGCGCGTGATTGCGGTGGTGCCTGCCGCCGATCGCAGCAAGGCCACGGTCCGGGTGCGCGTAGGCCTGGAGGTCAAGGACCCGCGCATCCTGCCGGACATGGGAGTCCGGGTCGCATTCATGGATGAAGCACCGGCAACCGCCGCCGCGGCGCAACAGGCCGCGGTCGTGGTCCCCGGCGAAGCCTTGAGCGACAACGGCGGCAGTACCGTGGTCTGGTTGTTGCGCGACGACACGGTGGAGCGCCGCGCCGTGCGCGTCGATGGCAAGCTCGCCGACGGCGTGCGCATCAGTGCCGGTCTGTCCGGCGGCGAGCGGCTCGCGGTCGGTGATCTCAGCCGCCTGCAGGATGGCATGCGCGTCAGGGTGATCACCGAGTAATCCGTTTATTTCACACAGGCCGCAGAGACGACCCTGGCAAACGAATCTGGAGGGGATGCAACATGAGTGACGTACTGGTCAATATTCGCGACGTACACAAGACCTACACACGCGGCGCGGAAACGGTCGATGTGCTGCGCGGTCTCAATCTCGATATTGCCGCCGGGGAGTTCCTGGCGCTGATGGGGCCCAGCGGCTCCGGCAAGACGACGCTGCTGAACCTGATCGGCGGTCTCGATCACGCCAGCGGCGGCAGTGTCGCCATCAAGGGTGAACAGATCGAGAAGCTCGGCTCCGGCCAGTTGGCGCGCTGGCGCGCGAGCCATGTCGGTTTCGTGTTCCAGTTCTACAACCTGCTGCCGATGCTCAGCGCCGAGCGCAATGTCGAATTGCCGCTGCTGCTGACCGACCTGTCCAAGGCGGAACGGATGAAGCGGGTCGCGATCGCGCTGCAGGTGGTCGGCCTTGCCGATCGCGCGCGGCACAAGCCCAGCGAGCTGTCCGGTGGTCAGGCGCAACGCGTGGCCATTGCCCGCGCGATCGTCGCCGATCCGACGCTGCTGGTCTGCGACGAGCCGACCGGCGACCTCGACCGCAAGACCGCGGACGAGATCCTGACCCTGCTGCAGACCCTGAACCGCGAGTACAAAAAGACCATCGTCATGGTCACCCATGATCCGAAGGCGGCGGAGTACGCATCGCGCCGGGTCTACATGGACAAGGGACAGCTCGCCACCGCCGCCACCCTCTGAGCACGAGGAGGACACCATGAAGTTCTTCCCGCTGGTCTGGGCCGCGTTGTGGCGCAAGCGCCCCCGCACCATTTTCACGATGGCGTCGATTGTCGTGGCCTTTCTGCTGTTCGGTCTGCTGCAGGCGGTCAATGTCGCCTTCGGCTCCGGCGTCGATCACATCTCCGGCGTCGATCGTTTGATCGTCTCCGGAAAATATTCGCTGACCGAGCAACTGCAGCTGAGTTACGACGCCCGCATCCGCAGCATTCCCGGCGTCAGGAATGTCTCGGCATCGAGCTGGTTCGGCGGTGTCTATCAGGACGAGCGCAATTTCTTTGCGCAGCTGCCGGTCGACCACGAAACCTATTTCGATATCTATCCGGAAATCATCGTCACCCCGGAAGCTCGGGCTGCGCTGAACAGCACCCGCACCGGCGCACTGGTCGGCAAGCAGCTGGCGGAGAAATTCGACTGGAAGGTCGGCGATCGCATCCCGGTGCAGGCGACGATCTGGCCGCGCAAGGGCGGCAGCAACACCTGGGAATTCGATCTGGTTGGCATCATGGATGTCGCCAAGGATTCAGAACGCGCCATGGCCGAGTTCCTGCTGTTTCGCCATGACTATTTCAATGAGGCCCGTCAGTTCGGAGAAGGCCTGGTCGGCTGGTTCGTGGTGCAGGTCGACGACCCCACCCGCGCCGATGCGGTGGCCGCCGCGATCGACAAGGAATTTGCCAACTCACCGCGCGAAACCCGCACCGATTCGGAAAAGGCGTTCAATCAGTCGTTCATGAAACAGATGGGCGACATCCAGATGATCGTCACCTCGATCCTCGGCGCGGTGTTCTTCACGCTACTGTTCCTGACCGGCAACACCATGATGCAATCGGTACGCGAACGGGTGCCGGAACTGGCCGTACTGAAAACCCTCGGCTTCACCGATCAACGGGTGCTCGGGCTGGTCCTCGCCGAAGCGCTGATCCTGTGCCTGATTGCTGCCCTCATCGGTCTCGGCATCGCCAGACTCCTGAGCCCGGGGCTGGCGCAGTTCATGCCGGGGCTGACGGTCAACCCGGTGGTCTGGGGCCAGGGCCTGGCGATCGCGGTGCTGCTGGCGCTGATCGTCGGCCTGCCGCCGGCACTGCGCGCCATGCGTTTGAACATCGTCAACGCACTTTCAGGACATTGATCATGGCCTCGACCCTGAACCAGATCGTCGCGGTGACCGCGATGAACATCCGCAACATTCCGTCGCGGCTCGGCACCTCGCTGGTGATCCTGATCGGCATCGCCGGCGTGGTCGGGGTGATGGTCGCCCTGCTGTCGATGGCGCGCGGCTTTGAAGCCACCCTCGCCGGCACCGGCAAGCCGGACCGCGTGATCGTGCTGCGCGGCGGCGCCAACGATGAATTGTCGAGCGTGATCTTTCGTGATCAGGTCGAGGTCATCAAACAGATGCCCGGCATCCGCAAGGGCGGCGACGGCCAACCGCTGGCGATCGCCGAGAAATATCTGCTGACCGGCATCCCGCGTATCGGCAGCACCGAGCCCGCCAACGTGGTGGTCCGCGGCACTACCGACAAGGTTCTGGAACTGCGCCCGGAAACCCGGCTGAGCGAGGGCCGCATGTTCCGTCCCGGCGTATTCGAAGTGATCGTCGGACGCGGCGCACAGGGCCAGTTCGCCAATCTGCGTCTGGGCGAGAAAGTGGCGATCCGCAGCGGCGACTGGACCGTGGTCGGTATCTTCGAAAGCGGCGGCGATGTGCACGAATCGGAGATCTGGACCGATGTCGAAACCCTGATGGCCGCCGCCAACAGCCCGGTGATCGCCAGCGTCACCGCGCAGCTGGAATCGGAAGATCAGTTCACTGCATTCAAGGATGCGCTGAGCACCGATCCGCGGCTGACCGCACAGGTGCAGAAGGAACCCGACTACTACGCCTCGCGCTCGGAAGCGCTGCAGAACATGATCAATGTACTGGGCTACGCGGTCGGCATCATCATGGGCATCGGTGCCCTGTTCGGCGCACTCAACACCATGTATGCCGCGGTCTCGACCCGCACCGTGGAGTTGGCGACATTACGTGCGCTGGGGTTCGGCGGCCTGCCGGTGGTGGTGTCGGTGATGATCGAAGCGCTGCTGCTGGCGCTGGCCGGCGGTGTGCTGGGTGCCGGCATCGCCTACGTGATATTCAACGGCTATACCGTCTCGACGCTCAACTTCCAGACCTTTAGCCAGGTCGCGTTCGACTTCCGCGTCACGCGCGACCTGCTGATACAGGGCGTGATCTGGGCGCTGTCAATCGGGTTCATCGGCGGCCTGTTCCCGGCGGTACGCGCCGCCAGACTGCCGATCGTCGACGCGCTGCGCGCGCAATAGGCGGGGCGCGCAGCGCGCTAGCTCGACGGCGGCCAGAAGAAGTCGCGCGGGCGCTTCAGGAAGCGGCGTCCGAGCCGTCCGAACAGTGCCCGGCGATCGGCGAAGCGCACGCGCTGCGCACGCAGCGCCACATACAACGCCAGGCTGAAGCTGACCCCGAGATTGATCAGGCCGATGCCCAGCACGCCGACCGTGACCAGGATCGCGGTCTTGAGGCCCACGGCCCAGTCCAGCGCGACCATCGAATAGCCGAAATAGGCGCTGGAAAAGGTGATGTGGCGGATATCGATCGGCAGCCCGAGGATGAAACCGATCACACCCACCGAGCCCAGCATGCAGCCAAAGAAGAAATTGCCGGCCAGTGCCCCCAGATTGTTCTCGATATAACCCGCCAGCTTCGCCAACCGCGCCGGCCCCAGCAGACGCCGCAGGCCGCGCAGTTGCTGCAGGCGCTGCGGAATATGGTTGTAGACCGCCTTGTTGTCGAAGTAGCCGGAAATCAGCCCCGCGAGAAACAGGCAGACACCTGCAATCGCGGCGTGGAACCAGGCGAGACTGGCAATCGGATTCTGTGCCGTCAGCAGCTTCTCGGCCTCTGCCGGTTCCAGATAGTGACTGCCGCCATTCAGCAGGATCGCATAGGCGATCAGCACCGGGATGCCGAATGCGAGCACCACGTTGCCGACGATGGCAATGAACTGCGAGCGCAGCGTGCGCACGATCTGCTCCACCAGATTGTCGATCCGGTCACGGCCGCCTTCGGTATGCGCAAGACTGGCGGCGAGAAACGAGGCCGTCATCGCCGGCTGCTTGGTGGCGATGGTGAAATGCAGCATGTAGATCAGCACGAAGCCGAGCCCGTAGTTGAGGCTGTACAGCACCGCGGTTGCCAGCGGTGAATGCGGATCGGCGCTGAGCTCGATCTTCAGCATCGCCATGAACGCGACAATGAATCCGGCCCCCAGCGCCGAGCGCAGCATCTGGAAATACTCGTTGCGCGAGCTGGTGACATAGTGCTCGCCGGTCTTGCTGGCGTTTTCGGTAATCCGCGCCGCGATCAGCTCGACGTTCTGACTCCACAGCTCGGCAACACTGTCACGCAGATTCTCGGCACGCACCAGCGTCTTGAAGAACTGCACCCGCAGCGCATTCAGCTCATGCGCCGGCTTGTCCTCCAGCAGGCGCAGCAACAGCTTCAACCGGAGCAGTTGCTGCGACAGCCGCGCCAGCAGCACCGTCAGACTGACACTGGCACCGGTCTGCGCCGCCTGCTTGCGCACCTTGCCGACGATGATCTCGCACTGATCCAGCAGCACCAGCAGATGCTTGTCGTCGGTCTGCGGCGCACGCTTGTCCTGCATCGCCGCCTTGCGCTCGTCGATGAACTGCCGCAGCTCGACGTTCTGCATCAGGAACGGCGATTCGTAGCGCTCGATCGCGGCATGGTTGCGTACCAGTTCCGGCTCCAGGCCGCTGGCCGCGATGCGGTACGACACCACCTGCAGCGCTTCGAGAATCTGGATCGGCATCCGCCGGCTTTGGCCGGGCGCACCGACCGCGCTGAAATCCAGCGCGTCGAGCAGTGCGACCCAGGTCGCATCCGGAATCGCGTCGACCCAGAGGTAATCGTCCGCACGGTAGAACACCTGATGCAGCGCATCCTTCAGCTGCGCCGGATCTTCTTCCTCAGGCAGCAGGCGCTGCGACCAGCGCCGCCACAGGCCGCTGAAGAAGCCCTCGGCCGACAGGATGCCGGACTCGCTGAGCAGCCGCAGCGGTTGTTTCTCCATCAGCAGCCACAGCAACAGATCGCGCAGGGCCGCCCGCGTACTGGCGTCCTCGCGAATGCGTTGCGTCAACCAGTCCAGACGCTGCAACGCAGGCTCAGGCTGAGCCGCCTGCTCGGGCCGGATCGCCGCAACCAATCGCGTCAAGGCTCGCAAGCGCGCATCGCCGCTCGCCGCCAGGACCTGCTCCAGCGCCGTTTCCAGTGCCTGCTGCCGCCGTTCGGCGCGGCCGGCCGGCGACAGCGCCTTGCGCAATGCCGCGGGGGTCAAACGCCGTTCCCCCGCAGGGCAACGGAACAGCCAACGATGGACGTAGCTTGATGCGGTCTGTGCATGTGGCGAGTCGCAGGTAGGTGGATCGGCAGGTAACGGTCGCCGCGGCGGCGGGCGGTATTGTACGGGCGCAATACTGCGGACAACCGCCACGCGCCCGGCCAGGTTCTCGCTTCACCGGCCACGCACCGCGCCGACCTCAATGTGTCCCGTAACCGTAAGCGGGCGACGACTGCAGCGACGTACGCTGGATCACGAAGATGAGCCATTTTAAATACTAGAATCAATTAAAAGTATAAATAATCACAAACTGAATGAACGTCTGACCTAAAGGCTCACCATTCCTCATGATTCAATATAAAAATATGATAATTATTTATAATTAATCACATTCGTACGATCTGGTCGCCCTCGATGCCGCCTGTCATGCCCCAAACCTTGGCTCGCGGCGGGTCCGGATTGAAGAGAGATTTATCCGTATTTTTTTGTGTTTAATTTGATGATTAATCACAAATCCATCTCCGATCCGGGCATTTTCTGATCGCCGCTGTCTGCCCCCGGACACTAAGGAAACCAGGAGGATCAATTTTTATCTTTTATTTTGCATCTTTATTCAATTATTCATCTCATCTTCCAGAGCCCTTCAGCCCGTGATCCAGCGTCACGCCTGGTCTCGGACAGGCCGGCGGCGGCCCTGCGCGCCGCATCTCCGCTAAGTCCTTGTCGGGCCTGGGAACATGCCGGAAGCCCCCTGCTTATCCACAGCTTCTTCAAGGCCTCTGCACCGCTTTGAACACAACTGCTTGGGGTTGACTGAGCCTGAAACCACAAGATATCGTCAGCACACTGCCCGGAGGCACCCCTGCCGTTGTTCAGGCCCAAGGATCTCCATGTGTCAGCAGATCAAATAATTTTCCTTCTGTAGGGGGAGCGCCCGCCATGCAAATTCAACCCGCCGCCACATCCGACAGCCGTCGTCCGCTCACGGATGCGCCGGCCCCCACCATCGAAGTCAGCGCCACCGCGCCGGGCAGCCTCAAGGTCATCCGTCGCAACGGCAAGGTCACCGCGTTCGATGCCTCGAAGATCAGCATCGCGCTGACCAAGGCCTTCCTCGCGGTCGAGGGCGGCGCGGCTGCGGCCTCCGCCTCGGTCCGCGAAAAGGTCGACGCGATCACGCGCCAGGTGGTCACCGCGCTCAGCCGCCATCTGCACGGCGGCGGCACGCTGCATATCGAAGACATCCAGGATCAGGTCGAGCTGGGCCTGATGCGCGCCGGCGAGCACAAGATCGCACGCGCCTACGTGCTGTACCGCGCCGAACGCGCCAAGGAGCGCGCCGCCGAAGCCGCCAAGGCGCCGGAAACCGGCAAGCCGCGCCTGTCGGTCACACTCGACGACGGCGCCGTGGTGGCGCTGGATGAACAGCGCATCGTGCGCGTGGTCACCGAGGCCTGCGCCGGCCTCAGCGGCGTCAGCGTCGATGAAGTGGTGCAGTCCGCGCTGCGCGATCTGTACGACGGCATTTCCGAAGGCGAGCTGTCGCAGGCGCTGACCCTGGCCGCACGCGCACGCATCGAGAAGGAACCGAACTACACCTACGTGTCGGCGCGCCTGCTGTGCGACGCACTGCGCCACGAGGCGATGAAGTTCCTCGGCATGGCGCAGTCACGCCCGACCTTCGAGGACATGAAGGGCCTGTACGCCGACTACTTCCGCGCCTATATCCACAAGGCCGTGGATCTGGAGCTGCTCGACCCGAAGATGGCGCTGTACGATCTCGACGCGCTCGGTAAGGCGCTGCTGACCGAGCGTGACGCCAAGTTCGACTACCTCGGCCTGCAGACGCTGTACGACCGCTATTTCATCCACAGCAACAAGATCCGCTTCGAGCTGCCGCAGGCGTTCTTCATGCGCGTGGCGATGGGCCTGGCGATCAACGAAATCGACCGCGAAGCCAAGACCATCGAGTTCTACACCCTGCTGTCGTCGTTCGATTTCATGTCGAGCACGCCGACGCTGTTCAACTCCGGCACGCTGCGGCCGCAGCTGTCGTCCTGCTACCTGACGCAGGTTCCGGACGACCTCGACGGCATCTTCAAGGCGATCAAGGACAACGCGCTGCTGTCCAAGTTTGCCGGCGGTCTCGGCAACGACTGGACGCCGGTGCGCGGCATGGGCGGCTACATCAAGGGCACTAACGGCAAGTCCAACGGCGTGGTGCCGTTCCTGAAGGTGGCCAACGACACCGCGGTGGCGGTTAACCAGGGCGGTAAGCGCAAGGGCGCGGTCTGCGGTTACCTCGAAACCTGGCATCGCGATATCGAAGAGTTCGTCGAGCTGCGTAAGAACACCGGTGACGACCGTCGCCGCACGCACGACATGAACACCGCCAACTGGGTGCCGGACCTGTTCATGAAGCGGGTGATGGAAGAAGGCCAGTGGACGCTGTTCTCGCCGGAAGAAACCCCGGACCTGCACGACCTCACCGGTGACGCGTTCGAGAAGCGCTACAACGAGTACGAGAAGCTGGCCGACGACGGCCGCATCAAGAACTTCAAGCGCATGCCGGCACTGACCCTGTGGCGCAAGATGCTGTCGATGCTGTTCGAAACAGGCCATCCGTGGATCACCTTCAAGGACCCGTGCAACCTGCGCTCGCCGCAGCAGCACGTCGGTGTGGTGCACAGCTCCAACCTCTGCACCGAGATCACGCTGAACACCAAGGCCGGCCAGGAAATCGCGGTCTGCAACCTCGGCTCGGTCAACCTGCCGGCGCATCTCACCGCCGACGGTCAGCTCGACACCGCCAAGCTGGAGCGCACCATCAGCACCGCGATGCGGATGCTCGACAACGTCATCGAGTACAACTACTACTCGGTGGCCACAGCGCGCAATTCCAACCTGCGTCACCGCCCGGTGGGCCTCGGCGTAATGGGCTTCAACGACGCGCTGTACAAGCTGCGCCTGCCCTACGAGACCGACGCTGCGATCAAGTTCGCCGACGAGTCGATGGAAGCGATCAGCTACTACGCGATCAAGGCCAGCACCGATCTCGCCGCCGAGCGTGGCCGCTACAGCAGCTTCGAAGGCTCGCTGTGGAGCCAGGGCATCCTGCCGATCGACTCGATCCAGATCCTGGCCAAGGCGCGTGGCAACAATGCCTATCTGCGGCAGGATGCATCGCAGTCCGGTCGCTTCGACTGGGCCTCGCTGCGCAACCGCGTGCAGACCGTCGGCATCCGCAACAGCAACTGCATGGCGATCGCTCCGACCGCCACCATCGCCAACATCACCGGCGTATCGCAGTCGATCGAGCCCACGTACCAGAACCTGTACGTGAAATCGAACCTGTCCGGCGAGTTCACGGTGGTCAACGAGTACCTGGTCAACGACCTCAAGTCGCTGGGCCTGTGGGACGAAGTGATGGCCCACGACCTCAAGTACTTCGACGGCAGCGTGCAGCGCATCGACCGCGTCCCGGCCGAACTCAAGTCGCTCTACAAGTGCGCGTTCGAGATCGATCCGAAGATCCTGGTCGATGCCGGCAGCCGTCGCCAGAAGTGGATCGACCAGGCACAGTCGCTGAACCTGTACATGTCCGCGCCGAACGGCAAGAAGCTGGACGAGCTGTACAAGCACGCCTGGACCTCCGGTCTCAAGACCACGTACTACCTGCGTACGATGGGCGCGACGCACGCGGAAAAGACCACGATCAGCGACAATCGCCTGAACGCGGTCGGCAACGACGCCGGCGCCAAGGCTGCGGCACCGCGTGCGGCCGCACCGGCCAGCGTCGCGGCCACCGAAGTGGGCGGCGCCAAGGTCTGCTCGATCCTCGATCCGGAATGCGAAGCCTGCCAGTAAGCGCAAGGCGGTAATGGCTACGGCCGGCGAGTCCCCTCGCCGGCCGTTTTCATTGGTGCTGCCGTTTGCTTGCTGCCGCCCATATCGGCGCGGCCGCTACGCTTAGGCGGCCACGGGCCGGTTCCAGCCCGCGTCGCTGGCCGCGACGGTGCGCAGGGCCGCCAGCGCCTGCGCCAGCACCTCGCTGTCCTTGTTGCGCGGGTAGACCACATACAGCGGATAGGCGAACTCCGGCGCGCGCGCGACCCGCCGCAACAGCCCCTGCTGCAAAGGCTGCTGCACCACCCGGGTACGGAAATAACCGCTGCCGCCCTGGGCCAGCAGATACTGCAGCGCCAGCGGTCCGAGATCGAAACTCAGCCGCGCGTGTGCCTGCTCCGGCAACGCGGCATCGTGCTGCTTGCGAAAGGCCTCGCCCCAATCGACATAGACATAGTCGCCACGCTTGCGCGTGCTGCGCACCAGCACCAGCTTTTCCTCCAGCAGCTGCTCGACCTGCATCCCCGGCCAGTAATCCGGCTGATGCACCACCGCAATATCCAGCACGCCGTACTCGAGCTTTTCGTACAGCGTGCGCCGCTCGCCCACTTCGGTCCGAATCGCCAGCTCGGGATGACGGTCCCGCAGCGTCAGCAGCCAGCTCATCAGCAACGGATTCCACAGGCTCAGTTCACCACCGATCACCGCCAGCTTGCCGCTGCCCTGCGGCAACGGCAGCTCGCGGCGCGCGGCGGCCCAGGTCTGCACCAGCTGGCTGGCGTGGCCGACAAAGCGTTCGCCGTTGTCGGTCAGGCGGGCACCGCTGCGATTGCGCACCAGCAGCCGGCAGCCCAGCTGACTTTCGAGATTGTGGATGCGCGCGGTCACCGTGGTCTGGGTGACATGCAGCCGCTCGGCCGCGGCAATGAAGCTGCCGCAGCGAACCACTTCGAGAAACGTGCGCGCGAGGTCGATGTCCACGGTTTATATCGATATTTTTGATATTAAAAACGATTGTATTTCATTATTAACGATACAAAAGCCTGTTCATACTGCGCCGCTCCCTTTCGCACCTTTTCAGGGCACCGATGAACATGGCGACGAGCCTGGCAACCAGGCCCCTCTCCGAAGCTCAATGGCAGGCGCTGCAACCTCTCCTGAGACAGCTCGACAGCCGTCAATCACTGTGGTTGAGCGGCTACCTTGCCGCGCGCGCCGAACCGGCCGAATCGCTGCCGCTCGCCGCCAACGCGGCCCCGCCTGCCAGCATCCTGATCGCCTATGGCAGCGAGACCGGCAACAGTGAAGCGCTGGCCTGGCAACTGGCGGCGCAAGCGACCGCACGCGGCATCGCCCATGACATCGGCAATCTCGCCACGGTGCGCCTGCGCCAGCTCGCGAAATACCAGTATCTGCTGCTGATCTGCAGCACCCACGGCGATGGCGATCCGCCGGAACCGATCACCGCCTTCCATACCGCATTGATGGAGCCGCGCGCCGCGCGCCTTCCGGAGTTGGCCTATGCGGTGCTGGCATTGGGCGACAGCAGCTATGCGCAGTTCTGCCGCACCGGCCAGGAGTTCGACGAACGCCTTGCCGCATTGGGCGCTCGCGCCCTGCTGCCGCGCCAGGACTGTGATGTCGATTACGCCGAGCCGGCGCGACATTGGATGAGCGCCGCGCTCGACGCCTTGCCGCAAGCGGGGGCAAGTGCCGCCACCGTCGTCGCCACCGCAACCACCGTCGCACCCGTCGCCAGCGCTGCGCAGAGCTACAGCAAGCAACGGCCGCTGACGGTCGAAGTGCTCAACAACGTCCGTCTCAGCGCACCGCAGCGCCGCAGCGCCACCCACCACCTGGAACTGGCGCTGGATGTGCCGCTGCCGCTGCAGGCGGGTGATGCCGTCGGCGTGCTGGCCGACAATCCGCCGGCCCTGGTCGCCGCGATCCTGGACGTCCTGCAGCTGTCCGCCGAGCAGGCGGTCACGCTGGACGGCAACGCGATGCCGCTGGTGCAGGCACTGCGCCAGCAACGCAACCTGAATGTCTGCAGCCCGCGCTTCCTCGAAGCCTGGGCGACGCTGAGCGGCAGCGAGGAACTGGCCGGCATCGTCGCCGACAGCGCCGCGCAGAAAGCCTTCCTGCGCAGTCATCAGCTGCGGGACATCGCCGCGCGCTATCCCGCGCATCCCGAGCCACAGGCGCTGGTGGACCTGCTGCGGCCGATGCAGCCGCGTCTGTACGATCTGGCCAACAGCTTCGACGCTGTCGCCGATGAGCTGCACCTGACGGTGCAGCATTACCGCTACGCCTTCGGCAGCCGCGAGGAAAGCGGCATCGCATCCGAATATCTGGTGCAGCTGCAGCCCGGCGACAGTCTGCGCCTGTACCCGCACCGCCATGCGCGCTTCCAGCTGCCGGAAGACCCGCAGCTACCGCTGATCCTGATCGCCGAAGGCACCGGCATCGCGCCCTATCGCGCCTTCATCCAGCACCTGCGTGCCAGCGGCCAGCATCGCCGCTGCTGGCTGCTGTTTGCCGAACAGCAGTTCGAACAGGATTTCCTCTATCAGCGTGACTGGCAGCAGGCGCAGGCCGATGGCCTGCTGCAGCACATCGACACCGTGTTCTACCAGGACGAACCGGGGCGCAATCTTGCGGATCTCGCCCTGGCTGACGCGAACCGCTTGCGGCAATGGCTGGACGACGGCGCGCACCTGTACCTGTGCGGCGATACCGTCAATCTGGAAGCCTGCGAGCAGGCCCTGCAACAGCACTACGACGCGCAACGCGACGCCAGCGCGCGCAGCTGGGAACAGCTGAGCAAGGACAAGCGCATCCACCGCAATCTGTATTGATGACCACCTCCACGATCAAGCGCTCGGCACCCAACCGTGACTGCGACCTGTCGCAGCCGCTGCAGGACCTGAACGCCAACGAACAGCTGAAGCAGCGCAGCCGCTATCTGCGCGGCAACATTGCCGAGGGGCTGAAGGAACGTCTCACCGGTGCGGTGCCCGGCGACGACACCCTGTTGATGAAATTTCACGGCATCTACCAACAGGACGATCGCGATTGCCGCAACGACCGTGCGCAAAGAATGCTGGAACCGCTGTACCAGTTCATGGTGCGGCTGCGCATTCCCGGCGGCGTCCTCAGCCGTGAGCAATGGCAGGGACTGGATGCGATCTCGCGCCGTTACGCCGAACGCGGCCTGCGCATCACCACCCGCCAGACGCTGCAGTTTCACGGCATCCGCAAACGCGAACTGCAGGCCTTCATGTGCGCGATCCGCGACATCGGCCTCGATACCATCGCCGCCTGCGGCGACGACAGCCGCGGCGTGGTCTGCGGCGCCAATCCGGCCCTGTCGGCGATCCACGCCGAGGTCGCGGCGCTGGCGCGTGCCACCAGCGACCGGCTGATTCCCAGGACCGGTGCCTATCCCGAGATCTGGTACGGCGCGACACCGCAGCCGCCCAAGCCGCAGGAAGACCCCCTGTACGGCGAGCTGTACCTGCCGCGCAAGTTCAAGGTCGGATACGTGATCCCGCCGGCCAACGACATCGATATCTACGGTCAGGATCTCGGCTTCATCGCGGTGGTCGAAGACAGGAAGCTGGTCGGCTTCAATGTCTGTGTCGGCGGCGGCATGGGTCAGCTCGATACCCGCGAAGACAGTTATCCACGTCTCGCGGAACAGCTGGGGTTCATCGACAGCGCCGAAGCGCCGGCCTTCGCCGAGATCGTGATGGGCATCCAGCGCGACTACGGCGACCGCAAGGACCGCCATCGCGCACGATTCAAGTACACGCTCGATCGTCTCGGCAACGACTGGTTCCTCGATACGCTGGCGGAGCGTCGCGGGCAACCGCTGGCGCCGGCACGCGCCATCCGCTTCACTCACAACGGCGATGCCCGCGGCTGGCAGCAGGGCGATGACGGCCTCTGGCACACAACCCTGCAGATCGACAGCGGCCGCATCGATCACGCGCTGCGCGATCAGTTGCAGGCGCTGTTCCAGCAATACGGCGGTCGCATCCGCCTGACCACCAACCAGAATCTGCAACTGACGCATGTCGCGCCGGAAGAACGCGAGGCCGTGCAATGGCGCCTCGAGGATCTCGGCCTCGCAGAACGTCTGCAACCGGACCTGCAGGAGGCGCATACCCTCAGCTGCGTGGCACTGCCGACCTGCGGTCTGGCGATGGCGGAAGCCGAACGCTACACCCCCGATTTCCTGCGCGTGTTCAACCGCCTGAAGGAACAGCACGGCCTGGCGCAGACGCCGATCACCCTGCGCATCAGCGGTTGCCCCAACGGTTGCGCGCGTCCGTATCTGGCGGAGATCGCGCTCACCGGACGCGCACCCGGCCTCTATCACCTGTATCTCGGCGGCAGCTTTCACGGCCACCGCCTGGCGCAGCTCTATGCCAGCAACGCCAATGAAACGCGCATCGTCGAACTGCTGCAGCCCCTGTTCGCGCGTTACGCGCGCCAGCGTCAGCCACAGGAACACTTCGGCGATTTTCTGGTGCGTGCCCAACTGCTCAATCCGTCGCAGCCGCAGGCCGCGACCCCCTGATCGATCGTCGTCATGGAGCCCACGATGTCCCGTTACCTTTTCGTCCAGAGTCAAGATCCGTTCACTGAAGTGCGCAGCACCGTGCAGTTCGATCTCGCGCATCGTCTGGTCAGCGCCGGGCACTCGGTGCGCCTGCTGCTGGTCCAGAACGCGGTGATGGCGGCTCGACGCGGTGCGGTCTGCGATGGCTTCGACGCACTGCTGCGCAGCGGCGTCGCCGTCGATGCCGATCCGTTCTCGCTGCAGCAGCGCGACATCGGCAGCGATCACCTCAAGGCCGGCATCGGCCGCGCCGGTCCCGAACAGGTGATCGACGCGATGCTCGCCGGCGACAAAGTCATCTGGAACTGAATCTCTTACGGGACACGCCATCATGAGTGACAGCAAGACCCTCGCATTCGCCTTCATGGACCCGCCGTTCGAGAGCGAACGCACGGTGACCTTCTTCCGCCTGCTCGATGCCGCGCTGGAGCGCGGCGCACACGTCAAGGTCTTCGCCTACGAAGGCGCCGTGGCGCTGTCGTTTGCAAAGCAGCAGCCGCATGGCAATGCCGTGCATGGCCGCGATGCCGCGCAGGAAGCCCATCCGCTGACGCGCGAATGGATCGCGGCGCTGCAACGCAAGGCCGCGGCCAGGAAGCTGCAGTTCGACTGGATCAACTGCGGCCTCTGCGTCGATGAGCGCGGCGTCAACGAAGCCATCGACGGCTGCCGTCGCGGCGGCCCCGCCGACTTCTGGCGCGAAGCCAGTGCCGCCACCAATTCACTGACCATCGGAACCCGCTGATCATGAAAGTTCTACAGATCGTCGAACAGGCATTCCGCACGCTGACCGAGGAGCAGGACGACACCATCCTGTGGCTCACGCAATGCATGCACGTGCACGGTGAGGATACCCACCTGTCGGTACTGCTGGCCGGGCATGCGGTGACCTATGCCGTACAACAGAAGCCACAACCGGCGCTGACGCTGGGTGACTGGCAGCAGAGTGAACCGGCCGATATCCGCCGCGATCTCGACGGGCTGCTGTCCAAGGGGATTCCCGTGCATGTGCTGCACGAAGACCTGGCCGCTCGCGGCCTGGCACGGCTGACGCTGCACGAGGGTGTGGAAGTGCTGTACCGCGACCAGTTGCCCGAGCTTTACGAAAAAGCCGATCGCATCTGGCAGTGGTAGCGTGACTGGGAATGGCCGTGCCGGCATGGGCACGGCCATTCTCGTCTGCGCATCAGCTGAGCAACCACTTTCAGATGATGCTCAAGATCGACGCTTGGCGCTCGACGCATCCAGCTTTGCGGCCATGCTCTTCGGCAGCCGCACGACGGCGGTAGCCACCGGCTGCGCCCTTTCGACCATCAGATCGGAAAGCCGATAGCGATCCAGCGTCGCGAGAAAATTCTTGCGCGCTTCCGCGAAGGCCGACTTCAGGACACAGGAAGGCAGCAGACAACAGCTGGTATCGCCGCTAAAGCACTCTGCGATATGCATGTTCTCTTCGGTATCGCGGATCACTTCGCCGACATTGACCAGCTCCGGACGCCGCGCGAGCCGGATCCCGCCGCCACGGCCACGCACCGTTTCGATGTAGCCGCGCAGGCCCAGGTTATGCACGACTTTCGTCAGATGCGCCTGCGAGATGCCGTAGTAATCCGCCACCTCACGAATGGTCATCAGCCGGTCCTGGTGCAAGCCCAGACAGATCAGAATCCGCAGCGAATAGTCGGTAAATCGGGTTAGCTGCATGCAAAATGCCGGTTTCAGGACACGCTGACCGCCAGCGTCGTCGCCCGGGCAGTATACCCCCGACCCACTTATCGCCCCGCTAGACCCCACGATCCGCTCGCCGTCGCTGCCACGCCAGGTACAAGGTGGGCATCACCAGCAGCGACAGCAGCGGTGCAGTCAGCATGCCGCCGACCAGCGGCGCGGCGATGCGTTTCATGACATCGGAACCTGCGCCGTCACTGAACATCACCGGCAGCAGGCCGGCGACGATCACCGCCACGGTCATGGTTTTCGGACGCAGACGCAGCAGCGCGCCCTGCACCGTGGCCTGCAACAGGCTGTGGTGGTTGACGCTCCCGCCCGAGCGCTGCAGTTCGCGCACGGCATTGTCGAGATACAACAGCATCACTACCCCGAACTCGATGGCCACGCCGGCCAGCGCGATGAAGCCGACGGCAACGGCGACCGACAGGTTGTAGCCCAGCAGCCAGGTCAGCCAGAAACCACCGACCAGCGAGAACGGCAGGCAGATCGCGACCAGCAGCACTTTGACCGGATCGCGAAAGTGCAGGTACAGCAGCAACAGCACCAGCGCCACGGTCAGCGGGATGATCCAGCCCAGGCGCTCGCGCGCATGCAACAGGTGCTGATACTGCCCCGACCATTCGATGGCGTAGCCGGGTGGCAGCTGCAGTTCTGCGGCCACCGCCTGCTGCGCACGGCGCACGTAGCCGCCTAGATCGCGTCCTTCAAGGTCGATGTAGACGTAGCCGGTGAGACGGCCGTTTTCGCTCCTGATCTCGGACGGTCCGTCATGGATCGCGATGTTGGCAAGCAGGCTCAAGGGCAGCTGCGCGCCGCTTTGTGTGGTGACGCGGCTGGCCATCACCGCAGCCAGCGAATCGCGGTGAGCGCGCGGATAGCGCAGGTTGATGGTGAAGCGCTGACGGCCATCGATCACCGTGCCAATGTCGTCGCCACCGATCGCACTCGCCACCATGCGCTGGATCTCGCCGGCACTGACGCCGTACTGCGCCGCGCGCGCGCGGTCGATGTCGATATCGATGTAGCGGCCGCCGGTCAGGCGATCGCCGAACACCGCGCGCGTGCCCGCCACACCGCGCAGCACGGTTTCCAGTTCGGCAGTGAGTTCGCCGATGCCCTGCAGATCCGGCCCCGTGACCTTGACGCCGACGGCACTGCGGATACCGGTCGACAGCATGTCGATGCGCGTGCGGATCGGATAACCCCAGGAATTGGTCAGTCCTGGCAGGCGCACGGTCTGATCGAGTTTCGCGATCAGACCTTCGATGGTCTGGCCTGTCGGCCACTGCTCGCGCGGCTTCAGCAGAATGGTGGTTTCCAGCATCGACAGCGGTGCCGGATCGGTAGCGCTGTCGGCGCGTCCGGCCTTGCCGAAAACGCGCTCGACTTCCGGCATCTGCCGGATCAGGCGATCGGTGATCTGCAGGATCTGTGCCGCTTCGTCGACCGAGACACCGGGCAAGGTCGTCGGCATGTACAGCAGATCGCCTTCGTACAGCGGTGGCATGAACTCGCTGCCGAGGCGCGACAGCGGCCAGATCAGGCTCGTCAGCAGCAACAGCGCCAACAGCAGCACGCTGCGCGGATGTTGCAGCGATGCATGCAGAGCCGGCCGGTACAGCGCCTGCAGCGCGCGGTTGAGGGGGTTCTCGCGCTCGGCACGAATGCGGCCGCGTATCAGATAGCCCATCAGCACCGGCGTCAGCGTCACCGCCAGCGCCGCACTGGCCGCCATCGCATAGGTCTTGGTGTAGGCCAGCGGCGCGAACAGCTTGCCCTCCTGGCCGATCAGACTGAACACCGGCAGAAACGAGACGGTGATGATCAGCAGCGAAAAGAACAGCGCCGGCCCGACTTCGACCGCGCTGGCGCGCGCGACTTCCCAACGATCATCGTCGGGCCCGGCGCGTTCGAGATGCTTGTGCATGTTCTCGATCATCACGATCGCGGCATCGACCATCGCGCCGACGGCAATCGCGATCCCGCCCAGCGACATGATGTTGGCGCCGACACCCTGCAGCTTCATCACGATGAACGCGGTGAGCATCCCGACTGGCAAGGTCAGCACCGCCACCAGCGACGAACGCAGATGGAACAGGAACAGCAGGCACACCAGCGCCACCACTAGCGATTCTTCGATCAGTTTGTCGCGCAGATTGTCGATGGCCCGCCCGATCAGTCCGGAGCGGTCGTAGGTGACCACCAGCTCGACACCGGCCGGCAGTCCGGCGCGCAATTGCTCCAGCCGATCCTTCACCCGCTCGATCACTTCGAGTGCGTTGTGGCCGTGACGCATCACCACGATGCCACCCACCACCTCGCCCTCGCCGTCCAGTTCAGCGACGCCGCGGCGCGGTGCCGGCCCCAACTGCACATCGGCAACATTGCGCAACAACAACGGTGTCCCTTGTTCATCGACACCGAGCGGAATCTGACGGAAATCCTCCAGTGTCGCGAGATAGCCGCGACTGCGCACCATGTATTCGGCACCCGCCATTTCCAGCACCGAGCCACCGCCGGATTGATTGCCGTCGCGCACCGCCTGCGTCAGCTGATCCAGGTTCAGGCCATAG
>JBEBWZ010000060.1:0-20214 GCA_040391865.1 Solimonas flava
ACCTCACCCTCAAAACACCCTCACCTAGCCCGGAATTCGGGCTTGTCCGGGGCTTTTTGCTTGTTTGCCTAGCCCGGAATCCGGTCACCTTCTAAGAAATATCCATGTGGTCCAGAGAAACCAATGGTTCCTGAAACAACAGGGCGGAAACAGGAATTGGCCTACCAGAACGACAGCGGCACCGCGGGAGCCGCTATAGCCACCTTTCAACCCGCACAACGACACCGAGGAATGAAATGAAACAGATGAACCCCCAAGAAATCCGCACACGGCTCGCGGAAATTAAAAGAGCCGAGGAACAGCACCAGGCACGCGACTTCGATGCTGAGTTGAAGGAAGCCCATCTGTCCGGTGGTGATGTCGACGAACTGGAGACGCGTCAACTCGATGCCGAGCGTGTCGCCCGTCGCTTGCGCGTTGAGCGACAGGCGCTGCATGCGTCGCTGCCCGCGGCCGAGCGGGAGCAGGCTGAGCAGGAGCTTGATGTCCTAGCCAAGACCATGGCCGGCCATGTGGAGCAATACAGGGCCGCTGCTGATTCGCTGGTAGACCTTCTGCAGCAGATCGCCCAGCACCGCGCGACGATTAGCCGAATCACCCGTGAGCGCAGTGAAGCGTTCAGCCACGCAGAACGACTCTGCAGCAAGCACGGCCTTCCTGTCGCCGTGACCGAGCCGTTCTGCCTGCTGAAGTCGAGCCGACTGACTGAGGCAGAGAAACCAATGGCTGGCGCATTGAATATGCGGGACGGTTACGCCTCTTCATTTGCATTTCTGTCGAGCGGAATCGACATTGACACGGTGGAGGTTTGAACCATGAGCACGAACCATCGCGACAAGGCCCGCAGTCTTATTGCCGCCGCCCAACGCACTAGCAGCAACCCGGAGATGCGGGAACTGGCGGACAGCATCTCGACAGAGCTGAGCCGCAAGCTGGCCGAAGTCGTTGCGGAAGGACTCCTGCCTGCCGAGGAGCGCACCGCGCTCGCTGAGAAACGCAAGGCCGTCGCGGAGCGATTCGGCGATGTCGTCGCCAAAGCGCTGCCCCGTGCTGCCCTGGACGAACTGCACAAGCAGATCTCAGGGACTGGCGAGCCGGTGACGAACGCAAACCAGCAGACGGGCGTCCCAGACCCAGAAGAATACTTCGGCACCCGTGTCGTCACACGGACAACTCCATGGTCGGATGACGGTCGCGCACCTGACCCCGCCGCCCACTTCGCGCAATGACCTCTGAGGGCTGCCGGCGACGGCGGCCTTCTATCTACCCGAGAGAAAGCATGACGTCGCGATACACCAAAGGCCAGTCCGGAAACCCTTCCGGGCGACCGAGGGGCAGCGGAAAGGTAGCGAGGCTTCGCGAGGCGATTGGACGGGACTTGCCGGACATCATCGCGAAACTAGTCGAGCAGGCAAAGGCTGGCGATGTGCAGGCTGCGCGGGTGTTGCTGGATCGCGTCCTGCCTTCGCTGAAAGCCGAGAGCCTGCCGGTTCACCTGCCGGGCCTGCTGGCTGCATCCACGCTCACGGAGAGGGCCGAGGCTGCGCT
Source organism: Solimonas flava (assembly GCA_040391865.1). Lineage (GTDB taxonomy): Bacteria > Pseudomonadota > Gammaproteobacteria > Nevskiales > Nevskiaceae > Solimonas. Next base: position 1,549 of record JBEBWZ010000060.1, read on the forward strand.
CGAGGCGGCCGCTAGCGGTGAGCTGCCGGCCGATGTTGCCGCGGCGCTGGTGACCGCTGTAGGCGCTCTGGCGCGTGTTGTTGAGATCGATGAAATCGAGCGGCGTATCGCCGCACTGGAGCAGAAATCATGAAAGCTGAAATCAAGCGGCGCGTTGAGGAGTTGGAGAGCTACCAGCAACCAGCGGAGCGTCCTACGCAAATTCTTATCTATGGAATTGACCGGATTGATGGCAGCCCGCAGGCGACAAGCGCAGATCGCCTTGGCAGTGAAGGCCCGATTGTCCATCGGAGGGGCAACGAGACTGAGCGCGAATTTCTGACGCGTGCAGAGGAGGATCTTTTCGAGGGCGTCCAAACCACCATTATTGCGTTGCCTGCCAAAAATCCCCGGCCAGGAGAGAAATCATGAACGGTAGTCAGGTGGGCTCCATCTGGTATGAAGTCGAGTCCGATACGTCGAAGCTGGTCAACAGTGCCAAGGAGGCTGATGGAAGCCTCGATCGTCTTTCGAAGAAGATGGGCAAGACCGATGGCTCGGCGGCAAAGCTGGAGACCAAGATGGACAAGGTCTCCGAAGCCGCAGGACGGATGACAAGATCTGTCAATTCGCAGTCGTCTGCTTGGTCAGGCCTCACGAAGGTCGTTGCGACCTATCTTTCTTTGCGAACGCTGCAAGCTGCTGTCGCCCTTTCCGATCAGTACATGGAGATGTCCAGCAGGATCAAGAACGCGACCAGCAGCTCCGCGGAGTACGAGCAGGTCCAGCAGCGCCTACTAGAGACCGCCAACGGCACGTATCGCTCGCTAAACGAGGCGCAAGAGGTGTATCTGTCCACTGCCGATGTTCTGCGCAGCTTGGGCTACACGACATCAGACGTGCTGGATATCACCGACTCGATGTCCTACGCCTTCGTGCGTGATGCGGCGAGCAAAGATCGGGCACGCGCGGCAATGGATGCCTACTCGAAGTCGCTGCAGAAGGGGCGCATCGATGCGGATGCCTGGACGTCCTTGCTGGCCGCTACTCCGTCTATCGTCAACGGCATTGCATCTGCAACCGGCGAAACAACGGCGCGCGTCCGTCAGCTGGGCGTGACCGGCAAGCTATCGCTGGAGGCATTGAATGAAGGGCTGCGCCGCAGTCGGGATGAGAACAAGCATCTGTCGGATGAGATGAGCACCACGGTGGGCGATGCCTTTGTGAACCTCAGCAACAGCATGCAGGTGTTCATCGGCAAGGTGAATGAATCCAGCGGCGCCAGTGACGTGCTGGTGGGCAACATCAAGCTGTTGGCAGAAGCCCTGCAAGATCCGGAAGTGATACAGGCCGCGCAAACGCTGGCCGCCGGTGTCGTAGGGGCGCTCACATCGATCATTACGACATCCAAGGAAGTCGTCGGCGTTGTGAGGTGGGCGGCTGAAGGGCTTGCTGCTGCGCTGCATGGGCCGGTGGCAGATGACATTGTCCGCCTTGAGCAGCGCTTGGAGAATCTGCGGAAGGCCAGGGCAAGAAGTTTCTTAGGCAGAATTGGAAATGGCTACGGCGATGATGAGCTGGACGCCGAGATTCACAGGCTAGAAAAGCTCGTCGCACTCCACCACGAGGCCAGTGCAAGGCAACCGGCTCCGGCGGCGCCACCGCCATTGCCGGAGGAGGCATTGGACCCTCGGAGTTCACGTCGCGTCAGCGCCGAGGCAGTCGATGCAGAAACCGCGGCTCGACGCCAGCTAAACGAGCAGCGCCGCGAAGAGCTGCGCCTTCAGCGAGATTTGGCGACCGCTCGCGCAGGCGATGCAGAGTATCTGGACCAGCTAGAGGCCCAGATGCAGCAGGCGGCTCTATCTGGTGAGGAACTGGCAGTTGCGCAAGCGAAGGCGCGACTCAGTCCTATCGCGGACGAAGCAACGGTCCGGGCTGTAGAGAACTACGCCAGGTCGCTCTACAGGGCGGCAGATGGCGGGAGGCTGCTTAATGACCTGCACGAGCAACTTGCTTCCCGTCAGCGTCAGTTCGCGCGTGAACTTGAGTCTTTCGGTCAGGGTTCCAATGTCCGAGAGCTGAATGAAGAAATTGCGCAAGTAGAGGATAGCTACCGGAGCCTGATTAATCAGCGCCGCGCCTCCTCACAGGGCCTCACGGATACGGAACTTGGGCAGATTCGCGATGCGCAAGCCGCTGAGCTCCAGATGGTTCGAGACCATCATCAGGCGAAGCTCGATATCCAAACTGATTGGACGCTGGGAGCTCTGGACTCTTTGCGCAACTACGCGGCTGAGTCCGCCAACATCTATGACCAAATTGGCGATGCAGTAACAGGTGCATTCAGAGGGATGGAGAATGCGCTGGTGAACTTCGTTCAGACCGGCAAGCTGAGCGTCAAGGATTTGGCCAACAGCATCATTGCTGATCTCGCGAGGATCGCCATCCGTCAGAGCATCGTGGGGCCGCTCGCGAATGCATTTGCATCGGCGTTCGGTGGCATGGGGGCGTCATTCTCGGCGCCGGCAGTTCAAGCGTCTGGAGGGATGAATTACGGATTCGACGGTTTCACTTTTGCCAACCCGTCAGGCCGTGCAAATGGTGGCGATGTGTCTGCGGGGAAGATGTACCGCATCAACGAGCGCGGCGCTCCTGAGATTCTGAACACCAACGGGCGCCAGTATCTGATGATGGGCCAAGAACGCGGCAGAGTGACCCCGCTCGATGGTCGCGGGGCCGGTGCTGCCGGGCCGACTCACGTTGCCATCAACATCAATAATCAGAGCGGCGGATCGGTCTCTGCTGAAAGCACCTCCGCCCGCATGACTCCCAGTGGGCTGGTTGTCGATCTGCTGGTGAGGGACGTGAGCGAGAACGGTCCGGTATCACGTTCGTTCGCTGGCGCCTTTGGCCTGCGGCGAACACCTGGAGTGGGGTACTGATGATGCTGAGGCGACCCAGTTATCAATAGAAGGAGGGATGCGATGCCAGTCAAAGGTGTGGCGCGAGTCAAGCGCAATTACAAGGCCACCGTCGATCGAATTGCCGGCGAGGTCACCGAGCGCGCTGTCTACATGATCCTGAGTCAGGGAGGTAAGATGGCGGCACAGTTGACGCCTCAGGACACCGGAGCATTGGTCAACAGCCAGTACGCACCGCGCATTGATATGCGGAACGGGAAGGTGATCGGAGCGATCGGCTACACCGCGGCCTACGCCGCCGCCGTGCATGAAGCGTCTGGGAAATTGAAGGGCCAGCCGCGCGCCCACTTCGGCAAGACGCGAGAAGGCGTCGAGTTCGGCGGCGGCACCGAGACGGGCAACTACTGGGATCCGAACGCGGAGCCGGAATTTCTAGAGAAAGGGTTCGAACAACTCAAGCCGGCAATCCCCGCAATCCTGAAGAAGCTATACGGTGTTTGACGCCTCGTCGACAGGCTGAAGCTGCGACGGGCGACTTCAGCCGCGACGCTCTCGCTTGGACTGCAGCTCAGAACTAAACCGGCTGAAAGTTCAGCCGGTCGGATGACCGTCCGCATTAGGAGCGGACAGATTCCGGACATGGTGATGTGCTTCACGCCGTGTAGCGCCTGGACTGCAGCAGGGATTTCGCTGAGCGCAATTTTGCGTTTAGCTATGAAATCAATTGTTTGGCTATTGGAAAGCCGGAACCGGAGGCGCCACGCCGTGAGCGCCGCGATATTCGGAACATGATCGAGGCCGTTCCGAGGGTGTTCGCATGATCCAATTTTGGATTCAGCAGGGAAATCAACGCCCTGCCTTCGCCGTCGTGACCTTCGCCGCAAACTCACTCTCCCAGACCACGCGCAGAGCCCCCTCGGCCTGCCGCGGCTGTACTGCATGCAATCCAGCGACAGCCTTGCTCTGTGGCTACATCAAAGTGATGCACGCTTGATATTGAGCTGTCTTGGAAGAGTCTTTGGGCCAAATCACCATTGATCTAGCAGACAAGATTAAGGGTCTGTGATGGGGTCTGCACAAAATCTGTAACTGACAAACACCAATAAAATTAGCGCAATAATCGCGGATTTCGACTGACTCTCTCCCGCCAATTAGGCAAAGCACAACGGCCCCGCTGAGGGCCGTTGTGCTATCTGAAGGTGAAGTGTCCCAGAGGGATTTGAACCCTCGATACAGACGGATGCCGGGTTCGGCTGCTGCGCAGATGCGCAGCAGTGTGCGGCGCAAGCCGCAGCCCGCAGGGCCGAGGCACAAGGTGCCGAGCCATCCCTCTCTCTCCGCCAATCAGGCAAAGCACAACGGCCCCACTGAGGGCCGTTGTGCTATCTGAAGGTGAAGTGTCTCCCAGGGATTTGAACCCTCGATCAGATGGCTGCCGGGTTCGGCGACGGGGCTCACATTGCGCGGTTCTGCATGATCGGCATGGCCAGACGCCGGTGCGCCATTCGGAACAGGCCGGGCAGCACCAGCAGGGTCAGCAGGGTCGACGACACGATGCCGCCGATCACCACGGTTGCCAGCGGTCGCTGCACCTCGGCACCGGTGCCGACGTTGAGGGCCATCGGCACGAAGCCCAGGCTGGCCACCAGCGCCGTCATCAGCACCGGTCGCAGGCGGGTCAGGGCGCCCTCGATGATCGCGTCGTCCAGGGTCTTGCCGCTTTCCATCAGGCTGCGGATGAAGCTGACCATCACCAGGCCGTTGAGCACCGCGACGCCGGAGAGTGCGATGAAGCCGACGCCGGCGGAGATCGACAGCGGGATGCCGCGCAGCCACAGCGCAAGCACGCCGCCGGTCAGTGCCAGGGGCACACCGCTGAAGATCACCAGGGCGTCCCGCACCGAGCCGAAGGCCAGGATCAGCAGGCCCAGAATCAGCGCCAGCGTTGCCGGGACCACGATGGCCAGACGTTGCGATGCGGATTGCAGTTGCTCGAAGGTGCCGCCGTAGTCCAGCCAGTAGCCGGGTGGTACACGGACCTGGGCAATGGCTGCCTGCGCATCGGCGACGAAGCTGCCGAGATCGCGGCCGCGCACATTGGCGGTGACCACGATGCGGCGCTTGCCGTCCTCGCGGCTGATCTGGTTCGGCCCCGGTGCCATGTCCAGGCTCGCGACCTCGATCAGCGGCACCTGTCCGCCCCCGGGCAACGGGATCGGCAGGCGTTCCAGTTCGCGCAGATCGCCGCGCCGTGCTTCCGGCAGGCGCAGCACGATGTCGTAGCGCGCATCGCCTTCGAACACGGAGCCGACCTCGCGTCCGCCCAGCGCGGTGGAAACCACCGACTGCAGGGTGGACAGGCTCAGGCCGTAGCGGGCGAGGGCTTCACGCCGAGGCAGCACCGACAGCACCGGCAGCCCCGTGACCTGCTCGACCTTCACGTCGGCTGCGCCGCGCACGCCACGCAGGGCGGCGGCGAGCTGGTTGCCGCTGCGCAGCATCAGGTCGAGGTCGTCGCCGTAGAGTTTCACCGCAAAGTCGGAGCGCACGCCGGAGATCAACTCGTTGAACCGCAGCTGGATCGGCTGGCTCAGTTCATAGGCATTTCCAGGCAGCTCTTCCAGCGCCAGTTGCATCTCGGCGGCCAGCGCGGATTTGGTTTTGCCGGGGTCCGGCCATTGATCGCGAGGCTTTAGCATGACGTAGCCGTCGGAGATGTTCTGAGGCATCGGGTCGGTGGCCACCTCGGCGGTGCCGGTGCGCGCGAACGCGGTTTTCACCTCGGGAAACTGCAGCAGGCGCTGCTCGATCTGTTTCTGGAAGGCAAGCGACTGTGTCAGGCCGGTGGCCGGAATGCGCAGCGCCTGCACCGCGATTTCGCCCTCGTCGAGGCTGGGCACGAACTCGCTGCCGAGGCGCGTGGCGAGCCAGCCGCAGAGCAGCACCAGCAGCACCGCGCCGCCGAGAAACGCGACGCGCGCCTTGAGTGCGAAACGCAGCAGGGGCTCGTAGCCGCGCCGTGCGGTGGCGAGGATCCGGTTGTGCTTTTCCTGCACCGGGCCTCGGAACAGCAGGGCCACGGCAGCCGGCACGAAGGTCACCGACAGGAACAGGGCGGCGGTCAGGGCCATGACCACGGTCTGCGCCATGGGGTGGAACATTTTTCCCTCGACGCCTTCGAGCGCGAAGATCGGCAGGTACACCGCGGTGATGATGAACACGCCGAACAGGCTCGGTCGCATGACCTCGGTGGTGGCGCTGTAGACGGTCTCCAGACGCTCCTGCAGGCTGAGCGTGGCACGCGCGCTGCTTTGCTCGGAGAGCCGTCGCAGGCAGTTCTCGACGATGATGACCGCGCCGTCGACGATCAGGCCGAAATCCAGTGCGCCGAGGCTCATGAGGTTGGCGGAGACCCGGGTCTCCACCATGCCGGTGATGGTGATCAGCATCGCCAGCGGAATCACCAGCGCGGTCAGCAGCGCGGCGCGCAGGTTGCCCAGCAGCAGGAACAGGATCACCACCACCAGCAGCGCGCCTTCGACCAGGTTTTTCTGCACGGTGGCGATGGCCTTGTCGACCAGCAGCGTGCGGTCGTAGACGGTGACCGCGCGCACGCCTTGCGGCAGCGAGTCGTTGATCCTGAGCATGCGCTCGGCAACGGCCTTGGCGACGGTGCGGCTGTTCTCGCCGATCAGCATCACCGCGGTGCCGAGCACGGTCTCGTGTCCGTCGCGGGTGGCGGCACCGGTGCGCAGCTCCTTGCCCAGGGCGACTTCGGCGACATCTCCGACGGTGATCGGCAGGCCGTCGCGATGCGCGACGATCAGGCTGCGCAGATCCTCCAGCCCGCTCACCTGTCCGGGAATGCGTACCAGCAGCTGTTCGTGATTGCGTTCGAGATAGCCCGCACCCTGGTTGGCGTTGTTGCGCTCGATCGCCTGCGCGAGATCGTCGAAGCTCAGTCCGTACGCCAGCAGCCGCGCGGGGTCGGGCTGCACATGGAACTGCTTGCTGTAGCCACCGATGGCATTCACTTCGGTGATGCCGGGCACCTGCAGCAGCTGCGGGCGGATCACCCAGTCCTGGATGCTGCGCAGCGCGGTGGTGTCGTAGGGCTGCCCATCGGCCTGGCGTGCGTCGGGATCGGCCTCGACCGTGTAGAGAAAGATCTCGCCAAGGCCGGTGGCGATGGGGCCCATCGCAGGCTCCACGTTGTCCGGCAGACGGCTGCGTGCCTGTTGCAGCCGTTCGTTGACCAACTGGCGCGCGAAGTAGATGTCGGTGCCATCGGCAAAGGCCACGGTCACCTGCGACAGGCCGTAGCGCGACAGCGAGCGCCGGTAGGCCAGTCCCGGCAGGCCGGTGATCGCGGTCTCGATCGGTACGGTGATGCGCTGTTCGACTTCCAGCGGCGTGTAACCCGGTGCCTGGGTGTTGATCTGCAGCTGGACGTTGGTGATGTCCGGCACCGCGTCGATCGGCAGGCGCTGATAGTTCCAGATGCCCAGCACCACCAGTGCCAGCATCAGGGTCATCACCAGGCCGCGGCGGGCGATGGCGAAACGGATCATGCGTTCGATCATGAAAGGATCTCCATGGCGGCGGTGGCCGGAGCGCCGCGTGGCGGCGGCTCCTGCCGGGGGCTGCAGGGAGGCGTGCAGTGCAGGTTCATCGCGATGCGGGCGGACTCAGTGCTCATGTCCGCTCTCGCCCTTGCCCAGCTCGGCCTTGAGCACGAAGCTGCCTTCACCGACCACCATTTGTCCGGCGCGCAATCCTTCGAGGACCTCGACCACGCGGCCGTCGCTGCGGCCGGTCTTCACCGCCTGTGGCCGCAGACCGTCGGCGCTGTCCACGAACACCGAAGGGCCGTGCTCCAGGTCCTGCAAGGCCGCCGCCGGTACCGCGAGTGCGAGCGCCGTTTCGCCGATCGCCACGGTGCCCTGTACGTGCAGCCCCGGCGACCAGCGACCGTCGCCGTTGTCGAGTTGAACGCGTGCGGTGAGGCTCTGCGTGGCGCTGCTCGACAGCGGCGACACGAACACGATGCGGCCGTCGCCCGCGGGGCCGCCGTCACCTGCACGGACATGGACCGCTTGACCATTGCGCACGCGACCGCGATCACGGGGGAACAGCGCCAGCTCCACCCAGACGCTGGACAGGTCCGCGACGGTGAACAGCGGCTGGCTGCCAGCCTGCTCGCCGGGGTTGGTCGAGCGTTCGGTCACCACGCCGGCCAGCGGGCTGCTGACCGCGTAGCGCTGCAGGCTTTCGTTGCTCTCGACGGTGGCCAGCGTCTGGCCCTGACGGACGCTGTCGCCGATTTTCACGGCCACGTTGCGGACCACGCCGGGGAAGCGCGCAGTGACGCTGCGCACGCGCTCCGCATCGGGTTTGATCACGCCGTACAGCGGCAGGGTTTCGACCAGCGTGGCGGGGCCGGCCGGTGCAAGTTCCAGGCCTGCGGCTTTTCGCGCTTGCGGCGTCAGCGTCAGCGTTGCCGCAGGGGCGGCGTGCGTGTCGGCGGGATTGTCCGCGGTGGGCTCGGGGGGCTGCGGCTGGCAGGCAGATATGGCGAGCAGCAGGGGGAGCAGCAGAAGAGATCGGTTCATGGGGATTCCTTACGGACTCACGGCAGCGCCGGTGAGCCTTTCGATTTCGGTCTGGAAGAGATGGGCGTTGGCGGCGGCTTCGATCAGCGCGCGCTGCACGGCAATGCGCTCGCGTTGCGCTTCGGTCCATTCGAGATAGCTGTAGCGTCCGCGCTGCCAGGCGTATTCGGTGGCCTTGAGCGCGGCTTCCATCTCCGGCAGCACCTGGTCGCGCAGCACTTCGGCGGCGGCGATCGAGTGCCCCAGTTCCTGCACCAGTTCATACAGCGTGGTCTCGGCCTTGATCCGTGCGGCACTGCGCTGCGCATCCACGCCGTCGCGCAGGGCTGCGGCTTCGGCAATCTCCGGACGGGCGCGGCGGCCGCCGAACAGGGGCAGCGACAGACCCGCGATGAAAGCCGTGTCATCGCTGTCCCGAGAGTGCCGTACGCCCGCGGACACGGTCGGCGAGGCGCGCGCGGTGGCTTCGGCCAGGCGGACCTCGGCATCGAGTCGCCGCGCCTCGCTGGCAAAGCGCAGGAAATCCGGACTGGCGCCGAGTCGTGCGCTCAGGGCTTCCAGGTCCACCGCTGCGGGCAGGCGGAACAGATCGGCGCGTACCCCCGCGAAATCCGGTTCGGAGGCGCCCCACATGGCTGCCAGCTTGCGCCGCGAAGTCAGCAGTTCGTGCTCGGCGTGTTCCTGTTCGAGTTCGGCGCGCGCCAGTGCAATCCGCGAGCGATGCCCTTCGGCTACCGGAGAACGTGCTGCCTGCACACGCCGCTCGACTTCGTCCAGGGTCTTGCGCGCCAGTTCGGTGGCCAGTTCGGTCAGCTCCAGCTGCTTCTGGTCCGAGGCCACATGGATGAAGCGACGGGCCACTTCAGCCGCAACGTCCAGCTGCGCGATCTCGCGTTCGATCGCGAGGGTATTGCCGCGTTCGCGCGTGAGCGCCATGCGACGCTGGCGCTGTCCGCCCAGTTCCAGGACCTGCGACAGTGCGAAGCTCGCTTCGGCGGCGTCGAGGCCGCGGCTGCTGCCGCTGCCCAGCAGGTTCTCCAGCTGGACCTGCAGCTCCGGCGCAGGCCGGAGTGCGGCAGCGTCCTCGCGTGCGCGTTGCGCGATGAAGGACGCGTTCAGGACCGCAAGATCGGGATTGGACTGCAGCGTGCGCGACAGCGCATCACGCAGAGTCAGTGGCGTGTCTTCGGCACGCGCGAGACAGGCCGCGAATGCCAGCAATGCCGCGAGCGCATAGCGCCCGGTGGCGGTGAATCGGAACATGGAAAACTCCCAGGCAGCATGACGACTGCCTCGCGAACGGAGGCAGGGCGGAAGGTCAGGCCAGGGAGTGCGGCGGTCCGCGCGGCGGCGGACGCAGGCTGTGTGCGGCGGAGGGGGCGAAGCCGCGCGCGGGGCGCGGTGTATAGGTCTGCGCAAGCTCGAGCAATCCCCACAGGAACATTGCGGCGAGCAGCAGCGCCGGCAAATCAAGTTGGGATTTGAACAGCTTGGCCAGAACCTCGTCGGCCAGGGCGATGTCCTGATCCTGATGCTCGGTGCCCGCATCGAACTCGCCGTGGTGCAAGCCGATATCCGTCAGATGCAGGCTGGCCGGCGGCTCGCTGCCATCGAAGCAGAGATGCAGATGCGCGCCGCCCAGGCGCGTTGCCAGCAGCAAGGCGCACAGCAGCGTCAGCAACCAGGGACGGGTGAGGACTCTCCGTGACATGGGCGAGAGCTTAGCAGTGCTGGCGCTGTCGATCATGGTTGACACTGCCGCGGTGCGGCAGCACGGGTTCCGTTGGCTTCGTTTTAGCGCGGCTGCTCATCGGGACGGCGCAGCAGGATATCGGTCTGCGGCAGCAGGTCGAACACGCGCGGACCGCGGATCAGATAGCGCGCCGCCATGCGCCCCGGTGCCTGCAGCAGGCGGTACAGCCATTCGAGACCGGCTCGTTGCATCCAGCGCGGTGCGCGGCGTTCGTTGCCGGTCAGGAAGTTGATCGATGCGCCGACGCACAGTGCGAGGCCGCGCGCGACATCGCGCCGCTGCAGTTCACGCGCGATGATCTCCTGCTGCGGCGAGCCGACCGCGAGCAGGCAGTAGCGGAACGGGCTGTGCGCTTCGATGAACGACAGGCAGGTTTCGACGGCCTCAGGGTCGTTGATGAAACCCATCGGCGGATTGTGATGCGCAAGATGGGTGAGGCCGTAGCGCTCCGCGAGTCGCTGCGCCTGCGCTTCGCTGCCGCCGATCAGCACCAGGTCGTCCAGCGGATGAATCACTGTTTCGAACAGCCGCTCGGTCAGATCGCTGCCGGCGCAGACCGGCAGGCGCATGCCCTTGGTCAGTCGCAGCGCCTGCGCGAGGAAGCGGCTGTCGAGCAGCACGTAGCCGGCATCGGCGTACAGCTCGCGGAATTGCGGGTCGTCGTGCAGGCGAATCAGGTGATCGACGTTGGGCGTGACCACATAGCGGTAGCGGTCCTGACCGAAATTCGCGGCCTCTTCGCTGAAGCGCTCCAGATCGTAGTCGTCGATCTCCCAACCGGTGCTGGCCGCTTCGGACACGATCGGGATCGCGACGTCGGCGCCGAGATACTTCAGCGGTCGCAGCGGTGCGCAGCGCTGAGCGCCTGGGGATCGCATCGGATGGCAGCGTGAAAAACGGCCATTCCCGGGCATCTGGCCTGTGTGGGTGTGCCGCCGTGCAGGTATGGGCACTGGGCTGACGCAAGCGGCGAATGGGCTGTTTTCCCGTGGTGGCCGCCCGATTCGGCGGGCATTTGCATTTTTTTCGCACGAAACCCGCATTTTTCCGCGTTTTGGGCTTGGCGGCGCGTTTCTCTTGCCCTACATTCGCACTGCCGGGGGAGTTCACCGGGCAATTCCATTCATCCATCGAGTATCGCCGGAATATTTATGACGAAGACGAAGAAAGCGCCAAAGAAGAAAGCCGCGACGAAGGTTGCTGCCAAGCCGGCTGCTGCCAAGCCGATCAAGGAAGTGCTGAGCAAGTCCGGTCTGGTTGCGCACATCGCTGAAGGCACCAGCCTGGCGGCCAAGGACGTACGTGCGGTTCTGGCAGCGCTGGAAGGCGCGGTTGCCGCTTCCGTGAGCAAGAAGGGCGCCGGTGCATTTGTTCTTCCGGGCCTGCTGAAGATCACCGCGACCAGCGTGCCGGCGAAGCCGAAGCGCAAGGGCGTCAATCCGTTCACCAAGGAAGAACAGTGGTTCGCCGCCAAGCCGGCCTCGGTGAAGGTCAAGGTGCGTCCGCTGAAGAAGCTGAAAGACGCTGCTGCTTAAATCGCCCGTCCGGGTGCGGTGCGCCACTGGCCACCGCATCCGTTGGGACGATTGCCTTGAGCCCGCCTTGCGCGGGCTTTTTTGTGGCCGACGTTCCCGCGTTCCTAGGGCAGGCTGCCGGCGTAGACCGGCAGCAGCAGATAGCTCGGATCGTCGCCACCGGTGGCGACGCTGTTGAATGCCGGCAGCATGGGCTTGATCTGCGTGGCGAGCAGGTTCCTGCGATCGAGCCGGATCGACGCCGGTGCATGCGTGGGCACGTCGTAGCTGGTCAGGCGCAGTTGCAGGCGATGACCGGCCGGCAGTTCATACGCCGTGGGCCAGATCTCGATGTCGTAGCGATAGCGCTCGCCGGCGGTGATCGGCGTGGGATCGATATGCGTGTGATAGGGCACGCCCTCGCGGCTGCGCGCGGTGTCGAGTGCGCGATGCGAGGCGCGCAGGTAGCCGTTGCTGATGATGGTCTCGCTGCCGTTCTCGGCGACGTCCGCCAGCTTCACGATCCAGTCGGTATCGGTGGCGGTCGATGCGGCTACCAGGTGCAGGGCGCTCGGGCCCGCAAGCGTCAGCGTTTCGCTCAGCGGCTCGGTCCTGAAGGTGAGTCCCTGCGCTGCTTCCAGGCGTTGGTCGGTGGGCAGGTAGGGGCTGATCGCGACCGTGCCGAAGAAATCGAAGCTCATGCTCAGGCCGGCGAGCGGGTTGGTGAAATAGCGCCGCTGCGCGGCAGTCGCCGGTACTGCGGCAGAGAGCCGGTCCTGATCGAGATACAGGCGTAACAGCTGCGTTGCAGGTGGCGGCCATTGCCCGGCTTCGAGATAGCGGTTGCCGCCTTGTGTGTAGACGCGGACCTTGCTGCGCTCCGGCGTCGGCGTGTCGAGCAGGTGCTTGGCGAGGAACTCGAAGATGATCGCGCCGAGATCGTCGACGCCGGGTGGATTGGTCAGCGGCGCCAGAGGTGCACCGCAGCCCTTGTGCGTGCACGGGTCCATGTACAGCCGCGTTTCCACGCCGGGCCGCTGGGCGAGGGCATGGAACATTTCGATGGTGCCGCGCGAGAAACCGTCGCGCCAGCCGCCGAGCATCAGCGTCGGCACCTGGATGCGGTCGGCGCCGTAGATCGGCGAACGCGCCTGGTACCAGGGATCGTCGTTGGGGCGCTCCAGATAATCGAACAGGATCGGCGTGCCGGTGAGCTGGGTGAGCTTGCCCATCACCGTCTGCTCCAGCAGCGGCGGACTGAGGTTGACGCCGACCAGTCCGGGGCCGCCTTGCACCGCGAGGTACTGCACGTCGAAGAACAGGTTGAGAATGCCGCCGTGGGCATAGGCATCGCGGTACAGGTCCGACAGCGCGACCTGCGGCGTGATGACGGCGAGATGCGGCGGCTGCAGGGCGGCGGTCAGCAACTGGGTGATGCCCAGATAGGAGCCGCCGCTCATGCCCACCTTGCCGCTGGAATAGGGCTGGGTGCCGAAATACTCGACCAGCGCATGGCCGTCGCGTGCCTCGCGTGGCGAGAAGTAGTTTTCGTTGAGATTGCCTTCGCTGCCGCCCGCGCCGCGGATATCGACCACCGCGGCAATGATGCCGCGCGTGGCGAACAGGGCCTGGTCCGGGCAACTGCAGAGCAGGACGCGGCCATAGGGCGTCATCGACAGCACCACCGGGAAGGTTCCCGGTGCCGGCGTCTCGCCGTCGAGCGATGGAAAGGTCACGGTGGCGCCGAGGCGTACGCCGTCGTCCATCGGGATCGAGATTTCCTGTGCGACGGTCTTCGGATAAGTGGGTTCCGGCAGCATCGGTGGCGGATTGCCGGCGGGCGATGCCGCTGCCGTATCGGTTGTGGAACTGCCGCAGGCGGCGAGCAGCATGCTCAGTGTGAGCACGCCGATAAGCCTTGCGGCAAGTGTTGCCCTGGCTGCGATGACCATTCCTGCTCCCCCGGTATTCTTCTTGTTGGAAACGGCTGGTCGGCAAAGCGTACACCGATTTTTCGGTGGCTTTTCGGCGCGACGACAGCAAGCCTTCGGTAGCGGGAGGCATGCGGTCCATGGAGTGCGCGCGAGCGCGGCTGCTACGATCGCGACAAGTCCCGGAACCGGGCTCAGCCGTTGGCGACGGGATGTGGGCGCCGCATCACGGCCTTGGGATGGCGACAGCATTGGGGGGCGGACAGATCATCATGAATGACCGTAGCGAAGCATTGGACCAGGCTGCATTTGCAACACGCCGGCGCGAACTGCTGAAAGGCGGGCTGGCCGTGGGCGCGACGCTGGCGCTGCCGGCTGCGCTGGGCGCCTGCAGCCGCCGCACAGCCCCTGCGGGCTATGGCCATGGCCACGTGGCAGGCGAATGGGCCAACTGGTCCGGCGGCCAGACCTCGCGACCTGCCGCGTATCTGCAACCGGCCTCCGAAGACGAGTTGGCGAAGCTGCTGCAGCGTGCGACGGGGCCGGTGCGGGTGACGGGCGCGGGGCACTCGTTCAGCCCGGTCTGCCAGACTGATGGCGCCTTGCTGACGCTGGATGGCATGAAGGGCTTGATCCGGCACGATGCCGAAAAGCAGCAGGCGACGTTCTGGGCCGGCACCCGCGTGCATGAGGTGGGTGAGCCGCTGCAGGCCATCGGTCAGGGACTGCTGAACCAGGGCGATGTCGATCCGCAATCGTTGGGCGGCGCCATCGGTACCAGCACCCACGGCACCGGGCCGACGCTGGGCTCGTTCTCTGCCGCGGTACGCGGTCTGCGCCTAGTGACCGCGGAAGGCGAGGTGCTCGATTGCGATCCCGGGCACAACGCCGATCTGTTCCACGCCGCCTGTACCTCGGTCGGGGCGCTGGGCATCGTTACCCAGATCACCTTTCAGAATCGGGCGGCCTACAAGCTGCGCGAGCGCATCTTCACCGCGCCGTTGAGAGAGGTCTACCAGAACCTGGAGCGGTGGCGCGACGAGAACCGACACTTCGAATTCTGGGCGTTCTATGAAGCCGATCGGGCGCTGGTCAAGACCCTCAACGAAACCGAGGATGAGGTCACGCCGCCGGCAGGATTCACGCTGCCGGAAGACGAAGCCCTATGGGCGGCCTGCGAGATCGCGCACGGTCTGCCGTCCAGCGATGGTTTCATGCAACGCCTGCTGATGCGTCTGGCCTCCGGCAGCGAGCGTGTGGGCCGCAGCTATCGCATCTTTCCCAGCGCCCGCAACACCCGCTTCAACGAAATGGAGTACGAGGTGCCGGCCGCGCGCGGCGCGGAGTGTGTGCAGGAAGTGCTGGCGACGGTGCGCAAATCCGGAATCAATGCACTGTTCCCGATCGAATATCGCTATGTCGCGGCCGACGATTGCTGGCTGTCGCCGTTCTATCGGCAGGACAGCTGCGCGATCTCGATCCACCAGTACCACAAGGTCGACTACCGACCGCTGTTCGCGCTGGTGGAACCGATCCTGCGCCGTTATGGCGGTCGTCCGCACTGGGGCAAGCTGCATACGCTCGCTGCCGCCGATTTCGCCGCGCTGTATCCGCGCTGGGAGGACTTCCGGAAACTGCGGCGTGAACTCGATCCCCGCGGGCGGCTGCTCAACCCGCATCTGCGTGCCGTGTTCGGCGCATGAGGAGGCGCACATGAAACGACGCACGGTGCTGGCGGGTCTGGCGGCGGGTGCGGCCGCAGCCTGGTGGGTACGGCCCGGCGCGGAGGGAGCGCCTTACGACGACTATTTCCGTACCCTCAATGACGAACTCAAGCGCAATGGTCCGATGCGGCCATGCATGGTGATCGATCTCGACCGGCTGGATCGCAACATCGCCGCCGTGAGCGCGTCGATCCGCGCGCCCAAGCATTTGCGCGTGGTCGCGAAGTCGCTGCCGTCGCTGCCGTTGCTGCACTACATCATGGAGCGAGCGTCGACGCAGCGGCTGATGGCGTTTCATCAGCCGTTTCTCAACGAGGAGGCGCGTGCCTTTCCGCACAGCGACATTCTGCTCGGCAAGCCGCTGCCGGTGCGCAGCGCCGAGATGTTCTATCGGCAGCTGCAAGGTGCTTTCGATCCCGCGCGGCAATTGCAGTGGCTGCTCGACACACCGGAGCGGCTGCAGCAATACGCGGAACTGGCCGCAGCGCAGAATCTGAAGCTGCGGATCAACATCGAGATCGATGTCGGTCTGCATCGCGGTGGCGTCGCTGACGATGCGCAGTTGGCGCAGATGCTGGCGCTGGTCATCCGCCACCCGGAGCAGCTGGAGTTCTCCGGATTCATGGGCTATGACCCGCATGTCACCAAGTTGCCGGCGGTGGCCGGATCGCGAGACAGCCTCTTCGCCAAGGTGATGGCGACCTATCAGGCGCGGGTCGATCTGGTCCGTGCGCAGTTTCCGCAACTCTGGCATGAAGGTCTGACCCTGAATACCGCCGGCAGCCCGACCTATACGCTGCATGGCGCCGAGACGCTCAGCAACGATCTGGCGGTGGGCTCGGCACTGTTGCAGCCGACCGATTTCGATCTCGACACCCTGGCTGCGCATGTGCCGGCGGCATTCATCGCGACGCCGGTGCTGAAGGTGCAAAGCGGGGTGCGGATTCCAGAAATGGATGCGCTGTCATCGCTGCTGCGGCGGTGGGACCCGAACCAGCGTCAAGCCTACTTCATCTACGGTGGTCACTGGCTGGCGCGCTACGAAGCGCCCGCCGGGCTGCGTGCCAGCGGACTCTATGGCCGCAGCTCGAATCAGGAACTGGCCACCGCCTCGGCCGCTGCCGCGCTGCAGGTCGACGATCAGGTGTTCCTGCGCCCGACCCAGAGCGAAGCAGTGCTGCTGCAGTTTGGCGACTTGCTGGCCGTCCGTGGCGGCCGCCTCGTCGACCGCTGGCCGGTGCTGTCGCAGAGCGGCTGATCGGCGCTGCGATGCGTATCGGCGGACTGCGCACGCCGTTACAATGGCACCCCTCGCGGCCTCGGCCACGCGCCCGTAGCTCAGCTGGATAGAGCACCCGCCTTCTAAGCGGGCGGTCACAGGTTCGAATCCTGTCGGGCGCACCAAAATCACGACTTGCGATGATCGAGCAGATCATCGTGGCCACTCAATCCGCCTTCTCCAACCGCGGTACCGTCAGCACGAGCGGGACGGATGGTTGCTCACAGGTGCAGGCCAGTTGCTTCCAGGCAGGTGCATCGAACGGACATTGGCAGAGATAGTCGGCCTCATGCCCGCATCCGACGACGTGGAATGCCTTGTAGTAGCGGTCGAAGCCTCTGGAGTAGTGCGCGTGGTGCTGTTCCTTCCACATGGCGAGTCTTGAGGGATCGGCCCGGACATCGGCTGGCGGATCAGGAATGGGGTTTTCGCGTCGTTTGACTTCGCTCCACCGGACACCATCGATCCTTGTCGCCGTGACCCGCTCGACGGGGCAGGTGAAGGATTTGGCCAGCATCTGGCGCGCGGCTTCCTCCTGACGGGCGCAGCCGGAGAGCAGCAGCACGGCCAGCATCGAAGCGGCGTAGCGAAGCCAATGAGGTGCCGGTGCCGGAGACATCGCTGTTGCCGTCATGTGCGTCATCTCGTATCACGGGTCATCGGTACGCTCTTGCGGTATCGGTGCGGGTGGTGTCTGACAGTCGCAGAAATCCTGATGCGATCCACGCCTTTTGTCGCGCTCCCGATCTGGGGTGGGCCATAACAGGCATCGATGACCTACAGGCTGGACAGGATCTCTGCCCGCTTGGCCTGATACTCCTCCGCGGAGATCAGGTTGGCGTCGCGTAGCGACTGGAGGTGCCGCAGTCGTTGCTCGGCGTTGCCTGAGTCGGCGCCCGGACCGACAGTGGGGTGGCGCACGACATTGGCGCTGACTCGCAGCCGGTCGGCCAGAAAATTTCTCAAATCCTCGTGGCTTTGTGATGTGATCTGGGCCGCTGCTTCCGAGGACCGACGCGGTCTGAACAGAAACAGGCCCACTCCCAGCGTCAGCACGGCGGCGAGGAAGATCAGCGCGTAATAGAGGCTGGTGGCGCCGATCGCAGGCAGGGTGATGTCACGAGGGCCGCCGTCGGCTTCAATGCAGAACATCTGACGCGACACCCCTTGCTGGCCCGGTTTGTAGGAGTACTCGCGCGATTCTATTTCGACTTTCCCATCGCACACATAAGGTGCGGCTTTCATCAGCAGTGACGGATGGAGGGCGCCGCCGATGGTTGCCACCATCAGCCCGGCAAAGGCGCACACCGGTATCGCCAGCAACCAGCCGTATCTGAGCCAGGTGCGAGGTCGCGGCACGAGTCGCGTCATGGTTCCCGCCGTGCCGTGCCGCCGCAGCGCGCGACGCACCAGAATGAAGGCAATGGGAACCAACAGCAGCGGTAACAGGTTGGCGGCGAAAACCGCCACCATGATCACGGTCGAAGCATCCATGTCCCCTCCTTATCCTTCTGCAGCGCCGATCGAGCCGGCGCGATGGTTGTGCCGCTAATCGTACGAAGGCTCGAGAACGGACGACGGGGCACCTGTCACAATCGCCAGGCAGAAGTACCCGGCGCTGCAGAAAATCCATCGCCGCGTGGCCTGCATCAGGCGCAGCCCTGATGCAGGAACCAGAGACTGCGCCGCTGCCCATCCACCTCAAGCGACCACGATCCGCGGAGGGCGCGGAGGACCTGGCGATATCCGGGCCGTCGAGGTCGCGAGCCACAGCACGAGGAACGGCAGCAGCGCCGGACAAACCACGCGATCAACCGGCCGCAAGCGCAGGTGCTGGAGCCAGCGGCCGGCGCGGCCTTGCCGCGCGCAACAGGTGGTGACGCCGAACTGAGGACAGCCGCAACAGTGTGAGCACCACTGCTGGCGGGCCGGAAAACGGCGCATTTCGGC
>JBEBWZ010000061.1:0-20129 GCA_040391865.1 Solimonas flava
CACAGCGCGGATGGCATTGCCCTGTGCACCTTGAATCGTCCCGACGCCCGTACCGATGGACTTCTGCAGTTCGATCTCGATGAGTCCCGTTCCGGAAACCACATCGATCGCCGCCACGCCCATCGTTTCGGCCGCCGAGATAGCGTTTGCATTGCCATACTCTTGGGTTGCGCCTTGTGACACAACATGCACTGAGCCGGAACCGCTGGCCTGCGCCTGAATGCCGTAGAGCCGGCCGCGGATGTCGAACGGTCCGGTGGTGACCGTCACATTGCCATTGCCACCCGTCGAGACCGCACGAATGGCCGCCTGCTGCTGGGCCGCGCCGGAGACACTGGTGACGTTGACCAGTCCTACCGTGGTCACGTTGACGGCACCGCCGCCCGTGGAGACGGCTTGAATACCGTGGGTGACGTTGGGATTGGTGCCGGTGATGCCGGCGGTCGAGACATTGATGGCACCGGAACCGGTGGTGACATCAATCACCGGTCCGCGCGTACCCGTGATCGTTCCGGTGGCCGTAACGCTCACGCTGTCCGCCCCGTTGCCGGTGAGGTTGATGCCGTTGACGCCCACGTTCATCGAGCCGGTAGCATCAACCGTCAGCGCACCCTCCGAGCTGTAGGTGATGCCAGTGCCCGCATAGCTGCCTGCACAGGCATATGTATCCGCAGCCGATCCATTGGCCGACGGTGCGGTCCCTACTGGCGCGCAGTCGTTCTCGGCGTGAACAGGTAAAGGCAGTGTGACCGCGATGCCGGCAAGCACACCCCAGCGGCATACACCCGCGACAGCACTTGCCATGCGCGTCTTCTTGAATTGATTTTTCATATTGATTTCCCCTTACTCACCGAAACCAATGGAGACCTGTGCGACAGGCCCTTGCACGGTACGGTCGTAGGTTTTGCGCTCAGCCAAGCCGCCGTCGATAGCGTCGAAGTAACGCTCCCAGGAATAGCGAAGAGAGACCTGCACCCTTTGGATCTCGTAGGAGAGACCCAGCGCAAGGGACAGATGCGGCACGGTGGCGTC
Source organism: Solimonas flava (assembly GCA_040391865.1). Taxonomy (GTDB): domain Bacteria; phylum Pseudomonadota; class Gammaproteobacteria; order Nevskiales; family Nevskiaceae; genus Solimonas. The sequence goes on from JBEBWZ010000061.1 coordinate 1,033, forward strand.
CTTGCTGCGTGAGGTCACCACTGTCTCGTCGTAGAGCACCGACGTTGGATTGAGAACGCTCGCGCCAGCATGGTAGTAACGCCCCGCGCGCTTCTCTTCATGGAGACTGGTTTGCTCACCAAAGAGCACCCCTCCAGCCAAGGCCCAGTCCATCATGACTCGCCCTTGCTGTGGATCGCCCAGTAGGCCCATACCGGACTCCCAACTCAAGGTCGGACCATAGCCCTCAAAATCGCGCTGAGCGCTGGAGCGGTGCCTGTAATGCGTATGGTGCCGTTCGGGTAGGCTGGGAAATAGCCCGGTATCGAACAGCGCAGGCGAATAGCGGCTCGGGATTCCGTCCATGTCGGTTTGCGTGGACGAACGCAGCTCCGCATAGCGCACGCCGACACTGATGACAGACGCCACACCTTTTGAGCCACCGATGCCAATATCGCGGCCCAGCTTGAAATCGACGACCTCAAGCTCCTCCTGAATCTGCACATCGCCGATCCAGTTATTGGGGAGTGAAGCCTCGTAGGTCACATCCGTTGGATCTGTTTCATATTTGAAGCCAGCTCTGAGCCCGCCCGGCACGAACTCGTATCCCGCAGCTCGCGATGCCGCGCTGGCCTTGCCATAGCGATAGGCACCCACCACGGTCCAGGCAGGGTTCGGCGACCAGGTCAGGCTCGCCTCGCGCAGATGCCCCCAATCCGGATCATTGGAAAAGGTCAGAGGCCCGGGGAAATCGGCGCCGTACTCCGATAGCCAGGCCGGTGCATAGGTTTCCACCGGCGCCGCCATTTTCATCGCACCGCCGCTGAAGGCGATGCGGAAGGGATATCCGGGAGCCTCGGCACCGGTATCCGCCATGGCCATCGGCGCAAACGCCAGGCTGACCGCGGCGGCAATCAAAGTCTTGTTCATGATGATGTTCTTCATGATGGCGTCTTCCTCAGAAGTGCTTGGTGAAGCGCAGGCCGTACAGGCGTGGCTCGGTCAGGAAGACGTTGGTGGTCAGGCCGGTGTCGTCGCTATTAAGGAAGGCCCCCGTGATGGAGTCGCGGTCCAGCACGTTCTTGACGTAGGCCATGATGTTCCAGCCGGCGTAGTCGTTGACCAGGATCGCGGCCACGTTGGTGGTCATGTACGGCTTCAGCTTGGCGTACTCGTGGTCGTTGAAAATGCTCCACCACGCGGACGACTGCCAGTACAGATCCGTATGTAATGTCACCGTCCAGTTGCCGCGCAGCGGTACGGTGTAATCCGCCATCAGCGTCGCGGTGTAGTTCGGCGCATTCGGCAGCTCGTTTCCGGACAGGTCCTTGAAGAAGCCGGCGCCGTTGTTGGGTGCCGTGGCGGGATCAAAGCCTTCGTAGCCGGTCCAGCTGGCAAAAATAGCTGTAGGCTCGGAGGCATTATTGCCATACATCCATTGCGTCGGATTCGGCACATAGGGCAATTTGGTTACCGGATCGTTGCCCTTCACATAGGCTTCTACGCAAAATCCCGTGTCCCCCAGATAGAGCTCACCCGCGGCCGCTTGCGTCGTGTTGAGGCGATCTCCGAAGGTGACTACTGATGTCGGCAAAACACAGTTGGATGCCAGCGAAGGGAATGGCTTCGAGACCACCCAGTCCGGATTGCCGGCCGTGCGGTCCATCAGGTCGATCGCCTGCGAGCCATCGGCCATCCGCGTCTGGGTATAGCCACCACGAAAACCGAGCTTCAGCGCTTCGGTGGCCAGCCAGTCTGTTTCGATCTCAACCCCCCAGATCTTGGCATCGAAGTTGGAGTTGACCGCGGCGCGGTCGATGATGCGCGAGATCTGATAACCCTCGTAGTCATAGTAGAAGCCCGTAAGATTCAGCGTGACCCGCTTGTCGAGAAAGCTGTTCTTAGTGCCAATCTCAAATGCGTTTACAAATTCCGCATCGAAAGTCTTGGGGTGCAGAACCGAGTCGCCAATGTTGGCAACTCCATCAAGCTGCTGGGCGGTGACAACCATTGAGGGCGTATTGGCCCCACCCGCCTTGTAGCCACGTGCGTAGGAGGCATAGATCAGTGTCTCGTCAATGGCGTCGATCCCCATATCCGGCTTCCAATCCAGCACCAGACGACCGCTGGGCTCACGCCATTCCAGATTCAGCTCTTCCTTCACGGGATGACCCACGAACGAGGACGCCAGCAGCCAGCTGGGATGCAAGGGGGCATGCTTCTGATCCACGGTGTAACGCAGGCCGGAGGTGAGCTTCAGGTTGTCGGTGATGTTGTAGTACAGCTCGCCGAACAATCCGTAGGAATTCAACTTGTAAGGGTTCCGGCTGAGGAAGTAGTTGTGCCCCTGGCCGGTGACACTGCCGATCGGATTGGGGTCTATGGACATGCATCCGGTGATGCCATGAAGCTTGGTCGGGTCTCCATACACCGGCCCATAAGGCATGCAATCCAGATTGTCGGTTACGCCTGGAGTCCATGTCACCGGCCCATCAGGACCTGAGGGAACGTCAGCCCTCACAGCCGAAAACAATGTGAGTGAGTTGATGAAGACGTAATAGTCGTTGACGGTTTCAAAGTGGGTGTAGTTGGCCCCGAGGCTGAAATTCACGGGACCATCGAAGCTCGACGACAAGCGAAATTCCTGGCTTAGCTGATTTGACTTTGTCGTCGACAGATCCACCGCTACCAGACGATCCGCACATCCGATTTGCGGATCGCAGAACACACCATCCTTAAGAACGCCTGCAGCGGAGTAGCTGCCCCTCTCCAGACTGTTGTCGTATTGCGACTGGTTGAACATTCCACGCGAAGTGGCAAATCGATTGTAGTCCTGGCTGGAGAACGAGCTATCCGTGTTGTACGCAGTCTCGGATTCCAGCTTGAGGTTGTCGCTGAGATCCATTTTCAGCTGCAGCTCGAAGATATCGGCCTGCGCGCGATACTGCGGGTCCACAATGGATTCCACCACACGCAAGTCGCGCGATTGCGTGGCGCTGGCATAGGGATCCAGCCCCAGCGTTATCGGCAAACCGAGTTGGTACAGTGGGTGGATGTAAGGCAGTGCAAAACCATTGGGCGTCTGGAATGAGTCCGCCGCATACAGAGAATTGCGCACGCAGCCCTGGTTGTAGGTTCCGGCCGGAGACGAGTTGACGCCGGGCTGAGCCTCAAATGGAAACGGCACACCGTTGATGCTCGTGCGCACATCCTTCTTGCAAAGCTGCTTGCCACTACGGATACGGTTGTCGTCTTCCTCGAAATGCTCCCAGACGAAGTTGGCTTCGAAGGTGTCCGTGGGCAGCATGCGCAGTGACGCACGCGTGGACCACAGGTCACGACCATCGATGGGCTTTCCGGTCATCTCGTTGGTGGAGTAGCCATCACGTTGGGTCATGGCGCCGGCCAGGCGAAAGGCTGCGGCGTTGTCGACCAGTGGGATGTTGACCATGCCTTCGACACGGCGGCTGTTGTAGTTGCCCAGGTCCAGCGACAGCTTGGAGTCGAAATCAAACCCCGGCTTGGCGGAGATGATGTTGACCACACCCGCCGTGGCGTTACGACCGTAGAGTGTGCCCTGCGGGCCGCGCAGGATTTCGATGCGCTCCAGGTCGTAGAACTCCTGCTCGAAGAGCCGGTTGTGAATCATCGGCGTGTTGTTGAAGGCAATCGCCACGGCCGGATCGGTGGTGGCGGAAATGGCCTGCGTGCCAATGCCGCGAATCTGGATCGAGTAGCCGCTGAAGTTGGTCTTGGTGAAGGTCATGTTGGGGACCTTGGTCATCAGGTCCCAACCGCCGGCGATCTGCCCTGTCGTCAGGTCTTGCATCGACAGCGCGGTGATGGCGATCGGTACGTCCTGGATGCGCTCGGCGCGCTTCTGGCCGGTGACGATGATTTCTTCGATGCCGCCGCTGCGGGTGGTTTCCACGGAGAGTGTGGTGGGGCCATTCAGTTTTTCCGCCAGCTCCGCAGCGTCGATGTCTCCCATCGCATCGCTTCCCGCGTCTGACGCCACCACCATGCTTGCATCGCCCTGCTCGGCGCTGGCCGGCTGATCGTATTTCGGATCACCTTCCTTGAAGATGGCGTAGGTTCCGTTGCGCATGGCGCGGTACCGGAGCCCCGTGCCCTGCAGGATCAGTCCAATGGCCTGCTCAGGTGTGTAATCGCCTTTGATCGCTGGCGATTGCAGCTCGGCGACCAGCTCCGGTGCGAACACCAGTTGACGGTCGGTCATGACCGAGAAGGTGTTGAGCGCAGAGGCCATGCTCTGCGTGGGCATGTCGAAATGCCGGGTGGTTTCCAGCTTCTGCGCTAGCGCTTCCTGCGCCGGGGCCTGCTGCGCCTGTACTGGCACGGCCATCGTCGTTGCCACCAGCAGCGGCACCAGACCGTAACGCGTTGCGGCCCGCGCGCACCGAAGCGCGAACGCAATGCCCCCTGCCGGAAGATGGCTTCCCTTTCTCATTCTTTATCTCCTCTCACCGGTCATGAAATTGCCGGCCGCTATTGGGGAGACGCGATCTGGAGTCGATACCCCCCGTGTGCGCTCGTCTTCTTCGGGTACGGTAAAAAGGGCCGTGCCCTCTTCGCCCCGGCCCCTCGCCGTGTCGAGTGTCCGGCGAAACCGGGGGACCCAACAAGGAAGCCGGACCGCGTGGATCGCCGCAACCACTTCCGCATCAGTGCGTTAGAGCGGGTCTGAGCGGCTACTCGCCCCTTGGGCGGTTGCGTTACTATGGGCTCGGTCAAGAGAGGTTCAGATGCCATGTCCAGCCCACTCAAGAAAGCGCCCAAAAACAGCTTCCGCCTGAGTTTCTTCGGCGCGGCTCAGGTCGATGTGGATGAACTGCTGATGTCGGACAAGGTCGGCAAGCAGCTGGATGCCATGTCTCGCCTGATGAAGGAGCAACGAGAGCTTGTGACCAACAGCCCTGGCGCCGTTACCGAGCAGGAAGGCAAGAATTAAAGATTAGTGGCAGCCGTCTCGGGGGAACGGAATGTTTGCGTATCCAGCGTTGCTTCTTCTGCTGCTGGCCGGCTTTTTCCCCGCTTTGGCAAGTGCCTCGCTTCGCTATCGCCTCACCGCAGTCAATGGATGGAGGCTGCTGCTCGAATCCTTGATCCTGGGTTCGTTGTTCGCATTCATTGGGGCTGCACTCAGTGCTGGAATTCCAGCACTGGGCCTGATCGGAAAAGCCATCGCTGCCGCGCTGGCACCCTATTCCGATGCGATGTCCAGAGAAGCCGGCATTGTGCTGCCACCCGGAATCGCGTTGGCGCCAGTCATCAGCCTTGTGGCGTCGGTTCTGATTCTGATCGGTGAGCGGGTTTATCTGGGTGGCGGAATGATCGGGCAGCGCATTGCCGCGCAAATTGCAGGCCCGATACACGAGGCCCTACTCGATGCCATGCACCAAAAGGAACAGGTCATGGTCTCGCTCTCGTGGGGGAAAGTGTACGTCGGTCATGTGACGAAGCTGCCCGATCCGTCAACGGCGATTGAAGGAAAAGGGTCCTTTCGCTTTCTGCCGATGGCAGGCGGACATCGCGACAAGGACACGAAGCAGGTATTTCTCACGGACAACTACGCCGAAGCCCTGAATGCCTGGCGATCCAGCCGGCTGGGAGCGCAGCTTCCTGCAAATCTTGCCAAGAAGCTGGAGGAAACCAGCGGGATCGACTTTACGGTCAATCTCAAATGCGAGGACATCGAACTGGTGCGTCGGTTCGATCAGGGGCTGTTCGAAGAATTCGATAAGCTGAAACCGAAGCAGGCACCCAGGACTCAAGCCGGAAAATCCCGCACGAAGAGTTAGCTGATTGATGCTGGCTTGCGCAGGCCTGCCCTTGGCACCGGCTCCGCGGAACTTCGAAATCGCAGAGGCGGTGGTGTCACGAATCGACGAGGTTTCGTCGGGTGTTTCAGTGCACGCGTAGACGCATCCGCGCACCAATACCCCCCGTCTCTCCAGAAATATTTTTGTGTTGCGCTGACCAGCCACGAGGGGTAGTTTCGGCCCACGAGGAGATCCGGATGCCGGATTTCAGAGAGGACAATACCGGAAAGCCCATGGCTCATCACAGCTCGAATTCGGAGGCCGTTCCGCTTGCGTTGATGCCGGCGGACATGTCGCTTGCCGATCAGCTGGATGCGCTGGCGCGGCAGTATCGCGGGGCATTGCTGCGCTTTTTCTCCAAGCGGATGAGCAATTCCGCGGATGCGGAGGACCTCACGCAGGAGGTGTTCATCCGCATTGCCTGCACCCATGGCACAACCGACATCCAGAACATGGAGGCCTATCTGTTTCAGACGGCATCCAACTTGTTGCGAGACCGCGCGCGACGCGATGCGGTACGCCATGTCCATGATCACATGTCCCTGGAAGACGCCGGGTATGAAGGTGAGAGTCCTTCCGAAGAACGCGTCTATGAAGGGAAGGAAGCGATCGAGACTTTTCTGACCACGCTAAGCACGATGCCGCCGAGACGCAAGATGTGTTTTCTGATGCACCGCTTCATGGGTTTGAGTTACGCGGCGATTGCGCTGCGTCTGGGCATCAGCGTCAGTGTGGTGGAAAAGCACATGACCAAGGCGTTGCTCGATTTCCATGAAACGCTGGGGCCACTGTGAGACATGGCCCATGACTGAGAACACACGCAGGAAAAAAGCGGCTGGCAATCCGGCAACACGCGAAGCGGCCGCCTGGTTTGCGCGATTGCGCGCCGATGATGTGAGCGAGCAGGATCGCGCGCGCTTCGAGCAGTGGCTGGCCGCCGATCCGCAACACCGCCGCGCGTACGCGGGCTTCGAGCGCTTCTGGACGAGCAGTGGCGATTACGCAGGCGATCGCAGAGTGGCGGAGGCGACCTGCGATGCAGCACGTACGGCGAAGACGGCAGAGGCCGAAGCTGTCGCACGTAACGTCAAGGCACGCACGCAGCGCACGCGTGAAACGCGCCGCCGCACGCTGGCCATGGCTGCATCGGTGTGCGTCACGGCGCTGGCGGTGGTGTTTCTGCTGCTGTGGCCACGCACCAATCAGACGTACCAGACCGGCATCGGAGAACAGCGCTCGGTGATGCTGGCCGATGGCTCGCGGATCACGCTGAATACCGACAGTCGTCTGCGCGTGAGTTATTCCGAGAACACCCGCACGGTGAGACTGGAGCACGGCCAAGCCTATTTTCGCGTGGCGAAGGAGTCGCGCCCGTTCGAGGTCGAGACGGGCAATGGCGTGGTGCGTGCCGTCGGCACGGCCTTCGACGTTTATCGGCGTGATGAGGGCGTGGTGGTGACTGTGGCCGAAGGAACGGTCATGGTGACCGACACCGTGCGATCGCCCACTGCCAGCGCCCGCGCCATTCCGGAGAAAGCGGCCAAGGTGCTGCATGCTGGCGAGCGGGTGGCCTTGACGCATGGCGCACAGCTGCAGGAGGCCCGCGTTGAAGCTGCGCCTGTCGAGCGCAGCGTGGCGTGGCTGGGCGGCAAGCTAATGTTCGATGCCGAGCCGCTGGACCGCGCGGTGGCGGAGATCAATCGTTACTCCACGCAGCAGGTCATGATCGGTGACGATCGCATCAACACCTTGCAGATGAGCGGTGTTTTCCGCGTTGGCGAGACCGATGATTTCGTGCGGGCCGTGAGTGACTATTTTTCCCTGCGCATCGAGGCGGACGGCAACGGTAACTATGTGCTGTATGCGCGCCCGACCAGTTGATGCGGGTCTCGGGGCGCGATAGGCGCCCGGCACTTACCCTGCGTCGGCGCCGCGCTGCGCGCTTGAGTCCGATCTGCGGTGATCGGGATTGGAGATTAGGGATAGGGGATTGGCAGAAGTCCGCGTTCCCCAATCCCCGCCATTCACACAGATCGATTCAAGCCGCAGGTGGAACCGACGGCGATGCAGCTTCATCCATTTCTTCCTTGCACCGGCTGTTCACGCTCTCGCGGATGATGTCGGCAAGCCGGCGTGCGGCACGTCCGTGATAGTCGCGGTCGGCAAAGACCAGGTACAGCTCGGCGTAGCGCTCTGCGCCTTCACGCAGCGGCAGCGCCTTGAGCACGCCGCGATCGAGTTCGCTCTGGATCGTTTCCACCGGATACCACGCGAAGCCCATGCCCATCACCGCAGCCGCGATCGAGGTCGCCTTGTGGCTGACGGTCCAGCGCTGATCGGCGCCAAGCCAGGCACCGCTTTCATAAGGCCGCTGCACCGCCGAATCGCGGATCACCAGTTGCCGGTGCGGGCGTAGATCGTCGTGCGTCAGCGGGCGCTTGAGTTGGTGCAGCGGATGATCGACATGGGCCGCAGGCACGAAGGCCATGCGCATCAGGTGATCGCCGATGAAACCGGGCGGGATGTGACTGGAGATCGCAAAATCCACGCGACCTTCGAACAGCGCCTCGCCCGTGCCGCCGAGGACGGTCTCGTGCAGCTGGATGCGTGTTTCCGGCCGTTCCATCGCAAAGCGCGAGAAGCATTGCAACAGCAGCCAGGTCGGAAAGATCACTTCCACCGCCAGTCGCACTTCCGGCTCCCAGCCCGCGGCCATGTTGCTGGCGCCCCGTTCGACCGCGGCCGCTTCTTCGAGCAGGGTCCTGGCGCGGCGGTAGAGCACCTGACCCTCGGCAGTGAGCCTCGCCTTGCGTCCTTCGACCACGAAAACCTTGAGCCCGAGCAGGCGTTCGATCTTCTGCACGGCGTAGGTGATGGTGGATTGGCTCTTGAAGATCGCGGCTGCCGCCTGCGCGTAGCCACCGGCCTCGACCACGGCCACCAATGCATGCCATTGATCCAGCGAGATTTTTGGATTCATTATCGATTTAATAGATATCAATTGCCGATAAATTCCGCTTTTTCATCGATTAAATCAATACTTAAATGGCGGCCACACCAACCACACCGTGGAGCCGCACATGAAAACCCTCCTGCAGATCAACGCCAGCCTGTTCTCCGGCGACGGCCAGTCCTCGAAGCTGGTGGATAACTTTGTCAGAACCTGGAAGGCCAACCATCCGGACAGTCAGGTGGTGGTCCGCGATCTCGCCAGGCAGCCGCTGCCGCATCTGGATGCGGACCGTTTCCAGGCGTTTCTGACCCCGCCTGAGGCACGCACCCCCGAGCAGCAGGCGATTGCCGCCGAGAGCCAGGCGCTGATCGACGAGATCAAGAACGCCGATGTGATCGTGCTCGGCCTGCCGATGTACAACTTCGGCGTGCCGTCGCAGTTGAAGGCCTATATCGACCACGTGGCCCGTGCCGGCATCAGTTTTCGCTATACCGCCAATGGTCCCGAGGGTCTGATCGGCGGCGCCAAGCTGTACATCCTGGCGGCGCGTGGCGGCCATTATCAGGGTACGACGGCCGACACCCAGACCGGGTTCGTCAAGACGTTCTTCAATTTCATCGGAATCACCGATATCGAGTTTGTTTACGCGGAAGGGCTTAATCTCGGTGAAGCGCCGAAGCGTGAGGCGCTGCAACAGGCGGCGGCGCAGATCGAACGCCTCGCCGCCTGAACAATCATGTCAGTGACGTCCATCACGAGGAGCATGCGATGAATACTTTTTTTGACCGTTTCCAGCCTCAGCTGCTGCTGTTGGGTCGCATCCTGATTGCCGCGATTTTCGTCATGGCCGGCTGGGGCAAGCTCGGCGGCTACGAAGGCACTCAGGCCTACATGCAGTCGGCCGGGGTCCCCAGTGCCCTGCTGCCGCTGGTGATTCTTGTGGAACTGGGGGGCGGCATCGCCATCATCCTCGGTTTGCTGACACGTCTCGCCGCACTAGGCCTGGCGGTATTCAGCGTGCTGTCGGCGCTGATGTTCCATAACAACATGGCCGACGCCGGACAGCAGATCCTGTTCATGAAGAATTTTGCGATGGCGGGCGGCTTCCTGTTTCTGGTGGCCCACGGCGCGGGGCGCTACAGCCTTGACGCCAAGCTGTTCAAGAGCACTTGAGCGACACGCCGTCAGGGTCCGTTCGCCGGTTGTGAATCCGCGCCGGTAGCGGCGCGTGGCAAACGGACCTTGGCGGCCTTTTCCGGAGAACATCGTGACTACCCGTACCCTGCAGCAGATCATTCCCGGCATGGAGACTTCCGACGGCGCCGGCGTGAAGCTGCGTCGTTCGATCGGCGCCAGTCCGGCGCTGCGTCTGGACCCGTTTCTGATGCTGGATGAATTCGGCACCGAGAATCCAGACAACTACATCGCCGGCTTTCCGCCGCACCCGCACCGCGGCTTCGAGACGGTGACCTATATGCTCGATGGCCACATGCGTCACCAGGATCATCTGGGCAACGTCGGCGAGCTGAAGAGCGGTGGCGTGCAATGGATGACCGCCGCACGCGGCATCATCCACTCGGAAATGCCGCAGCAGGACAGCGGCCGCATGCGCGGCTTCCAGCTGTGGCTGAACCTGCCGGGCAATGAAAAGATGAACCCGGCGAGTTATCGCGATATCCCGGCTGCGGAGATTCCCACCGTTGCCCTGCCCGGCGGCGGCAGCGTCAAGGTCATCGCCGGAACCATCACGCTGGGCGAGCAGCGCATCGCCGGCCCGGTGAATCCGGACCATACGATGGCCACCGACCCGCTGTACCTGGACGTGCATCTGCCGCCAAACGCGCAGTTGCGCCAGCCAATCCCGGAACCGTACAACGCCTTTCTGTATGTCTATGAAGGCAGCGCAGCGGTGCACGATGCCCAAGGCGCACGCGAGCTGAAGACTCACGCTGCCGGCGTGCTGTCGCGCAGCGGAGATGTCGCGACCGTTTCCGGCGGTGCCGGCGGTGCGCGCCTGATCCTGTTGGCGGCGCGGCCGCTGAACGAGCCGGTGGTGCAGTACGGCCCGTTCGTGATGAACACCCGCGAAGAGATCGAACAGGCACTGGCCGATTACCGCGACGGCAAGCTCGCCGCATGAGCGGCGCCGATCCCCTTTCCGAACTGAAACCAGCCATGAGTACTTCCGACGTGCAGCACATCGAAACCCGCGACTCCGTGCTTGGCGAGGACCTGATGATCCGTCGCGCCCTGCCCAGCCGCCTGCGACGCACGGTCGGCACCTGGTGTTTCTTCGATCACTTTGGCCCGGTCGATACCTCGGGCGGGCGTGGCATGCGCGTCGGTCCGCACCCGCACATCGGCTTGCAGACTTTCACCTGGCCGATTGCCGGCGAGATCCTGCATCGCGACAGCCTCGGCTATGAGCAGGTGATTCGCCCCGGCGCCGTGAATCTGATGACCGCCGGTCGCGGCATCTCGCACTCCGAGGAATCGCCCGAGCCCCGCTCGCCGATCCTGCATGGCGCGCAGCTGTGGATTGCGCTGCCGGAAGCGCAGCGTCGGATGGCGCCATCGTTCGAGCATTACCCCAGCGTTCCCGCGCTGGAGCGCGACGGCTTCAAGCTCACGATTCTGGTCGGCGAACTGCTCGGCGAGCGCTCCCCGGTGCGGGTGCATACCCCGATGGTCGGCCTGGAACTGCTGACGCAGGACGCGGCGCACAGCGTGCTGCCGCTGCGCAGCGATTTCGAGCACGCACTGCTGGTGCTCGAAGGCGCGCTGCAGGTCGACGGCGAAACGCTGCTGCCGGGCACGCTGCTGTATCTGCCGCCGGGCCGCGAGCGGGTTGCCATCGCCACCCATGCTGCGGCGCGCACGCTGCTGATCGGCGGCGAGCCGTTCCGCGAGGAGCTTCTGATCTGGTGGAATTTCGTGGCGCGCACGCGGCAGGAGATCGAGCAGGCGACACGGGACTGGAACGAAGGCAAGGATTATTTCGGCAGCGTGCAGGGTTATGACGGCGCGCGTCTGGTGGCGCCCCCGCCACCGTGGATCACGGAGACAGGAGTTAATTCATGAAGCAGATCGCAACCGCCCATGTCGTTTCCGACGGCGCCAACTACCGCCATGCCGTCACCACCGGCCGGCACCAACTGCTGGCGGACGAGCCGGCTGCCGCCGGCGGCGGTGATACCGGCCCTACGCCCTACGATCTGCTGCTGGCCAGTCTTGGCGCCTGCACTGCGATCACGCTGCGCATGTATGCCGAACGCAAGGGCTGGGATTTGGGGCAGTTGAAGGTTGAACTGCAACTGCTGAAGAACCGCGAAGGCGACACCCGCATCGACCGCCAGCTCAGCGCCGATGGCCGGGTCGAAGCGGTGCAGTGGATCCGGCTGCTGGAGATCGCGGAGAAGACCCCGGTGACGCTGACGCTGAAGGCGGGCGTGCAGATCGAAACGCGGCGGGCTTGAGGGACTGGATCGGGAAATTGGGATTGGGGATTCGTGGACGCGGGCTTGCCCCCATCTCAAATCTCAAATCCCGAATCCCGAATCCCGGCGCCTGACCTACAGCAGCAGCCGCCAGACAATGGCGACCAGCACGCCGACCGTGAGCGTGGTGCGTAACGCAAAGTAGCCGCCGATGGTGTCCAGCGTGCGCTCGCGCCAGAAATCGGCGAGCAGCAACAGCAGGAAGACCAGCGCCAGCGCGATCAGCGACCAATAGAACGGCAGCGACAACGCGCCCCAGGCCAGCAGCATCAGGACGGCGGCGATCGCCAGCCCGAGCAGCCCGGCCGGACCTTCGACGGCCGGCAGGGCGAAACCCCAGAAGGTGCCGGCCATGAATCCGGCGACCATCGCCACATAGGCGTGCCAGACGGTATCGAGCCACGGCGGCGCGCTCTGCGGCGCAAAACTGAGCCAGAGCGGCGCGATCAGAAAGGGAATCAGCCCGGCGTATCCCAGCAGAGAAACGATGCGTGGCAGCTTCATGGCAGGCTCCTTGGGGCGAACGGGAAGCACCATTGTGGCGGCAAACGGTCGCGATCGCCGACGGCAAGCATCGGCACAAGGTAAAATGGCGGTCTCTGCGCTGGGGTTTGCTCTCGTCCAGAGTTGTCCCCCCACCCAAGAAGGTTCTACCCATGTCCGACGCCGCCGCTCCTGCCACTCTCCGTTTCCGCGATCTGGCACTTTCGGAGCCGGTGCTCAAGGCGCTGGAAGACGTCGGCTATGAAACGCCCTCGCCGATCCAGAGCGCGTGCATTCCCGAAATCCTCTCCGGCCGCGACATCATCGGCCAGGCCCAGACCGGCACCGGCAAGACCGCCGCATTTGCGCTGCCGATCCTGTCGCTGCTCAACATCGGCCTGCACAAGCCGCAGGTGCTGGTGCTGGCACCGACGCGCGAACTGGCGATCCAGGTTGCCGAAGCATTCCAGCGCTACGCCTCGCACATCCGCGATTTCCACGTGCTGCCGATCTATGGCGGCCAGAGCTATGAACCGCAGCTGCGCGCCCTGAAGCGCGGCGTGCAGGTGATCGTCGGCACCCCGGGGCGGGTGGTCGACCATCTCAAGCGCGGCACGCTCAAGCTCGACAACCTGACGCACCTGGTGCTCGACGAAGCCGACGAAATGCTGCGCATGGGCTTCATCGAGGAAGTCGAATGGATCCTGCAGCAGGTCCCCGAACAGCGGCAGGTCGCGCTGTTCTCGGCCACCATGCCGCCGGCGATCCGCCGCATTGCGCAGACCTATCTGCGCGACCCCGCCGAAGTCACGATCGCGTCGAAGACCACGACCGCGACCAATATCCGCCAGCGCTACTGGCTGGTCAGCGGCATGCAGAAGCTCGACGCCCTGACCCGCATCCTCGAAGCCGAAACCTTCGATGCGATGATCATCTTCGCGCGTACCAAGCTGGCGACGGCCGAACTGGCGGAAAAGCTGGCGGCGCGCGGCTTCTCGGCGGCAGCACTGAACGGCGATATCGCCCAGGCGCAACGTGAGCGCACGATTGCCCGCCTGAAGAATGGCCAGCTCGATATCGTGGTCGCCACCGACGTCGCCGCACGCGGCCTCGACGTCGAGCGCATCAGCCACGTCATCAACTACGACATCCCGACCGACACCGAATCCTACGTCCATCGCATTGGTCGCACCGGGCGCGCCGGCCGCAATGGCGACGCGATCCTGTTCATGGCACCGCGCGAGAAGCATCTGCTGCGCGCGATCGAACGGGCAACGCGACAGTCGGTTGCTCGCATGGACCTGCCGTCGGTCGACGCGGTCAACGACCAGCGCATCGCCCGCTTCAAGCAGACCATCACCGATACGCTGGCAAACAAGAAGCTGGATCGTTATCGCGATCTGATTGCGCAGTACGAAGCCGAGCACGGCGTAGCGGCCACCGAGATTGCCGCAGCGCTGGCCTGCCTGGCGCAGGGCGATCAGCCGCTGCTGCTGGAAAATGCACCTGCCGATGCCCCGCATCACCACGGCAGCCCGACATCGGTTTCCCGCAAGACCTTCAGCGATGGCCCGTCCACACCGCGGTCCTTCGAGCGCCCGGCCCCGCGGCCTGCGGAAACGGAGCGCGCAATGCCGTCCGCCGCGCCCAAGCTGCCCTTCGAGAGCCGCGCCAACGACACCGCGCCAGAAGCATCCCGCGCACCGAACACCGAGCGCAGCGAGCGCCCGCGCCGTCCCGCTCAGAAGGCGGAGGGCATGGAAACCTATCGCATCGATGTCGGCCTGCGTCATGGCGTGAAGCCGGGCAACATCGTCGGCGCACTGGCCAATGAGGCCGGACTCGAGAGCGAATACATCGGCCGCGTCGAGATTCTCGATGACCATAGCCTGGTGGATCTGCCGGAAGGCATGCCGCGCAAGATCTTCCAGCACCTGCAGAAGGTGTGGGTCTCGGGTCGCCAGCTGAAGATCCAGGTTGCCAGCGAAGCGGTGGCCAGCGCCCCGCTCCGCGCCGGTCGCTCGGGCGGTCCGCGTCCGGCACCTCACGGTGCCCGTCCGGCGCATGCCGGCAAACCACGGCCGAAGCACGCGCCCAAGCGCTGAATGGCATCAGGCTGTAACGCACAACGCCCGCGCAATGCGGGCGTTGTGCGTTAAAACCGTCGCCGACAACCTCAGCCGTAGCGGCGATCCGCCACAAACGGATTGCTGCGACGCTCGTCGCCAAAGCTCGACATCGGCCCGTGCCCCGGCACGAAACGGATCTCGTCACCGAGCGGAAACAGCCGTTCGCGGATCGAGCGGATCAGGTCTTCGTGATTGCCGCGCGGGAAATCAGTGCGCCCGATCGAGCCGGCGAACAGCACGTCGCCCACCAGCGCCAGCTGCGATTCCGGGTGATGGAACACCACATGGCCCGGCGTATGCCCCGGACAATGAATGACGTTCAGCGTCAGTGCGCCCAGCGTCACGGTATCGCCCTGCTGCAACCAGCGATCCGGCTCGAAACTGCGCGCCGGCGGAAAGCCGTAGCGCGCCGCCGCTTCCGGCAGACCCTCTATCCAGAAGCGGTCGTCTTCATGCGGCCCCTCAATCGGAATCTGCAGGCGCTCGGCCAGTTCGCAGACGGCACTGGCGTGATCCAGATGGCCATGCGTCACCAGCAGCTTTTCCAGGGTCACGCCGTGATGCGCCACGCGCGCCAGCAGCCGCTCGATCTCGCCACCGGCATCGACCAGGGCGCCACGCAGGGTCGAGGCATCCCACAGCAACGAGCAGTTCTGCTGGAACGGCGTGACCGGAATGATTTCGCAGCGCAGCGTCGGGGTCATCTTGGAACCGAAAGAATGGGCGGGGCCGCATTTTAAGCCACCCTTCCCCAAGGCGTACATACAGGCGTTATAATAAATCGACCCAGGAGCGCGCCATGAAACTCAAGATCACCACCATCGGCAATTCCGCAGGCGTGGTTCTGCCCAAGGAACTGCTCGCCCGCTTGCGCCTGGACAAGGGCGACGCGCTCTATGTCACCGAGCTGCCGGACGGCTTCAAGCTGCAGGCCTATGACCCGGCTTTTGCAGCGCAGATGGAGGTGGCGGAGCGGGTGATGCGCGAGGACCGCGATCTGCTGCGGCGGCTGGCGGACAGCTGATGATCGTCTGGATTGATCGGCGACTGGCGCTGGCAATTCATGATCGCCAGTTGGCCGAGCATGGCGGCAGTCCCGGTGTCCGCGATGACAATCTGCTGCAATCGGCGCTCGCACGCCCGCAACAACTGCATGCCTACGGTGACCCGGAACCCGATCTGGCGGACCTTGCTGCCAGTCTCACCTATGGCCTGGCGCGCAACCATCCGTTCGTGGACGGCAACAAGCGCACGGCCTATGTCTGTTGTCGCGTGTTTATCGCGCTCAATGGGGCCGAGTTGCAGGCAAGCGCCGAAGATCGATATCTGAACATTCTCGCCCTGGCCGAAGGGAAGCTGCCGCTGGACCATTTTGCCGCCTGGCTGCGCGCGCACCTGCGCATCGAACCATCCGCTCGCATTCAGGAAACCCCTGCGAATTACCCCGGGAAGCGCAAGCCGGCGAAGCCCTAGGGCTTGCCCTGTGGAAACGTGCCGTCGACGTAGTACCAGCGCTCGCCCTCACGCACAAAACGGCTGAGCTCGTGCAGGCGCTGCGCGCTGCCACCGCCGACGCGGTGGCGCGCGACGAATTCCACCACCGCGTGCTCGTCGTCCGTCTGCAGGTGGCGCAGCAGCTTGAGTCCAAGCCAGGTGGTTTTCTCGGCGCCCTCGTCCAGTGCCAACTCCGTGGGCCGTGTCGACGCATGCCAGGTCGCCAGCAGGTATGGCGCGCGGCGAAGCGCGTAGGCGCTGTAGCGGGAACGCATCAGGGCTTCCGCGCTGTGCGCCGCGGCCCCTTCATGCAGCGGCGCACAGCACAGCGCATAGGTCCGTCCGCTGCCACAGGGGCAGGCCGCTGCAACCGCGACCGCAGGCTTGCGACTCATGCTGCTTGCCGCTGCCAGACCAGGCACTGGTTGTTGGCCGGCAGCGCATGGTCCTGCTGCAATACCAGACCGATCTGCTGCGCCAGCGCATCGACCGCTTCGAAATCGCGGATGCCGGAATGGTGATCGCGAGCACGAAGCCAGTCGTCGAAATCCGCATTACTGGCGCTGGTGAAACGACCGGCATATTTGAACGGCCCGTAGATGACCACGCGCGCCTGCGCGGTCAGCAGCTGCGGCAACTGCCGGAACAGGCGTTCCACTTCCGGCCAGGACATGATGTGCAGCGTGTTGGCGGTGAACACGGCGTCGTAGCGTGACGCCGGCCAATCCGATTGATTGACGTCGAACTCGAGCGGCGCCGGCGTGTTGGGCAATGCCGCGTCGTCAAGCCACGCGCGTATGCCCGGCAGATGCTCTGCGCAATCCGACGCCTGCCAGCTCAGCTGCGGCAAGCCTTCCGCAAAATGCACCGCGTGCTGGCCGGTGCCGCTGCCGATCTCCAGCACCCGCGTGCGATCGGCGAAGTGTTGCCGCAGCACAGTGAGCAAAGGATCGCGATTGCGCTCGCAGGAGGGGGAGAACGGCTTCTTCATTTTCATGACATGCGCGGCCAGTTGGCCAGCTTGCGCCGGCTGCGACCACTCTCACCATCGGGCCCGGCAGCGCGACGCAAGCCGCGGATCAGCTCCACACGCGTATCGCAAGGATCGATCACACGGTCGATGAAGTTGCGGCCTGCTGCCTCCCAGGGCGCATTGGCGCGGCCGATCTCGTCCATGAACGCCTGTCGCGCCGCGGCGGGATCGTCCATCTGCGCCAGCTTGCGGCCATGCACCACGTTGACCGCCACCGCGGGCGCCATGAACGAGACATCGGCCGTGGGCCAGGCCAGCACCAGGTCGCTGCCCATGTTGCCGCCGGCCATGTTGCAGTGGGCCATGCCATAGGACTTGCGCACGATCACGCTGATGCGCGGCACCGTGCTCTGATGCAGTGCCTCGATCATGGTCATGATCTTCAGTGGCATCTTGCCCTCCTCCGCGCGCTTGCCGACGAAGAAACCCGGCGTGTCGTGCAGGAACACCAGCGGGATATGGAAGCTGTCGCAGAGGCAGATGAAGCTGGTGGCCTTCTCGCAGGCGCCCGGTCCCATTGCGCCAGCCGTGACCTTGGGATTGTTGGCGAGGATGCCGACCACACGGCCATCGAGCCGCGCCAGCGCGGTGATCAGGCTGCCGTCGTACTGCGGCTTGAGTTCCAGGATGCTGCCCGGATCGCAGATGTCTTCCATCAGCCGGTGCATGTCGTAGACGCGGCGCGGATCTTCCGGCACGCGCTCGAACACGTCATCGAGCCTGCGCTCAGGATCGTCACCCACGCTCACTATCGGCGGCAGTTCTCGCGCATTCGACGGAAAGTAGCTCAGCGCGCGCCGCACCAGCGACAGCGCCTCGGTGTCGTCGGCCGCAAACAGGTCCACCTGGCCGGTGACTTTCGCATGCAGTTCCCAGCCGCCCAGTTCCTCGGTGCTCGCTTTCTCGCCGGTCGCCACTTCCAGGATCGAGGGGCCACCGACACACATGGCTGTGCCTTTCACCTGGATCACGATGTCGGACAGCGATGCGGTCCAGGTGGAGCCCCCGAAGCATTCGCCCATGATCGCGGTGACCAGCGGCACGCGACGATCGCGCGGCAGCGTATCCACGATGGGATACACCATGCTCATCATCCCGACCGAGCCCATGATGTCCGGCACCCGCGCACCACCGGCATCGCCCAGTTGCACGCAGGGAAAGCCTTTCTCGATCGCGTAGTGCATGGCCTTGAGCTGCTTGCCGACGCCGATGCGCCCACCCGCACCGGCCATCACCGTCACGTCGTCCGCACCGACATAGACCGTGCGCGCGTCGATGGTGCCGAAGCCGCAGATCTTGCCATCGGCCGGCGTCTTGTCCGCCGCCTCCGGCAGGTCGCTGTGCGCCAGCAGGCCCAGTTCCTGAAAACTGTCCGGGTCCAGCAGCTGCGCGATGCGCTCGCGCGCGGTCAGGCGCCCCTTGGCGTGCTGGCGCGCGATCTTGTCATCGCCGCCCATCGCCAGCGCACGCGCTTGGCGCGCTGCAAGCTCCGCCAAGCGATAGGCACCGCCGGTGTTGTCTTCCATTTAGCTTCCAGGATCAGACCAGCAGCACGCCGACACCGCGCCACAGGCACAGCAGGCCCACCACCAGCAACAGAATGAAGGTCAGCAGGGTGCCGTAGAAGCGTCCGAACTTCCAATGCGTGGTGAACGACAGCGACACGCCATGCAGCATGCGCGCCAC
>JBEBWZ010000062.1:0-19938 GCA_040391865.1 Solimonas flava
GCGTCCGCGCGCGGCCAAGTACGAGCAGCAGGACGGCGTGACGCTGCGGCAGATGTTCGAGTTCTGCAACAACCCGGAGCAGATCGCCATTCCGGTGGCGTCGCGCCGCGCGCTGCTTTTCCTCGTCATCTTCAACATCCTCATCGGCAACCGCGACAGCCACGCAAAGAACTACTCCCTCATGCGCAGCGGCCACAAGGCGGAACTTGCCCCCGCCTACGATCTGGTGTGCACGCAGCTCTATCCCGATATCGATCAGGAATTCCCACAGCGTCTGGGCGGTGCACTCTTGATGGAGGAACTGGGGTCCCAGCAGATCGATGCCATGGCGGGCGACGTCATGATCCGGCCTGCGGCCCTGCGCTCCGAAATTCACGCTGCCTGCAAGCGTGTGCAAGCAGCATTAGTGATCGTTGATCGGGAACTGCAGCGCGAAGACACGCCCGCGGCCGTGTTCCCGATCGCCGCCCGGATTTCCGATTGCATCCGGAAGAACATCACCGATCTTCAATCGAGGCTCTAAGGAAGCGCTGCCCAGGTACCACCACACACACTCCGTTCGCCTCGAGTCCCACGGGAGGCTTCGCACTGCCTTGCGCGCAGCGCAAGGTGTCCCACGGGGAGGCTGCGCACTATCGAGAGGCCGCCACTGCAGCGCATGTATCTCGATTCATCTGACTGCGCCGGACAGTGCGCAGCCTCCCTGGGACGTGCTGATCAAGCCGTCGTTCCGGCGAAAGCCGGAATCCAGTGGCAACCAACTCAATGCTCTTGAAGGACTGGATACCGGCTTTCGCCGGTATGACCCGTGATACTTGGAGTTGCCCAGCGCTTCCCTGGCCCGGCTTCGTTCTGGAATGCTGCGTGCTAGCATTCCCGGCATCTTTATCTACCCTTTTGGTCCCATGTCGTCGGAAGCCAGCGTGGACACGGCGTTATTCAAGAATTATGTGCCGCTCAACGCCTTGCGGCCGGATAGCCAGACGGATCTCGCGCGCAAGTCTTCGATTGCCACGGCACGCGTGGGCGAGGTGCTGTTCAGCGTAGGCGATGCGGTGCACAGCGCGCTGTTTGTCCTTGAGGGCGAAGTGCATCTGCTCGACGCCGCCGGCAAGGGCATTGCCCGGGTCCGCGCCGGTGAGCCGGCCTCGTTTCACCGGCTGGCGCATCAGTCGCCGCGCAAGGTGACGGCACGCTGCGCCACGGCGGTGCGTTATCTGGTGGTGGATGCCGGCTTGCTCGATGTGATGCTGACCTGGGACCAGACGGGTTCGTTCGAGGTCAGCGATCTCAATGCCGGCAACGGCAGCGAGGAGGACGACTGGATGACCAAGCTGCTGCAGATGCGCACGTTCCAGTTGGTGCCGCCATCCAATCTGCAGGCCATGTTTCTGCGCATGCAGGAAGTGCGCTTCGAGCCCGGTGCGGTGATCGTCAAGCAAGGTGACGATGGCGATTTCTTTTACGTGATGATGTCCGGCCGCTGCATCGTCACGCGCGAGCAGCCCAACCAGAAAGCGGTGCGGTTGGCGGAGCTGGATGCGGGTTCCTGCTTTGGCGAAGAAGCACTGATTTCCGATACCCGGCGCAATGCTTCGGTGACTGCCCTCACCCGCTGCAAGTTGATGCGTCTGAGCAAGGATGATTTCCGCAAGCTGCTGAACGAGCCGCTGGCGCGGCGCGTGGCCTATGCCGAAGCCAAGGCGCTGGTCGATAGCGGACAGGCCAAGTGGCTGGATGTGCGCCTGCCCACGGAGTTTCAGAACAGCCCCCTGCCCGGCGCCTTGAATCTGCCGCTGTATCTGCTGCGGATGAAGCTGAATACGCTGGACAGCAACACCAAGTGGATCGTCTGCTGCGATACCGGACGACGCAGTTCCGTCGGCGTGTTCGTGCTGATGCAGAAAGGCTTTGACGCCTACGTGCTCGATCAGGGGCTGCCAGCGACGTTGTAGCTTTTCCGGATTCCGGATGGTGCTCTTGCCGGAGCGGAGGCCGCGCCCCTCACCCCAACCCTCTCCCGCTCGCGGGGAAAGGGAGCAGGACCAGCGAGAGGGAGCACGACCCGCAGGGAATTGAAATGTCCGGTACGGATTGTCCCGGAACCGGCGCGGCCTACATCGTATGCGTTGGACGATCGGCGCCCAGGGCGCCCACCAGCAGTGACTCGATTTTCTTCTGCGTTGCACCGCTGTCCTGCACGCTGAACTGCACGCCGATCCCCTGCACGCGCTTGTTCTGTGCGCCGCGCGGTGTCAGCCACACCACTTTTCCGGCGACGGGAATGCGCTCGGGATTTTCCATCAGGGTCAGCAGGATGAAGACCTCGTCGCCGAGGCGGTATTCCTTGGCGGTGGGGATGAACAAACCACCGTTTTTAACGAACGGCATGTACGCGACGTACAGCGCCGATTTGTCCTTGATGTTGAGCGTCAGAATGCCCGGCTGTGCGCCACCCGAGCGCGGAGGGGTACTCATGCCTGTGCCGTTCCCTTGCGTCTTGATTTCATTGCACTCTAACCGATTTCACGCCGGCTCCCGGCATGAGGATCAAGCGGCCAGGCCGTGACGTCCCAGGCGCAGCCATTGCACCAGCAGCGATTCCATCAGCAACTGCGGCTGCGCGTTGCCGGTGGCACGCCGCTGCGCTTCGATCACTTCCGCAAGCATCTGTTCCAGTGCGGCGCTGCGCTCGCCGGCGCCGTCACGTACCGCGGCGCGCAGCAGGCCGATCAGCCAGGTGCGGGCCCAGCGCAGGTGCTCGGCAATCTGTTCCTTGCCGACGGCCACGGCGGCGGACAAGGGGTCGCGCCGCTGCTTGGCCACGGCGGTCCACAATTCCGTCCACTCGCGACGCAGGGCCAGGCCATCGCCGCTGGCCAGTTCCAGCGCCCGCAGCGGTGCGCCCAGCACATCCTGCAGCACGTCGATGTCGCTGACGCCGGCCTGCTGCAGCCAGGCGCGTGATTCGTCTTCGCTCGGCGCGCCGAAGCGGATCTGCTGGCAGCGGCTGCGCAGGGTGGCGGTCAGCGATTGTGGCCGTTCGGACACCAGCAGCAGATGGGTCTTTGCCGGCGGTTCTTCGATGGTCTTGAGCAGCGCGTTGACGCTGTTGGTGTTCAGCGCTTCGGCCGGGTCGATGATGATGACCTTGGAACCGCCGTAATGATTCGACAGCGTCATCCGTTCGATCATCTGGCGCGCCGCTTCGATCGAGATGTCGCGCCTCTTGCGATCTTCGTCCGGCTGCCAGTGCACCAGGCCTTGTTCATGATGGCCGTCCGCGGTCAGTGCCAGGCCAAGAAATCCATGCGGACTCAGGACGCTGGCATTGGGATGACTGCCCACCGCAAGCTGCATGCACGAACGGCACTTGCCGCAGGCATAACCGCTGCGCGACTCGCAAAGCAGGAATGCCGCCAGCGCCCGTGCGAAGTGACGCTTGCCGATGCCCGCAGGCCCGGTCAGCAACAGCGCGTGCGACAGGCGCTGCTGCAAGGTCAGCGAGCTGAGTTCCAGCCACAGTGCTTGCTGCCAGGGCAGCGGGATCGACAAACCGCTCACAAACGCGACTCCAGTATTTTTACCACGGCCTGTTGCACTGCCGCCTGATCGGCCGCAGCGTCGACAATGGCATAACGCTGCGGCTGTTGCGCCGCACGCCGCAGAAAGCCGGCACGCACGCGCTCCATGAATTCCAGCGTTTCCGCCTCGAAGCGGTTGGCGTCACCGCGTGCCTGCGCACGCGCCAGGCCCACGCTCGGCGGCAGATCGAAGATCAAGGTCAGATCCGGCCTGAGGCCTTCGAGACTCAGCGACTCCAGTGCGGCCAGCGCGGATTCATCGACGCCCTTGCCGGCGCCCTGATAGGCGTAGCTGGAGTCGGTGAAGCGATCGCAGATCACATCGCTGCCCGCACGCAGTGCCGGCAGGATGGTGCTGCGGACATGCGCGGCGCGCGCGGCGAACATCAGCAGCGCTTCGGTGGCCGGGGCGATGCCTTCTTCCCAGTCATTCAGCACCAGGCCGCGGATCGCTTCGGCCAGCGGCGAGCCGCCCGGCTCGCGGGTCAGCACCACGCTGCGGTGCTGCGCCTGCAGCCAGTCGCGGATGAAGCGCGCCTGCGTCGACTTGCCCGCGCCCTCGCCGCCTTCCAGGGTGATGAATCGCCCGATGGTGTTCACTGCATGAGACTCACGGTTGCTTCAGCTGGTAGCGCCGTACCGCCGCATTATGCTGATCCAGAGTCTCCGAGAACACATGCGAGCCGTCGCCGCGGGAGACGAAGAACAGGCTGCGCCCTTCCTGCGGATGCAGCGCGGCGTGGATCGCGGCGCGGCCGGGCAGACAGATCGGCGTCGGTGGCAGGCCGCCGCGGGTGTAGGTGTTGTAGGGCGTGTCGGTGCGCAGGTCACGCAGGCGGATGTTGCCATCGAAGGTTTCGCCGATGCCGTAGATCACGGTCGGGTCGGTCTGCAGACGCATGCCCAGCCCCAGTCGGCGCACGAACACGCCGGCGATCTCGCCGCGCTCACTGGCAAGGCCGGTTTCCTTTTCGATGATCGAGGCCATGATCAGCGCCTCTTCCGCCGAGGCGTACGGCAGGTTGGCGGCGCGCTGCTGCCACTCGCTGTCGAGAATGCGCGCCTGCGCCTCGAACGCATTGCGCAGCACGGTGAGGTCCGGCGTGTCGCGCGAGAAGCGGTAGGTATCCGGGAAGAAGCGCCCTTCCGGATGCATGCCGGGATGTCCGAGCGCGGTCATCACGGTTTCCGCCCGCAGGTCCGGCAGCGTGTGGCGCAGCTGCGGGTGCGCACGCAGTTGCGCCATCGCCTGCGCGAAGGTCCAGCCCTCGACGAACCGCAGCTCGTACAGCAAGGTGCGTCCGGACACGAACAGTTCCACCGCCTGCACCAGGGTGACTCCCGGCGCGAGCACATATTCGCCGCTCTTGATCCGTCCGCCATGATTTTTCAGGCGCACGTAGGCGCGCAGGTACAGCGCCGCACGCGCCGAGGGCAGCAGCCCGCGCTGGTCCATGTCGCCGATGACCGCGGAGAATGCGCGGCCCTTGGGGATATCGAGCGAGGTCTCGGCAGTCAGCGGCAATGGCAGGTGCAACTGCCGCTGCACGTCCCAGGCCAGCAGCGCGGCGCCCAGGACCAGCAGCAGGATCAGGCGAAACACGAATCGCATCACGGTGACTCCAGCCGCGGGTGTCGCAGCGCATTCATCAATTGCACGGTACGCGGCCCCGGCGCGCGCCACGACGTCTGATCCAGTGCCTGCAAGGGCCAGATCCCGATCAGGCTATTGCTCACGAACGCTTCTTCCACGGTCGCCACTTCGGCCAGCGGCAGCGATGCCTCCGCAAACCTGAGGTTCAGCGCGTGACATTGCGCGATCACCCGGGCACGCATCATGCCCGATACGCCGCAACGGTCCAGCGCCGCACTGTGCACCTGGCCGTCACGGACCCAGAACAGGTTGCTGCGGCTGCCGCAGATCAGCTGCTGACGGTCGTCGCACATCAGCGCTTCCAGCGCGCCGTCACGGCAGTCGCGGCTGGCCAGCACCTGATCGAGCCGGTTGAGGTGCTTGATCCCGGCCAGATGCGCTTGTATCGACAGCGGCGTGCGCGCCAGTGTGGCGCGGATGCCCTGCTGCCAGCAGCTGGCGGGGTACGCGGGCGCCGGCGACAACTGCAGCAGGCGCTCGGCCTGATCGGTACCGGGCGCATAACCGCGCCCCTGCGTGCGCCGCCACAGCAGGATCTTGAGCACCGCACGTGACTGCCCTGCGGCGAGCGTCCCGGCTTCGGCCGTGAGCACGGCCTGATCCGGCATCGCCAGTTCCAGAGCGCGGGCATCGGCCGCGAGTTTCTCGAGCTGCTGCGGCCAATCGAGACAGGTTCCGTCCCACACCAGCAGCGTGCGGAACACGCCGTCGCCGTAATGCAATCCACGACTGCTGGCGAGCGCGGCGGCATCATCCGGCGCCCGTCCGTTGAACAGCAGGTTCGGGTTCATGGCGCGATGCCCAGCGCCAGCAGCAGCCCCCGCGCCTTGGCGCGCGTTTCGTCGAGTTCTGCCTGCGGCTGCGAATCGACCACGATGCCGGCGCCACAGCGCAGGCTGACGCGACCCGGCGCCCAGACCAGGCTGCGGATCAGGATGTTGCTATCGAGACGGCCATCGCGGGACAGGTAACCCATGCTGCCGGTATACGGCCCGCGCCCGGTTTTTTCCAGTTCGGCAATGATCTCGATCGCACGCACCTTGGGGCAGCCGGTGATGGTGCCGCCCGGAAACACCGCGCGCAGTGCCGCACCGGGCCCGACGCCGGCACGCAGACGGCCGCGCACGTTGGACACGATGTGATGCACGTGAGCATAGGTTTCCAGGGTCATCAGCTCGGTGACGGCAACCGATCCCGGCTCGCAGATCCGGCCCAGATCGTTGCGCTCGAGATCGATCAGCATCACGTGCTCGGCACGTTCCTTGAGGTTGCCGATCAGGTGCTGGCGCTGCAGCTGGTCGGCGGCGTCATCACCGCCGCGCGCGCGGGTGCCGGCAATCGGGCGCGTCTGCGCCTCGCCGTTATCGAGCTGCAGCAGACGTTCCGGCGAGGAACTGATGATCGCCGCATCGCCCCAGCGCAGCAGCCCGGCGAACGGCGCCGGATTGGATTCACGCAGGCGCGCGTACAGTTCCGCGGCATCGACGTCCGGCGCCAGTTGCGCCTGCCAGGCACGCGACAGATTGGCCTGGAAGATATCGCCGGCACGCAGGTAATCGACGATCCGGGTGACGCCGTCGAGATAGTCCTGCGGCGGATCTTCGCTGACGTCGGAGACACCACCCTGCCCGGGCTGCACCGTCGTGGCGGCGGCAAGGTCGGCGCGCAAGGTCTGCAATTGCGCCTCGCCCTGCTCGGCGAGCAGATGCGTCACGCCGCGTTCGCGGTCGATCAGGATCGCGGCTGTGCAGCGCACCGCAAGCGCATCTGGAAAATCATGGGGCGACGGTGGCAGGCGCAGCGTCGGTTCGACCTGTTGCGCGGCTTCGTAACCCAGCGCAAAGAACCAGCCGCCGTGAAACGGCAGTTCGCCCAGTGCCTTGTCGCTTGCAATAACGCCGACTTCATCGACCCAGCGGTCCAGCGCGGCGAAGAAGTCGACGGCGTCGGCGTGCGGGCCGTGCAATTGCCCGTGCTGGAGGCTCAGCGACTCGCCGGGAAACGCGAACAGCAGATCCCAGCGGCCGGACTGCGGATGGCCGGCAATGCTTTGCAGCAGGAAGGGATAGCGCGCCGGCGACTGCCGGTGCAGCGACAGCAGATCAACGAGCCCGGGCTGATCGACGCGCAACATCATGCGCGCGCGAGATCAGCTGAAGCGCTTGAAGGCGACGCTGCCGTTGGTGCCCCCGAAACCGAAGGAGTTGGACACGACGATGTCGAGCTTCCGTTCCTTGGCTGTGTGCGGCGTGTAATCGAGATCGCAACCCTCGTCCGGATTGTCGAGGTTGATCGTCGGCGGCACGATCTGATCGCGCAGCGACAGCACCGAGAAGATCGCTTCGATGCCGCCAGCCGCTCCGAGCAGATGCCCGGTCATCGACTTGGTCGAGCTGACCGACAGCTGGTAGGCGTGCTCGCCGAACACTTCCTTGATCGCGTTCGACTCGCCCGGATCGCCGGCCGGCGTCGAGGTGCCGTGGGCGTTGACGTAATCGACCTGTTCCGGATTGATGCCGGCATCGCGCAGCGTGTTCTGCATGCAGCGACGCGCACCGTTATTGCCGGGCAGCGTGATGTGATACGCGTCGCCGGACATGCCGAAGCCGATCAGCTCGGCATAGATCGTGGCGCCGCGCTTCTGTGCGTGCTCTAGATCCTCGATCACCAGTACGCCGGCACCGTCGCCGAGGACGAAGCCATCGCGATCCTTGTCCCAGGGACGGCTTGCACGCTCGGGATCGTCGTTGCGCGTCGACAGCGCACGGGCCTGACAGAACCCTGCCAGCCCGGCCGGTGCCGAACCCGCCTCACCCGCACCGACGATGAACACGTCGGCATCGCCCGCCTGGATCAGACGCGCGCCGATACCGATGGCGTGCGTGGCCGTGGTGCAGGCAGTGACGGTGGCGATGTTGGGGCCGGTAATCCCGAGATCGATCGAGATATAGCCCGAGATCATGTTGATGATCGAACTGGGCACGAAGAACGGCGACACCCGCTTGGGGCCGCTGGCGTGCAGGGCACGACATTCGTCTTCGATGCTGCCGATACCACCGATGCCGGAGCCCACGCAGATGCCGATGCGCTCGCGGTTGTCGTCGGTGATTTCCAACCCGGCATCCCGGACCGCCTGCTTGGCGGCCGCGACACCATAATGAATGAACGGATCGGTGCGCTTGACGTCCTTCACGCTGAGCCAGTCGGCCGCGTTGAAGTCCTTGATCATGCCGCCGAAACGAGTGGTATAGGCCGAAACGTCGTAATACGTGATCGGACCGATGCCGGACTTGCCGGCGAGCACGGCCGACCAGGCCGTGGCCACGTCGTTGCCAACGGGCGAAATGATTCCCATGCCAGTGACAACGACGCGCCTACGGCTCATCGACAAACTACCTTCTTCAAATTGGATTTTTTACAGCGTGCAATCAGGCCTGCGTGGTATGGGCCTTGATGTAGTTCAGAACGTCCTGGAACGTTACGATCTTCTCGGCTTCCTCGTCCGGGATGTCGATCTCGAACTCTTCTTCGAGGGCCATCACCAGCTCCACCGTGTCGAGAGAGTCGGCACCGAGATCTTCGACAAACGAAGCATCCGGCGTGATCTGATCCTCGCTGACCGAAAGCTGTTCCGCAATGATCTTCTTGACTTTCTCTTCTAGCGTACTCATGCGTCACTCCTGCGACGTTTTCGAATTTACAAGCCGGCGTATTGTAGAGGAACGCCGACGGGGAAACAGCAAACTGCTGGATCAGCAAATGATCCGTTTGACATGAGCGGCTTACGCCATATACAGGCCGCCATTCACATGCACCGTTTCGCCGCTGATGTAGCTTGCCTCGCGTGATGCGAGGAACGCTACCGCAGCCGCAATGTCTTCCGGCAGTCCCAGGCGCTGCGCCGGCACGCGCGACAGCAGCGCGCCGCGTACCTCTTCGCTCAATGCCTTGGTCATGTCGGTTTCGATGAATCCGGGCGCCACCACGTTGACCGTGACGTTGCGCGAGCCGATCTCCTGGGCCAGCGACTTGCTGAACCCGATCAGTCCGGCCTTCGCCGCACAGTAGTTGGCCTGCCCGGGATTGCCCATGGCACCGACCACCGAGCCGACCGAGATGATACGGCCGTAACGCGCTTTCATCATGCCGCGCAGCACCGCGCGGGACAGTCGGAAAACGGAACTCAGATCGGTGTCGATGACCTCGTTCCAGTCCTCGTCCTTCATCCGCAGCAGCAAGGTATCGCGGGTGACGCCGGCGTTGTTGACCAGGATCGACAGCGGGCCGATCTCGTCGATCAGCGCCTCGACGGCGCTGCCGTCGCGGACGTTCAGGACCTTGCCCTCGCCACCGAACGGCGCCAGCGTGGACTGGATCGCCGCCGCACCGGCTTCACTGGTGGCAGTTCCTACGACTTTCACAGCGTCCCGGGCAAGTCGTAGCTCGATGGCATGACCGATGCCGCGGCTGGCGCCGGTGACCAGCGCCTTGTCGTTCTGAAATCGGGATACGGGTTGTTCTGCCATTCACTCGGTGGCCGCTCAGGCGGGCACCCTTCCGTTTTTGTGGGGGCGAAAGTCTAGCATGCGGCATTGCAACAACTGTCTACACGGCCATTGCCAGCGTCCGCGCCTTGTCCAGACCGTCCGGCGTCTCCAGGCTCACCGCCTGCAAGTCCTTGTCAATACGCTTGTTCAGCCCGCCCAGCACCTTGCCGGGACCGCATTCGATGAACTGCCTGTTACCCGCCGCCGCGAGTGTGCGGATAGTCTGGGTCCAGCGCACCGGCCGGTACAGCTGGTCGCGCAGGGCCAGGCGAATACCCTCGGCGTCGGTGCGAACCTGTCCGTCGAGATTATGGAAAACCGGGATGACGGGCGTGTGAACCTCGATCTGCTGCAGACGCTGATGCAGTTTCTCGGCGGCATCACGCATCAGCGAGCAATGCGAAGGCACCGACATCGGCAGACGTACCGCCATGCGCGCGCCGTGGCCCTTGGCATTGGCCTCCAGCCATTCCAGCGCCGCGACCGTGCCGGCGACGACCACCTGTCCCGGCGCGTTGTAGTTGACCGGCTCGAGTACGCCCTCGCCGCTCCAGCCGGCACACAGCGCCTCCACCTGGGGATCTTCGAGCCCCACCAGCGCGGTCATGCCGCCCACGCCGGCCGGCACCGCCGCCTGCATCAGCTGGCCGCGCAGTTCGACCAGTTGCAGCGCATCGGCAAAGCCCAGACTGCCGGCGGCGACCAGGGCCGAGTATTCGCCCAGGCTGTGTCCGGCCAGTGCCGCCGGTGCCGGCAGGCCCTGTGCCTGCCACAACCGCCACAGGGCAACGCTGGCCGCGAGCAGCGTCGGCTGCGTGCGTTCGGTGCGATTCAGTTCTTCGAGCGGTCCCTGCTGGCTCAGCGCCAACACGTCCCAGCCAAGGACGTCGGAGGCCTCGCGCAGGGTGTCGGCGATCTGTGGCGCGTCATGGCCGGACAACATGCCGACGGACTGGGAGCCCTGGCCGGGAAACAGCATTGCGTAAGTCATGGTGCTTGTCTTGGATGTTGATCGTTCTTGGGGGGAGAAACGGCCGCAGGCACCAACGCCTCACGGCCCGTGAAACTGCGAAACACGAGGCCGTAGGCGAACGCCGCCACGACGCCGAAGAAATGGGATTCGGTGGCCACCCGTCCGCCGATCGCGGCCTCGTCGGACACCGCGGCACCGGCATACAGCTCCCAGCCGATCTTGCCGAGCAGATAGGCCAGGCAACCGATCGCGATCAGATCGCGCTTCAGCACCTGCGGCATCAGGCCGAGCACGAACAGACCGTGGATGACGCCCGACATGCCGACATAGTTGTGCATGTCGGGAACAAACAGGTACAGGCACAGGGTCATACCCAGCGACAGCCACAGCAGACGCCGCAACCAGACCCGCCACGGCAACGCCTGCGGACACAGCAGGATCAGCACCACCAGACCCAGTTCGTTGAGAAACCAGTGATACCAGCCCAGATGCGCCAGATTGCCGCTGAGGAACCGCCACCACTGGCCGGCTTCGATCTGGGCGCGGTCGAACGACAGCCACTGCCGTCCGCTGTCGCCCAGCAGTTCGACCAGCAGCATCAGCAGCATCAGCGTCAGCGGCGGCAGCCAGATGCGACGCGTGTCCGCCAGGGAGCGGCTCAACGAATGGGCCATCGGATTTTCACGAGGGGCTCAGTATGGATCTGCAGTGAAACCGGTCTCGGCACCGGGCATTCTCGCGGCGCTCATCGGCCAGCCGTCACAGGATGTGCATTTAGACTTTCGGGGTCCGGCCCCATATCATCAAACGCGGCGACTTTCGCCCTCATAAAGACATACAAGCCCATGACGCCTACCCTTTCGCGCCGTTTGCAGCGCGGCTTCACGTTGATTGAAATCATGGTCGTGGTCGTGATCCTCGGCATCCTTGCCGCGGTCGTGGTGCCGCGCATTATGGACAGACCGGACGACGCGCGCATCACCAAGGCCAAGCAGGATATCCGCGTGCTGGAGTCCGCGCTGAACCTCTACAAGCTCGACAATTTCATCTACCCGACCACGCAGCAGGGACTGGAATCGCTGGTCAGCAAGCCGGGTGGCGAGCCCGAGCCGCGCAACTACAAGTCCGGCGGCTACATCAAGTCGATGCCCAAGGACCCTTGGGGCAATCCGTACCAGTATCTGCAGCCGGGAACCAAGGGCGAGTTCGACCTGTTCTCGCTCGGCAACGACAACCGTCCGGGTGGCGAAGGCGCCGCCGCCGATATCGGCAACTGGGACCTCGGCGGCTGAGGGCTGAGCGTCAACAGGCCCTGCCCCATGGACAGCGATCGGCAATCCGGTCCGCGATTCCCGATCACCGCCAGCCCCGCCGCCCAGCGGGGCTTTACCCTGGTCGAAATCCTGGTGGTGGTGCTGATCATCGGCATCATGCTGATGTTCGCCACCCTGTCGATGGGTGACCGCGCCGCGGTGGAACGCCTGGAGAATGAATCGAAGCGCCTGGAGCAACTGTTCCGGCTGGCGCTCGAGGATGCCGAGATCAAGGGTTTCGAAATCGGCTTCCGCCTCACCGACGAGCGCTATGAGTTTCTGGCGATCAGCGAGCATCAGCGCTGGGAGCCGATCGCCGATGGCCCGCTGCGCGCGCGCAATCTGACACCGCCGATCGCCTACGCGCTGCGGATCGAGGACCGGCCGGTCCCGCCGGCACGGGTTTCGCTCGAAAAGAAGCAAGCAACCGAACCGCAGCTGCTGCTGATGTCCAGCGGGGAGGCCACGCCATTCTCCCTTGAGCTGTCGGCGCCGGGACTCAAGATCAATTATCTGATCGAGGTGGATGCCCTCGGCCGGATCAAGCGCACTCTGGTGGAGCCGCGACGATGAAGCGCCGCCACGGCGGTTTCACCCTGATCGAGATGCTCGCCGCGGTCGCGATCCTGGCGACGGCGATGGCCGCGATCCTGTCCGGCATGGCGCGCTATGCCGACAACGCCGGTCACATGCGCGAGCGCAGCATCGCGCTCTGGGTCGCACACAATCGCCTGACCGAGCTGGAAATCCAGCGCGCCTGGCCCGATGTCGGCAAGTCCGATGGCGAGATGGAAATGGCCGGCGCCACCTGGCGCTGGGAAGTGCAGGTACAGAAGACCCAGGACGACAAGTTGCGCCGGGTCGATATCTGGGTGCTGCCGCGCAGCGGCCGCGAGCGCAGCGAAGCACCGGTGCTGACCTCGTTCCTGTCGAGCAGCGGCCGCCAATGATCCGACGCCTGCAACGCGGCTTCACCTTGCTCGAACTGATCGTGGTGATCGCGATCTTCGGCATCTTTGCGGTCATGGCCTATGGCGGCCTCAGCTCGGTACTGAAGACCCGGGTTCAGGTCGAACGCGCGCAGGATCGGCTGGCCGAGGTGCAGAAAGCCTATCTGCGCTTGCGCGACGATCTGCAGCAGGTTGCCCCCCGTCCGATCCGCGATGGTTACGGCGACGTCCAGCCGGCAATGCGCGGGCTCGAACGGCCGCTGCTGCTGGAGTTCACCCGCGGCGGCTGGCGCAATCCGGCGGCCTTGCCGCGCGCCTCGCTGGAGCGGGTGGCGTATCGCGTCGAGGAAAACCGCCTGCTGCGCGCCAGCTGGCGGGTGCTGGATCAGGCGCAGGATTCAAAGGCGGTCGATAACGTGCTGCTGACCGACGTCGAAAAGATGGAGCTGCGCTATCTCGACGCCGATCGCGAATGGCGCCCGCGCTGGCCGATGGAAAGCGCCGATGTGGCCGCCGCCAGGCAACCGCCGCCGCTGGCGGTGGAGATCACGCTGTTCACCCGCGATCTCGGCGAGCTGCGCTTCCTGTTCAAGCCGGGGCTCGATCCCTTGAAGATTCCGCAGAGCGGCGGTGGCGGATCGCCGCCACCGTCCGAGGAACCCCCGCCCCAGAACGACCCACCGCCGGACTTGACGCAATGAGGCCCCAGCAATCGGGCATCGCCTTGATCACCGCGATCCTGGTCGTGGCGCTGGCGTCGATCGCCGCCGCCGCGATCCTGACCTCAAGCAATATCGCGATCCACCGTACCGCGACCCTGCAGGACACCGAGAAAGCCTGGTGGTACGCCAGCGGTGTCGAGACCTGGGTGAAGTCGATCCTCGAACGCGATTCGGATCTGAACCAGACCGATTCCCTGAAGGATGTATGGGCGCAGCCGGTCGATTATCTGCCGACCGATGAAGGCTTCTTGCGCGGTGCCGTCACCGATCTCAGCGGCCGCTACAACCTGAACAATCTCGGGGTGCATGACCCGCAGGCGTTCCAGAAGCAGGTCGAGATCTGGACCCGGTTGCTGGCCAACCTGGAGATGACCGACGGATTCCGCGCGCGCGGTCTCGCCAGCGCGATCCGCGACTGGATCGATGCCGACAGCGAACCAACCGGCTTCGACGGCGCCGAGGACAGTGAATATCTCGGCGTCAGCCCGCCGTACCGGGTGGCCAACCGCCCCATGACCAGCGTCAGCGAACTGCTGGCGATCAAAGGCATGGATCGCGAGCTGTATGCGCGCTTGCGCGAAGTGGTCGCGGCGCTGCCGCAGGATGGCGTGGCGATCAACGTCAATACCGCACCGCCGGCAGTGCTGCGCGCCCTCGCCGTGCGCCCCGGCCCGGAACTGGAGGTGTTCGAGCGCGAGCGCATCGAAAAACCGGCGGAAAGCATCCAGGAACTGGAGAGCCGCAACGTGTTCGGTGCACAGGACGCGCCGCGCGAAATGATGGCGGTACGCAGCCAGTTCTTCATGGTGCGGGCCGAAGCCTTCGTAGGCAGCGGCCGTATCGCCCTGTATAGTTTCATTTATCGTCCGGACCAGGGCATTCCTGCGGTTTACGGACGCAGTGTCAACACAGAATAAAGCCCTAACCCTTGCGCGAGACACTCTACATCCGCTTGCGCGCCGCTGACCCGGGCGCGCCAACCGCATTCTGCATTGCTGCCGCCAATGCGGTGTCGTCGTTCCCGGTGAACGTCGCACCGCTGGAGACCGTGCTGCAGCAGATCGGTACGCGTCGGCTGGTGGTGCTGGTTCCCAGTGCCGACGTGCGGCTGACGCAGGTGATGCTGCCGGCGAAGCAGGCCGCCAAGGTCCTGCAGGCGGCACCGTACGCCCTCGAAGACCAGTTGGCGGATGACGTCGATACCCTGCACTTCGCGCTCGGCGCGCGCCAGGCAGATGGCAGCTGGCCGGTGGCCGTGACCAGCCACGAACGCATGCGCGGATGGCTGCAGGTATTCGAACCCTACGGCCGGCGTCCCGACGCGATCATTCCCGATACCCTGGCGCTGCCGGTTCCGGACGAGCAGCGTTTCAGCATGCTGGTCGACGAGGGCGAAATGCTGGTTCGCACCGGCCTCGATGGCGGTTTTGTCTGTGCGCCGGAAGATCTGGACCTGTGTCTGCAACTGGCCGATCCGGACAGGCTGCGCACGCTGCGGGTGATGGTGCCGCGCCATCACGAGATCGATCTCAGCGCCCTGGGCCGGGCGGTGGAACCGCTGCACGGCTTCGGCTCCGCGCTCGAAGGCCTGCTGCAGAACCTGAAACCGGAACTGGCCATCGATCTGCTGCAGGGCCCCTACTCCGCCAAGCAGGACTGGCTGCGCCTGTGGCTGCCCTGGCGCCTGGCCGCCACGCTGGCGGGGACCGCGCTGCTGCTCACCGCCGCGCTGCACGGCGTGCAGGCGTTCCAGCTGCAGCGCGAGCTGTCGGCGCTCGAGGCGCAGAACGTGGCCCGCTACCAGCAGGTGTTTCCGGGCGAGACCCGCATCGTCGATCTCGCGACGCAACTGGAACAGCAGCTGAACTTGCTCAAGGGCGGTGCCGGCGGCAGCCAGATGCTGCCCCTGCTCGACACGCTGGCACAGTCGATCACGGCGGTGCCCGGCCTCAAGCTGCAGACCCTGCAATATCGCGAAGGTGCGCTGTATGCCGGCATGACCGGTGCCGATCTGCAGCTGCTGGAACGGCTGCGCGCCTGGTACGAACAACCGCGTGGTGCGGCACTCGAAGTGCAGTCCGCCAATTCCGGCAGTGACGGCGTGCAGATCCGCATCCGCCTGAGCCGCACATGAAGGACGCTCTCGCCCAGTTGCAGGCCCGTCTCGCACAGCTCGCGCCGCGCGAGCGCCTGCTGGTGATCGGTGGCGGCATCGTGCTGCTGATCACGCTGCTGTATCTGTTGCTGTGGGAGCCGCTGGTGCTCGCGCATACGCAACGTGCCGCCGCGCTGCAATCCGAACGTGCGCTGGCGACCCGCATCGAAGTCGCCGCCGCCGAGGCACAGCGCAATCGCGGCAGCGGCAACACCGCCAATCTGTCGATGTCGCTGCTGGCCGCTGTCGATCAGACCAGTCGCTCACCGACCCTGGGCAAGGCGCCCGCACGGGTACAGCCGGAAGGCGAGCGCGAGGTCAAGGTCTGGCTGGAAGGCGTCGCGTTCGACAATCTGCTGCGCTGGCTGCAGGAACTCGAAACGCGCTACGGCATCAGTGCCAGCAGTGCGGAAATCGAGCGCGGTGATGCCGCCGGCACCGTCAGTGCACGACTGACGCTGGTGCGGGGTTGAAGGCCATGAAGCTGCGCTACCTGCTGCTGGGGGTTTTCACCTTTGTCATTGCCCTGCTGGTTTACGCCCCGGCCGCCGTGCTCTACGGCTGGTCGCAACCGGCAGCCGATGCGCCGCGCCCACCGCTGAGCCTGTCGGGCATCTCCGGCACGCTGTTCCACGGTCAGGCCGCGGCGATCACGCTGCAACAGCGCCCGCTGCTGTCGAACCTGAACTGGTCGCTGCAACCGCTGCAGCTGCTGCTGGGACGCCTCGCGTTTCAGCTGAACACGAATCCCGCAGGTGGCGATGCGCTGCTGCTCGACGGCCGGGTTGCCGCCGGCCTCGGCGGAATCCGCGTCAACGAACTGAAGCTCAATGGCGGAGTGCGTACGCTGGCCAGCGCGATTGGCCAGTCGTTCGTTCCGGTCAACGGCCAGGCGGCCTTGAATCTCGAGCACCTGCGCCTGCGCGACCACTGGCCCACTGACGCTGCCGGCGAACTGCAGTTGATGGGCCTGGCCTGGACCCTGGCACGCGATCCGGTCGCACTCGGCGATTACGCCGCGACCATCAGCCGCGACAAGGACGACATCGTGGCTTTGATCCGGACCGTCGGCGGCCCGCTCGATCTCAACGGCGATGCGCGCGCGCGGCCCGATCGCAGCTACGAATTGCATCTGCAGCTCAAGCCGAAGCCGGATGCACCGCCGATGGTGGTGAACCTGGTGCGATCGCTGGGCCAGCCCGATGCGCAGGGCTATTTCCATATCCGCCAGAACGGGCAGATGCCGGCACCATGAGCTGGTCCGCACATATCGTGGTGGCGTCGATCGTCGAACGTGAGGGTCGTTTCCTGATCGTCGAGGAGCAGATCAATGGCGAGCTGATGCTGAACCAGCCGGCGGGCCATTGGGAGGCCGGCGAAACCCTGATCGAAGCCGCCCGCCGTGAAGCGCTGGAGGAAACCCGCTGGGAGGTCGAGCCGACGCAGGTGCTGGGTCTTTACCACCACGATCCGGCCGGACTCGACTACGGTTTCCTGCGGGTGGCGTTTGTGGCGCGCGCGCTGCGCGAGCGACCGGAGCTGGCGCTGGACGACGGCATCGCGCGCGCAGTCTGGATGACTCGCGACGAACTGCTCGCGACCCGCGCGCAGCACCGCAGTCCGATGGTGCTGCGCTGCATCGACGACTATCTCGCCGGGACCCGCTATCCGCTGTCGCTGATCGCGCATCTCAACCACGGGCCATGACCGCGGCGCTGCATGCGGTTGTCGGACTGTCGGGCGGCGTCGATTCTTCGGTCACGGCCTGGCTGCTGAAGGAACAGGGTTACCGCGTCTCCGGCCTGTTCATGGTCAACTGGACCGAGGACGAGGAAGGCTATTGCACCGCCGCCGAAGACTTCCAGGATGCGCGCCGGGTCTGCGATGAGCTGCAGATTCCGCTGCATCGCGTCGACTTCTCGAAAGAATATCGCGAGCGCGTGTTTGCGCAGTTCCTCGCCGATTACGCGGCAGGAAAAACCCCGAACCCGGACGTGCTGTGCAATCGCGAAGTGAAGTTCAAGCCGTTTCGCGACTACGCCCTGCGACTCGGCGCCGACATCGTCGCGACCGGCCACTATGCGCGCATCGAGCATCACGCCGATGGCCCGCATCTGCTGCAGGCGGCCGACGCCAACAAGGATCAGACCTATTTTCTCGCGGCGGTGGCGCCCGAGCATCTGGCCCAGGTGCAGTTTCCGATCGGCGGTCTCACCAAGCCGGAGGTGCGCGAACTGGCGCGCCGCGCCGGGCTGACGGTGCACCGCAAGAAGGACTCCACCGGCATCTGCTTCATCGGTGAGCGCGAATTTCGCGAGTTCCTGTCGACCTACCTGAAGCCGCATCCCGGCCCGATCCTCGATACCGCCGGACATACCGTCGGCGGCCATGACGGCCTGATGTACTACACCCTCGGACAGCGGCGCGGCCTGCGGGTCGGGGGCACCCGCGGCGCGCAGGATGCACCGTGGTATGTGGTCGCCAAGGATGCCGCTCGCAATGCGCTGATCGTGGCCCAGGACCCGCAGCACCCCGCACTGATGTGCGAGCGACTGCAGGCCGGGCCGTTTCACTGGCTGGGACCGATTCCCGCGCCCGATCAAGTGCTGCAGGCACGAATCCGCCATCGTCAGGCCCTGC
This sequence comes from Solimonas flava, assembly GCA_040391865.1. GTDB lineage: Bacteria > Pseudomonadota > Gammaproteobacteria > Nevskiales > Nevskiaceae > Solimonas. The sequence continues at coordinate 18,539 of JBEBWZ010000062.1, forward strand.
AAAGCTGTACGGTGGAGGTCGCAGACGATGGCAGCGCGGTGACGGTGCGCTTCGCACAGCCGCAACGCGCGGCGGTCGCGGGCCAGTTCTGCGTGCTCTATGACGGCCCGCGCTGCCTCGGCGGTGGCGAAATCACCACCGTACGCACCCTCGCCGATTCGCACCTCTGAGCCGCCGCCGGACTACCGGCTGTCCCCTGTCGACATCTGCCGACAGCTTTGCCTGCGTGGTTTTCTTGCTTAACGGCCGCCGCTGTCGCTAGCTTAGGCACATAACTAGAAACCACGGAGATCCGCGTCGTGAGTCGTCAACTTTCTGTCATTGCATCAACCGTCGCCGCGGCAGCACTGGCGGCCTGTGCCGGCCACGATGTCCGACCGGCAACGGCTTCGATCGCCGCCAGCGTCAATCCGAAAATCGCGGAACCCTGTCTGACGTATGGCGTGGCCGCGTTGCAGGCCCAGGCCGCACATCTGCAGTTCGTCCACTCGGCGGCCGAGGAATATCGCCTGATCCGCGCCGAGCGCCCGGCCGATCGCACCCTGTGCACCTTCCAGCAGATCAACGGCGGTGTGCTGGTGCAACACATGGAATACAGCGTGCACCTCGGCCAGAACGGCGATGTGCTGTCGAGCGGCGGCCGTTACTCGACGTCGGCTGCCGCGATGTCGTCGCAGCCCAGGGTCTCCGAGATCAGCATCCTCGAACACGCTCATCCCGATGCGGTCGCGGTGCTGGGCAGCGAGCAACCGTTCCTGGCGCCGCCGCAGCTGATGTTTCAGGCGCTCACGCCGACGCTGTATCAGCTCACCTATGAACTGGTCGTGAGTGCGCCGGGGAAATCGCCGGTTCGTCTGATCTACAACGCCGACAACGGCAAGAAGCTGGGGCAGCAGCGCCTCTCCGCCTCACAGTAGGTTCAGTCGCTCAGGGTCTCGTCATCGCGCACGCTGTCGCCGATGTCGGAGTACTGGCGACGCACGTCCTGGATCTCCGGCAGCAGTTCGAGAAAGCGCGGGATCAGTTCCGGATCGAAATGCTTGCCGGCTTGCTTCGCGAGATAAGCGACCGCATCGCCGATCGGCCACGCCGGCTTGTACGGCCGGCGTGAGGTCAGCGCATCGAACACATCGGCGATCGCCACGATCCGTCCTTCGATCGGAATGTCGGTACCGGCTTGCTGCCGCGGATAACCGCTGCCATCCCAGCGTTCGTGGTGTGCCAGCGACACGATGCGCGCGGTCTGCAGCAGCTCCGAGCCGTGACGCCCGAGGATGCCGGCGCCGATCGCCGGATGCCGGCGCATCACTTTCCACTCTTCCTCGGTCAGGGGACTGGGCTTCTGCAGGATATCGTCGGGAATGCCGATCTTGCCGATGTCATGCATCGGCGCCGCGTTG
>JBEBWZ010000063.1:0-19823 GCA_040391865.1 Solimonas flava
CTGGCTACAAGGTGCGCATCGGCACCCTGATCCCCGAGATTCGCGAACCCACCGAGCTCACTCTGGAGATTTCCGGCCGCAAGCTGCTGCTGGAACCGATCCAGCGCACTGGCGACCGCATCCACGTCGGCGATTTCACCCCCTGCGCGATCCTGCTCAACAACGATCTCTCCGCCGGCGTGCCGGAACTGCTGGCCGGCGTCGAGCAGGACGTGGTGCCGCCGCCGAATCTCGGCTGGCACCTGCGCCAGAAGTCCAACCATTTCGGCTTCTACCGCGAAGTGGCCAAGGAATTCGGCGCACTGGTCGGCCTCGATCCCTGGTTCGTCGATCCGCTGTTCCGCAACTGCGGCCAGATCAACTTCCAGAAGCGCGAGGGCCAGGAGTGCCTGGAAGCCAACGTCGAGCTGCTGCTGACCGAGCTGCGCGCCAAGTATCAGGAATATGGCATCAGCGACGAGCCCTTCGTGATCATCAAATCCGAGGCCGGCACCTATGGCATGGGCGTGATGACCGCCAAGAGCGTCGACGACGTGCGCAACATGAACCGCAAGTCGCGCACCCACATGAGCAGTTCCAAGGAAGGCCGCGAGGTCACCGGCGCGATCATCCAGGAAGGCGTCTACACCTTCGAGAAGCTGGGCGACGATCACGCCACCGCGGAACCGGTGGTGTACATGATCGACCGCTTCGTGGTCGGCGGCTTCTACCGCCTCAACTCGCAGCGCGGCAACCAGGAAAACCTCAACGCACCGGGCATGCGCTTCGAACCGCTGGCGTTCGAGGAAGTCTGCAGCGCACCGGATCATGCCTCCGCTCCGGACGCCCGCCCCAACCGCTTCTACGCCTATGGCGTGGTCGCGCGTCTCGCGGCACTGGCGGCGGCGCGTGAAAGCGCGGCAGTCGCGGACCTGCACGCAGCGGCGAGCGCCGCATGAGCGGCGGCAAGGTGCTCGGGGTCGTCATGGACCCCATTGCGTCGATCAAGCCCTACAAGGACACCAGCCTCGCGCTGATGCTGGCGGCGCAGCAGCGCGGCTGGGCGCTGCGCTACTTCGAGATGCACGACCTGTGGCTGCGCGATGGCGTCGCCTACGGCCGCGCACGCAGCGTCAAGGTGTTCGACGACAAGCAGCACTGGTACGAGCTGGGCGCGCCGGAAGTGATCGAACTCGGCACCCTGGATGCGATCCTGATGCGCAAGGACCCGCCGTTCGATCTCGAATACATCACCGCCACCTATATCCTCGAACGCGCCGAAGATGCCGGCGCACTGGTGGTCAACAAGCCGCGCTCGCTGCGCGATGCCAACGAGAAAGTATTCATCTCCTGGTTCTCGCAATGCTGCGCGCCGACCCTGATCTCGCGCGATGCGGCACAGCTGCGCGCCTTCCATGCAGAGCATGGCGACGTGGTGCTCAAACCGCTGGATGGCATGGGCGGCACCGGCGTGTTCCGCATCGGCAGCGACGGCCTCAATCTCGGCGCGGTGATCGAAACCCTGACCGACAACGGCCAGCGCACGATCATGGCGCAGCGCTACCTGCCGGCGATCAGCAACGGCGATACCCGGGTGCTGGTGGTCGACGGCGAGGCGGTGCCCTACGGCCTCGCGCGCATCCCGCAGGCCGGCGAGACCCGCGGCAACCTCGCGGCCGGCGGTCGCGGCGAGCCACGCCCGCTGACCGAACGTCAACACTGGATTGCACAGCAGGTCGGCCCGCGCCTGCGTGAACTGGGGCTGCTGTTCGTCGGGCTCGATGTGATCGGCGAGTACCTGACCGAGATCAACGTCACCTCGCCCACCTGCGCGCGCGAGATCGACGCCGCCTATGGCACCGATATCGGTGGCCTGCTGATTGAAGCGATCGAACGCCGGCTGGCCTGAAACCCCGCCAGCACGCCGCCGGCGATGGCCTGCGCAGGCATTTCATAGAATCGGCGCATGACTTCTTCTCCTGCCGAGCCCGCCCGTGGGCGCCTGCTGCGCCGGGTGCTGCCGATCATCACTGTTCTGGCGCTGTTTTCCTGGCTGGCCCTGCGCACACCGGTGTCGCCCGAGGGTGCAGCAGATCCGCGCCTGAGCGAGCACTCGTTCATGGCCATGGGCACGGTGATCTCGATCTCGCTGTATCGCCAGCCGCAGCAATCGGCAGCGCAGGCGCAGACCGCCTTGCAGGACAGCGAACGTTTCCTGCGTGACTACGAGCGCGAATGGTCGGTGAGCGGCAACGGCGCACTGGGCCAGCTCAATCAGGCGCTGGCGGCGGGCAAAGCGGCGGATGTTCCGGCGCCGCTGCAGGATCTGTTCGCGCGCGCCGCCGGCTACAGCGCCGCCAGCGGTGGTCGCTTCGATGTGCGCGTCGGCAATCTGGTACGGCTATGGGGTTTCGACGATGAAACCCATTACCGCAGCACCCCACCCTCCGACGCGGAGATTGCAGCCGCGACCGCCGCGATCGTCGCCGCCCTCGCACTGAACGCCGAACGTTACGGCCCCGCACCCGACGTGCAGCTGGATTTCGGCGCGATCGCCAAGGGCGATGCGGTGGATCTTGCGGTGGCTCGGCTGGCCGCGGGCGGCTTTCACGATGTGATCGTCAACGCCGGTGGCAACCTGCGCACCGCCGGACGGCGCGGTGCGCGCGCCTGGCACATCGGCATCCGCCATCCGCGTCCGGATGCTGGGCCGCGGCTGCTGGCGACACTGGCCACGCAGGGCGACGAAGCCGTGATCACCAGCGGCGATTACGAGCGTTACTTCGAGCACGGTGGCCAGCGGTACCACCACCTGCTCGATCCGCACAGCGGCCGGCCGGCGCAGGGGCTGCAGTCGGTGACCGTGGTCGCGGCCAATGGTGCGCTGGCGGATGCCGCCAGCACCGCGCTGTTCGTCGCCGGACCGACGCAATGGCCGGTGGTTGCACAGGCGCTGGGCATAACACAGGTGCTGGTGGTCGAAGCCGATGGCCGCGTGGTCGCCACGCCGTCGCTGTTGGCGCGTTTGCAATTCAGCGACGGCATCAGCGCCGTGGCCGCGCCGTGATCAGCCGCGGCGATCTGTTGATCGCCGTGCTGGCACTGATGCTGGTGGGTGCGCTGTACGCCCGTTACTGGCAGGCGCCGGTCGCGGCGGCGACCGTCGAGATCCGCAGCGGCGAGACGGTGGTCGGTCGCTATCCGCTGGACCAGGACCGGCGCCTGGAAATCCAGGGGCGTGTCGGCACCTCGGTGATCGATATCCGCGACCAGCGCGTGCGTTTCCTGTCCAGCCCCTGCCGCAACAAGGTCTGCGTGCACGGCGGCTGGCTGTCACAGCGGCGACAGCACCGCCTGCCTGCCGAACCGCGTCAGTATCGTGCTCGGTGGCACCGCCGGAGTCGCGCTCGATGGCGTCAGTTTCTGAACTGCTGCCGACACGCGAGGATCGCCTGGTCGCCGGTTTCGCGGCCCTGGCGATCGTCATTCACGTGCTGGAGGCCGGCTTTCCGTCGCCGGTGCCCGGCGTCAAACCCGGCCTCGCCAATGCGGTGACGCTGATCGTGCTGCTGCGCCACGGCTGGCGCCTCGCGGCCTGGGTCACGGCCTTGCGGGTGCTGGTCGGCAGCCTGCTGGTCGGCAGCTTCATGGCTCCCGGATTCTGGCTGTCGGCGACCGGTGCCACGCTCAGTCTTGCGGCGCTGGGGCTCGGCCTGCTGTGGAATCGCGCCTTGCCTGGCTGGTCGCTGAGCGCGATCGGGCTGTCGCTATTGGCGGCACTCGCCCACATGGCCGGCCAGTTCGCCGTCGCCTATCTGATCTTCGTGCCGCACCCGGGCCTGCTGCGCTTGCTGCCGCTGCTGATGACCACCGCACTGCTGTTCGGCGCGATCACCGGCTGGGTCGCGCAGGCACTGCTGGCACGCCTGCCGCCGCCTGCAAGCCGCATGGACGATTGAAGCGGTGGAGCCGGCGCGTTATCGGCCGCATCGCTGCAGCGCAGCAAATCGAGCGGCCAGCGGTCGCGCGCCACGAACCGAGCCGACAGTCGGGCCGCTTGCGCCGCCCCGGCGTGCTTGTGATAGCGGCATCGGCCTCCGATACTGGACTCATGAGCACGCTAGAGACCCTGAAAAACCAGTTCCTGATCGCCATGCCGGGGCTGGAAGACGAGAACTTCAACCACACCGTGTCACTGCTGTGTGAGCACAACGACGCCGGCGCCATCGGCCTGGTGATCAACAAACCCACCGAACTGACGCTGCGCGACATGATGGCGCAGATGGATCTGGAACATGACGCCCTCAGCGAGGACGCGATCGTCTACTGGGGTGGCCCGGTACAACCGGAACGCGGCTTCGTGATTCACCGCCAGCCGGGCGGCTGGGAGTCCAGCCTGGAGATCGAGGAAGACCTGTACATCACCACCTCGCGCGACATCCTGCGTTCGATCGGCAAAGGCACCGGCCCTGAGCACTATTTCGTGGTGCTCGGCTATGCCGGCTGGGGCGCGGGCCAGCTGGAAAGCGAAATCCTGCACAACGCCTGGCTGAATACGCCGCTCAGTTCCAAGGTGCTGTTCCAGATTCCGGTGCGTGACCGCTGGCAGGAAGCCACGCGCCTGCTGGGGATCGACGTCACCCAGATCGCCGGCAACGCCGGACACGCCTAGGCCCGCTCTGGTGCACAGCGGTCGGAAATCGGACACTGCCGCGATGAAAACCACCGGCACTTATCTGGGCTTCGATTACGGTGCCAAACGTATCGGCACCGCGATCGGCGACGACCTCACCGGCTCGGCGCGTGCGCTGGCGGCCATCGCCAACGGCGACTGGACCGCGCTGGACCGGCTGGTCCAGGAATGGAAACCGCTGGCGCTGGTGCTCGGCCTGCCGCTGGACGAGGATGGCAGCGAGCAGCAGGTCACGGTCGAGGCGCGCCGCTTCTCGCGGCAGCTGGCGGCGCGTTACCGCCTGCCAGTGCACGAATGCGACGAACGCTACAGTTCGCGCGCCGCCGACGACATCCTGCGCGATGCGCGCGCCAGCGGCCGCATGGCGCGGCGGGTGCGCAAGGGCGACCGCGACGGTGAGGCCGCGCGGGTGATTCTCGAACAGTGGCTGGCCGGTTCCTGAGGCTAGACGCCGCGCTCAGGCGCCGTGATGATTGTTGGTCGCGTGCGATTCAACGACAATGGCGCCCAGCATGAGCCCAGACCTCCAACTCGATTCCCGCGGCCGCCTTCGCCACCTGCTGACCCTGGAAGGCTTGCCACCGGAGTTGCTGTTGCAGATTCTCGATACCGCCGAGGACCTGGAGCAGCGTCTGCGCGGCCCGGACAAGAAGCTGGCGCTGCTCTCCGGACGCACCATCATCAACCTGTTCTTCGAAGCCAGCACGCGCACCCGCAGCACCTTCGAACTGGCCGCGACGCGACTGTCGGCCGACGTGCTCAATCTGCAGATCTCCGCCAGCAGCACCTCCAAGGGCGAGACCCTGTTCGACACGCTCAAGACCATGGAAGCGATGCAGGCGGACCTGTTCGTGATCCGTCATGAAGCCTCGGGGGCCGCGCACTTCTTCGCGCAGCACGCCGCACCCGGTGTCGCGATCCTCAATGCCGGCGACGGCCGCCACGCGCATCCGACCCAGGGCCTGCTCGATCTGTACACGATCCGCCGCTACAAGGGCGACATCAGCAAGCTCAGGATCGCGATCGTCGGCGATGTGCTGCATTCACGCGTCGCACGCTCCGACATTCACGGTCTGCGTGCGCTGGGCGCACAGGAAATCCGCGTGGTCGCACCGCCAACCCTGGTGCCGGTCGGGATCGAGCAGATGGGCGTCAGCGTCCATCACCAGCTCGAATCGGGACTCGATGGTGTCGACGTGGTGATCCTGCTGCGCCTGCAGAAGGAACGCATGCTCGGCGCCTTCCTGCCGTCGATGAGCGAATTCCACCGCGACTTCGGCCTGACCCGCGCGCGCCTCGACCGGCTCAAGTCGGATGCGATCATCATGCACCCCGGCCCGATCAATCGCGGCGTCGAGATCGAAGGCGATGTCGCCTACGGCCCGCGCTCGGTGATCCTGCAACAGGTGCAGCACGGCATCGCGGTGCGCATGGCGGTCATGGCCATGATCCTCGGCGACCCGGCCACCGCCGCGCCCAGCCGCCGCCGCGGAGCCCGCCGATGAGCAACAAGACCAGCAAGCCGCGCAGCCGCCGTGCGGCCGCGCCCACGAACAACAGCGACTGGTCGGCAGAAAGCCACCGTCCGATATCGGCAACGCCGAGCGCCGAGGGCTCGCTGCTGATCCGTCAGGCACGTGTGCTCGATCCCGCCAGCAAGCTCGACGGAACGGCGCACGTCGGTATCCGCGACGGCAAGATCACCTACGTGGGCGCCGCCGCACCGCGCGAAACCTACGATCAGCAGCTCGACGCCGGCGGCCTGTGGCTGCTGCCCGGGCTGGTCGATCTGTGCGCCCGCTTCCGCGAGCCGGGGCAGACGCACAAGGCCCGCTTCGCAACGGAAACGCGCGCAGCGCAGGCCAGCGGCATCAGCCATATCGTCCTGCCGCCGGATACGGTTCCGGTGATCGACACACCAGCCATGCTGATGCGCGTCCATGGCATCGCCAGCCAGAGCGGAGGACTCGGCGTCCATGTCCTCGGCGCGCTGACCAAGGGACTGGCAGGCGAAGCGCTTGCGGAAATGTCGGCGCTGAAGAGCGCCGGCGTGGTGGGTGTCAGCAACGGTCTGCAACCGATCCGCGATGTGCTGATTGCACGGCGCGCACTGGAATACGCCAAGGGGCTGGGCCTGACGGTGCATGTGTTCGCCCAGGACAGCACCCTCGCCGCTGCCGGTTGCGCACACGAGGGGCCGGTCGCCACCCGTCTCGGTCTGTCGGCGATCCCGGTCGCTGCCGAGGTGGCTGCGATCCGTTTCTGGATTTCCCTGATCGAGGATACCGGCGCGCGGGTGCACTTCTGCCGCCTGTCGACCGCCAAGGGCGCCGGACTGGTCGAATCGGCGCAGAAGCGCGGGCTGGCGGTCAGCGCCGACGTCGCGGCGCATCAACTGTTCCTGACGGATCGCGATGTCGATGGCTTCAATGCGCAATGCCATCTGCTGCCGCCGCTGCGTTCGGCCGAAGATCGCGACACCCTGCGCGCCGCCGTGCGGCTCGGCGTGATCGGCGCGATCTGCTCGGATCACCAACCGCATGAAGCCGATGCCAAGATCAATCCGTTCCCGATGACCGAACCCGGTCTGTCCGGCCTCGAAACCCTGCTGCCGCTGACACTGGCCCTGGTGCACGAAGGCGTGCTCACGCCGCTGCAGGCGGCGGCACGCCTTGGCCTCGGCCCGGCGCAGATCGCCGGCATTGCCGCCGGCCGCATCGAACGCGGCGCCGCCGCCGATCTGGTGCTGGTGGACCCCGACAGCGAGTGGACGCTGTATCCGGAGCGGATGCTCAGCGCCGGACGCAACACGCCGTTTGCCGGGCGCAACTTCCGCGGTCGTATCCGGCACAGCTTTCACAACGGCGTCGCCGTCCACAGCGCAGGGTAAATCCGCAGCCGCCATCCTTTGTCTAGCGGCGCGACCGCTTGGTATATAGTGCGGACGCTGCATCGGGGAGCGGCTTCATCAGCCAAAGGGAGACACTATGGCTCGCGTCATGATCGTGGACGATTCGCCCACGGATGTGCAGAACCTCAAGAACATACTTCAGCGGGCCGGACACAGCGTGGTCGAAGCGACGTCGGGGCAGGATGCGCTGGAGCGGGTCAAGCTGGAAAAGCCGGACGTGGTGATCATGGACGTGGTGATGCCGGGGGTGAACGGCTTCCAGGCGACCCGATCGCTGTCGAAGGACGCAACCACCTCGCATATTCCGGTGATCGTGGTCAGCAGCAAGAATCAGGAAACCGATCGCGTCTGGGCTTTGCGCCAGGGGGCACGCGAGTACTTGGTCAAGCCGGTCAAGGAAACCGATCTGCTGGCGAAGATCAAGACTGTGCTCGGCGACTAGCCGGGGACTGAGGGGGAATCATGGCTGACAAAAGGATAGGCGGCATCCGCCGCGAGTTCGCGCTGCTGTTCGTCGCGCTGTTTCTGCTCGTGGTGGCAGTACTCGGATTTCTGTACACGCAAGGCACGGCCAGTCGCGACAACGCCTGGATCGAGCTGTCGCGCTCGCTGTCCAGCGACATCGGCGAGATCGTCAAGGCCGGTGAAGATGCCAGCCGCGGCGTCAAGCCGGATTTCGCCACGCTGTCGGCACGCGTCGAAGACTTCGACATGACCGTGCAGGCACTGGCCAGCGGCGACAGTGACGCCGGCATTGCCGCGGCACCGGGCGCGGTGCAGGAAGAAGTGGCCGCCGTCGACGCCGCGTGGAAACAGATGCGACAGATCGTCGGCGCGATTCTCGCCGGTGAAGAGGCCTACAACCGCAGTCTCGCCACCACCAACACCATCATCACCGCGATTCATGCCGATGGCAGCGAGCAGGATCTGTTCAAGGTGTACGAACAGATCGCCGAGCGCCTGGGTGCGCGCGGTGGCCAGAACGCGGCGATTGCACAGCTGGCGCGTCTGGAACGCATTGCCAGCGGCGCCAAGGCCGTGCTCGGTGCCGGTCGCGAAGCCCAGGCTTCGGTCAGTGCGCTCGACGCCGAGATCACCGCATTCGCCAAGACCAACGACGCGCTGCTCGGCGACGGCGGCGTGGTTGGCCTCGCCCGCAACGCGGCCGACCGCTACAGCGCGGTGCTGCAGGCCCGCGAACTGTTGCGCAGCGATGCGCCGGTACTGAACAAGCTGCAGGAATCGGCCGGCCAGCTGCAGGGCGCCGCCGCCAACGTGATCGCCGCATCGAAAGCGCTGGAACAGCGCCTGATAGATACCCGCGCGCGTCAGGACGTGCTGCCCTTCGTCCTGATCGGCATGGGGGTGATCGCCGCGATCCTGCTCGGCATCTTCGTGTTCCTGAACGTGCGCGACGTGCGCGAGCGCATCCGTACCGCCGAGGATCGCGACGCCAGGCAGCAGGGCGCGATCCTGTCGCTGCTCGACGAAATCACCAACCTCGCCGACGGCGACCTGACGGTGGACGTGACGGTGACCGAGGATTTCACCGGTGCGATCGCCGACTCGATCAACTACACCGTGCAGAACATGCGCAACCTGGTCGGCACCATCACCAGCACCTCGGTCGAGATCGGCAATGCCGCATCGACCACGCAGCTGACCGCGCTGAAGATGAACGAGGCCTCGGAGCGTCAGGCCAAGGAAGTGAACGCGGTCACCAACTCGATCGCCGCCACCTCGAACTCGATGCAGCAGGTGGCTGCCAGCGCCGAAAAACTGGCGCAGCAGGCACAGCAGTCGGTGCAGATCGCCCACAGCGGCGCCGACACCGTGAACCGCACCATCCTCGGCATGACCTCGCTGCGCGAGCAGATCCAGGACACCTCCAAGCGCATCAAGCGCCTCGGCGAGTCGTCGCAGGAAATCGGCAACATCATCGAGTTCATCAACGACATTTCCGAGCAGACCAACACGCTGGCACTGAACGCCTCGATCCAGGCCGCGATGGCCGGCGAAGCGGGCCGCGGCTTCGCGGTGGTCGCCGACGAAGTGCAGCGCCTGGCCGAACGCGCCGCCAACGCCACGCGCCAGATCGAAAACCTGGTCAAGACCATTCAGGCCGACACCAACGAAGCGATCGTGTCGATGGAGCGCTCGACCCAGAACGTGGTCAGCGGCGCGAAGAACGCCGAAGAAGCCGGTCAGGCCCTGACCAAGGTCGAAACGTCCTCGCAGGAACTGTCGAAGCTGATCACCGACATTTCCGCCTCGGCGCGCAACCAGTCTGCCGCCGCCACCAAGATCGCCGGCACCATGCAGGTCATCCGTGACATTGCGGTGCAGACCTCCGGCTCGGCCAACCAGACCGCGCACGCGGTCGGCGAGCTCAATACCCTGTCGGAAAAGCTGCGCGAGTCGGTTGCCGGCTTCAAGCTGCCGGACGAGCAGCTGATCTAGATTTCCGCCACGACATGAGCTTTGTCACGCAAGCCCCGGCCAACGCCGGGGTTTTACGCTGCTTTTATCGCATTGCGATGAGTCCGGGCGAGGCCTGCGGGCCTATTTCCTTGCGCGGGACCCGCCCCCTCCTTACCATTTGCACCCCTGCGAGCGCCCGCCGTCCAAAGCGCCACGATTTTTCTTTTTGGTTCCCACACGTTGAGGAATTTGCATGACCTTTCAGGCCGATCTCGAACAGCTACTTGGACTCAAGGGCGTCAGCTACAAATACAACTTGTCCAAGGAAGAGCTCTTCCACGAGGCGATCAAGAACGACAAGGGCCGCGTGGCGCGCGGCGGCCCCAGCGACGCCCAGAAGGCGTTTCCGACCAAGCTGGGCGTGAATGGCCCGCTGGTCTACTACACCGATCCGGACTGCACCGGCCGCCGCACCAAGGACACCTACGCGGTGAAGTGGCCGGAAGTCGCCGACGAGATGTGGTTCAAGCCTGACCTGAACCCGTTTGACCCGCAGAAGTACGAGGCGCTGCTGAAGCGCGTCATCGAGCACGTCAACGCCAAGGGCTCGACCCTGTACGTGAAGGACGTGTTCATGGGTTCCGACCCGGACTTCGCCGTTCCCTACCGTTTCGTGGGCGAATACGCGACCCATGCGCTGTTCGCGCACAACATGTTCCCCAAGGACCTGCAGGGCGTGAAGGATGTCGAGGCACGCCGTTGGACCATGATCAACGTGCCGAGCTTCGTCTGCGAGCCGGAACGTGACGGCACCCGCGCCGAGGCGGCGGTGATCATCGATACCCGCAACCGCATCGGTCTGGTCGCCGGTCGCGCCGACTACTGTGGCGTGGTCAAGAAGACCATCTTCACCGTCGGCAACTACCTGCTGCCGAAGGACGGCCGCCTGTCGATGCACTGCTCGGCCAACGTCGGCAAGAACAACGACGCGGCGATCCTGTTCGGCCTCTCCGGCACCGGCAAGACCACGCTGTCGGCCGATGCCAGCCGTCGCCTGATCGGCGACGACGAGACCATCTGGTCCGACAACGGCCTGTGCAACCTCGAAGACGGCTGCTACGCCAAGCTGATCGACCTCGACAAGGACAACGAGCCGGTGATCGCGCAGGCGCTGAGCAAGCCCGGCACCCTGATCGAGAACGTGCCGCCGCTGCCCGGCAAGAAGATGGAAGAGTGCCATCCGGACGAGCTCGACCTGTTCGACAGCTCGATCGCCGAGAACACCCGCTTCAGCTATCCGCTCGATGCCAACCCGAACGTGATGCCGAACGGCCAGGGCCCGCATCCGCAGACCATCGTGCTGCTGACCGCCGACGCTTTCGGCGTGCTGCCGCCGATCTCGATCCTGGAACCGAAGGACGTGATGTACCACTTCGTTTCGGGCTTCACCTCGCGCGTGGCCGGTACCGAAGTCGGTGTCAGCGAACCGCAGCCGACCTTCTCGGCCTGCTTCGGTGGCCCGTTCATGGCGCAGAAGCCGAACGTGTACGCCAAGCTGCTCGCGGAAAAGATGGAGAAGCACAAGGCCCGCTGCATCCTGCTCAACACCGGCTGGAGCGGTGGCGGTTACGGCACGGGACAGCGCATGAAGCTGTCGGTGACGCGCGCGCTGCTCAACGCCGCGCTCAACGGTGAACTCGACCATGTCGAGACCGAGCTGCAGCCGATCCTCAACCTGAAGATGCCCAAGAGCTGCCCGGGCGTGGACAGCACCATCCTCAATCCGCGCAATACCTGGACGGACAAGGAAGGCTATGACGCAACGGCAACCAAGCTGCGCGACATGTTCCGCGAAAACTTCAAGAAGAAGGGCTTTGCCGCCTTCGACATCGAAGAGCGCATTTAACCGTCGTGCTGCACGAAAACGGCCACCCCTCGCGGTGGCCGTTTTCGTTGGCGCCCAGCGTCCTGGCCAGTGCCCCGGCCAGGCATCGCCCGGGATGCTCTGACCACAATCCTTTCGCAGTTACTTTGGTGATAATGCCTTTCCCGGTCCCGTGATTTTTCTGCACCTCCATGAACGTCACCCGCATTTTCTGCATCGGCAAGAACTACGCCGACCACGTCGCTGAACTCGCACACCTCGGCCCGCCCGCAGACGACGAGTGCGTGGTGTTCATGAAGCCGGTCTCGGCGGTGGTGCCGGAAGGAACCCCGATCCGCCTGCCGCGCGGACGCGGCAGCGTGCATCACGAAGCGGAGCTGGTGGTGCTGCTGACCGGCGGCGGACGCGACATCCCGGTCAAGCACGCGATGCGCTGCGTCGCCGGCCTGAGCCTGGGCCTCGACCTGACCCTGCGTGATCTGCAGACCGACCTCAGGCAACAGGGCAAGCCCTGGGAACTGGCCAAGGCCTTTGACGGCTCGGCGCCGCTGGGGGACTTCAAGCCGTATCTGAACCAGAACCTGCAGAAGCTGGAATTCACCTGCCACGTCAACGGCGAACTGCGCCAGCACGGCCATGGCCGCAACATGCTGTATTCGGTGGCACAGCAGATCCATATCCTGTCGCAGACTTGGGCCCTGCAGCCCGGCGACGTGATCTTCACCGGTACCCCGCAAGGTGTCGGTCCGCTGCATCCGGGCGATCAGGTCGAACTGGCCAGCCCCACCCTCGGCCGCTTTAGCTGGAGTTGCCAATGAAAACCCCGCCCCTGCCGCCGCACGCCCAGGCACGGATCAGCGCCGTGCTGCGCAAGCTCGCCAGCACCTTCTTCACCGGCCTGCTGGCGGTACTGCCGATCCTGGTCACCGTCGCGCTGATCATGTGGCTGATCAATGCCGCGGAGTCGGTGCTCGGCGGCCTGCTCGGAGTGCTGCTGCCAGGCTCGCTGTACTTGCCTGGCATGGGACTGATCCTCGCCGTGCTGCTGATCCTGCTGGTCGGCGCCGGCATGCAGGGCATCTTCGTGCGCCAGTTCCTGCGCTGGGTGGAAAGCGCGCTGAACCGCATTCCGCTGATCAAGACGGTCTACGGCGCGGTGCGCGATCTCACCGGCATGCTCAGCAACAAGAGCGGCAACCGTTTCAGTCAGGTGGTGATGGTACGGCTGCCGAACATGCCGGTACGCCTGGTCGGCTTCGTCACCGTAGAGGATCTGGCCGCGGCCGGGCTCTCCTGCGAGGACGAGGAAGTCGCGGTCTATCTGCCGATGAGCTACCAGATCGGCGGTTATACCCTACTGCTGCCGCGCCGCCTGCTGACGCCGCTGGACATGGGCTTCGAGGAAGCGATGCGCTTCGTGATCACCGCCGGGCTGTCGCGCCCCAGTGATCCGGTCGACGAACCCGACGCCCCGAAGCCGTAAGCCCCCGCGCCGCACATGAGCCGCAGCTACAAACTGTGGCTGTTGAGCAGCCTCTATCTGGCGCAGGGGCTGCCATTCGGTTTCTTCACCCAGGCGCTGCCGGTGCTGCTGCGCGACATGGGCTATTCGCTGACCGCGATCGGCGCCACCAGCTTCCTGTTCCTGCCGTGGGCGCTGAAGTTCCTGTGGGCACCGTGGGTCGATGCCCGCGGCACCCGCCGTGCCTGGCTGCTGCCGCTGCAACTGCTCGCGGTGATCGCCAGTCTGGCGCTGGCGCTGTTCGATCCCGGCAACGGCCTGTGGTTGCTGCTGGTGGCGATGTTCGTGTTCAACCTGATCGCCGCCACCCAGGACATCGCCACCGACGGGCTCGCTGTCAATGTGCTGACACCGCGTGAACGCGGCCTCGGCAACGGCATCCAGGTCGGGGCCTATCGCATCGGCATGATCCTCGGCGGCGGCCTGCTGCTGTGGGTGTTCGCCAAGGCCGGCTGGGCACTGACCTTCAGCAGCATGGCGGCGTTGCTGGCGTTGAGCCTGCTGCCGGTGCTGTGGCTGCGCGAGCCGCGCACGGCGGCGGCACCTCGCACACCAACGCGCGAACTGGCCAGCACCTGGATCACGCGCCTGCGCCAGCCCGGCGTCCCGCTGTTCATCGCGCTGATCTGTTTCTACAAGTTCGGCGATTCGATGGGCGCCTCGCTGGTCGGGCCGTACATGCGCGACGCCGGCATGAGCAAGGAGATGATCGCGCTGGTCAAGGGCACGATCGGCTCGGGCGCGACCCTGCTCGGTGCCGCCGCCGGTGGCTGGATTGCCTATGCCTGGGGCCGGCGTGCGGCGCTGCTCAGCGGCGGTCTGCTGCAAACGCTCAGCCTGATGCTGTACGCGCTATCGGCGGCCGGTTACGGCGGCCATCCGCTGATCGCGTTCGCCTGCTTCGCCGAGCACGTGCTCGGCGGCATTGCGGTGGTCGCGCTGTTCACGCTGATGATGGATGCCAGCGATCCGCAGCACGCGAGTACCGACTACACGCTGCTGGCCTGCGCGCTGGTCGTCGCGCAAGGTCTCGCCAGCCTCAGCGGCGGCATCGTCGCCGATCTGGCCGGCTACCTGCCGCTGTTCGTGCTGAGCGTGCTGCTGTCCGGTATCGGCTGCCTGGCGCTGGTGTGGGCACTGGACCGTGAGCGCGGTCCGCAACGCCTGCGCGCCAGCTGGCGTCGCAGGCTTGCGGCCTGAAGAAGCACGCCTTACGCCTTCAATCAGGGCGCTTCGTAAGCAACACGATGCACCCAGGAACCGCGATCCTGGTACGGCATGGTCACGCAGCGGGTGCCGGGCAGCGTGCTCGAACCGGGCCCGACCACGCCGGACAGCGAGCACAACTGACTGCGCGGATGCGGCCGCCGACATTGCTCCAGCGCCGCCAGCGTCAGCGGTGTGCCTGCGTGATACTGCTGCGCCAGACGCTGCATCGCGAGCGCCAGCGCCGCGTGCATCACCGTGTCGCGATCACGCCCTGCACTGTAATCGCGCCGCAGGCTGAGCCCCGATGACGACGGTACCAGGACGCGCAGCACCAGATTGTCGAGCACCGACTGATCGAATACATGACTGCCGACCGCGGCCAGGCGGCTGTAGACACTGAGCCGATCGCTGCCGTCCTCGCTGCTGCCGGCATCGATCACCGCATGCTTCAATTCACCGAACAGCTCGTCGCGCAGCGCCGTCACGTAGGCCTCGAACAGGGTCGCGCCGGGACTGTCGGTGGCGTTCTCGTCGTCGATCGAGATCCCGGCGTCGTAATGCCGGCGATCCCAGTCGAGAATCCGCTGCAGCACCGCCTGCTGCACCTCATCCAGATCCGCCGCCGCGCTGCTGCGAAACGCTGCGATCAGCGGCAGATACTCGCGCGCACGTGGATCGATGGTGCCGGCATGCTGATCGATTGCGCGCAGATCCTCATAGGTCCAGTCGCTGCGCGTCGCGAGCAGATCCAGCAGATTGGTGACGCGCTGCCCCGGACCGCCCGGGCGCGAGGTGCTGCCCATGCCTTCACCATCGAGCCAGCCGAACGCCGGCTTGGTGTTCCAGTTGGCGAGATAGCCCTGCGCCGGATTGCTCACCTGCGGTACCTCGGCGAAGGTCAGCAGGCCATCGGGATCGCGCGCGCCGCCGCCGGGCGTCGGCAGCCGCTGATCGGTCTCGGCGTGGCGCCGCAGATGCAGGCCGGAATGGAAATAGCCGATCTGGCCGTCACGACCGGCGACGATCACGTTCTCGTTCCAGGTCGCCAGCGCCGCCGCGGTCCTGAACTCGTCGAAGCTCTGCACGCGATTCCATTCGCGGATCGCTTCGATGGTTTCCAGTTCGCGGCCGAACATCGCATAGCGCAGGCTGCGCGCCAGGCCGGCGTTGTCGTCACGCGCCACTACCGGTCCCTGCTCCGTACGACAGATTTCGCTGTTCACGCTCAGCAGCGGTGGTGCCGCGGGAATGCCGCTGAGCGCGGCGCGATACGCCACCTTCTCGGTGCGGCAATCCATGTCCTTCCAGCCGTTGTCGTGGAAGTACTGGTTGCGTCGGCAGCTGCCTGCCGTCTGTTCGGCGGTCGAACAGATGCGCTCGATGAAACTGTCGATGGTCTTGCTGTAGCCGGTGGTCAGACCCCAGGCGAGATGATCGGAATAACCGATACCGACCACCGGCAGATTCGGCACCGAAGAGCCGCGCGCGTGATAGCCGGCACCGTGGATCTCGTTTTCGACCCGCCGCAGGGGCTAGTCGTTGCCCAGCTGCGGCGCACGGATCAGCCGCCCCCCGCCATCGCGGGTGCGCTGGCCGGCCCGCGCCATCGCGAAGCTGCCGCCGTGCAGATGATTGCGGAACGCCAGCAACTGCTGTTGCACCGCGCGGGTGATCTGCCGCGCCGCCGCTGCGCGCTGCGCGGCGGTCCGCACCGGCAATGCCGCGGGTGCCGTCTTCGCCGCGCGCACCACCTCGCCGGCGCCAAGCCCGCCACCACCGCCCAGCGGCCCCGGCAGGGCCGTGAGGTCGCAGGGGAACGGCGTGGCCGCATGGCCGGTGCCGGCGCCCTTCCACAAGGTCTCCGGCAAGCCCAGCGACCATTCCGCCAGCTCGCGGAACACCGCTTCGCGGCCGGCGGCCGGCGTCGGCTGATTCGAGAACTGCCCTTCGCTGCGCGGCACCGTGGTCACCGCCTGCGGATCTTCCAGCCAGACCATGTCCTGGAATGCATCCAGCGCCGCAGCGCGCGAACCGTAGGCGTTTTCCAGCGCTTTCAGCATGCGGATATTGAGGAACTCGTTGCCGCCTTCGCTGGCCACGAAACGGGTGATGTAGACCCCGGATGCAAGCACGTCCCGGATCGTGAACGGCTCCGGCAGGGTGGTCAGCAGCACGTATTCCGCCGGCAGGTTCAGCGGGTTCAGCAGTACCTTGCTGCGCCAGGCATTGGCGCCATCGACATAGCCGCGCACCGCGTCCTGCGCATCCGGCGAGGCGCGCGCGAACATCGCGTCATATTCGGCGTCGGTATAGCTCAGCGTGCGCTGCTGGATATCGCCGGGCACGCCGCCACAGCCGGTCAGCGCCGAGAAGGTACCGGCGCCCATGCGCCGCACCGCGTCCATCAGGAACAGCCGGTCCTGCGCCACCGCATACCCGACGCCGTACCAGAGGTCATGCACGGTCTCGGCATAGACGATCGGCACGCCGTAGGCATCGCGATAGATTTCGATGCCGTCCTTCGGAATTTCCGGAGTGCCGGGCTTGCTGCCGAGCACCGCCGGCTTGGCATCGAAATTCCAGTACAGCGCTCGCTGGTCGTCGACGTGTGCGCCGAAATCCGCCGGCTTGCCGCTGAGCAGGCCTTGCGCCTCGCCCACCGTATTCCAGAAGCCCGACTGCCCCGGGGGCAATGCGGTTTCGGCTTTCAACACCCGCGCTTCGGGCGCCACCGGCGCTCGCTCGCCTGCCGGTTCGGAACTGCCGCAGCCACTGAGCAACACCACCGCCAGCAGGCCAGACAACGGAATTTTTCCCATGCCAGCTTCCCCTTTATCGTTTGGGATAAAGGATAACCGAGCGCGGCGATACCGCCATGGCCGCCCAGCGCTGGAAACGCGGGCTTACTTCTTGAAGCGTTCGATCATCCGCTTGCGCTTCTTGATCTGGCGCCCGGTCAGCTGGTTCTTCTTGTCCTTGAACGGGTTGTCGCCGGTCTTGAAGCTGATCAGCAGCGGCACGCCCTTGAGCTTGAACGCGGCGCGGAACTGATTGGCCAGATAGCGCTTGTACGACAGCGGCAGCTTCTCGGTCTGGTTGCCGTGGATGATGATCGCCGGCGGATTCTTGCCGCCCTGATGCGCGTAGCGCAGCTTGATGCGGCGCCCCAGCACCGCCGGCGGCTGATGCGCCTCGACCACTTTCTCGAGAATCCGGTTCAGTTCGGGTGTCGGCAGCTCGCGCATGGTCGATTCATAGGCATCCTGCACATCCTGCATCACCACGCCGACACCGGAACCGTGACGCGCGGAAATGAAATGCAGCGGTGCATAGTCGAGGAACGGCAGTTTCAGCGAAACCTGATACCGCACTTTCTCGCGCTCGCCCGGATCGAGTCCGTCCCACTTGTTGACCGCCAGCACCAGCGCACGGCCGTATTGCGCGATCAGGCCGATCAGGCGCGCATCCTGCTCGCCGATATCGTTGTGCGCATCGACCACCGCCACCACCACGTGCGCGCGCTCGATCGCTTCGAGCGTCTTGACGATCGAAAACTTCTCGACCGCTTCCCAGACCCGTGCCTTGCGCCGGATGCCGGCGGTGTCGATCAGCATGTACGGCTTGCCGTCATATTCGAACGGCACCGCGATCGCATCACGCGTGGTGCCCGGCACATCCGCCGCCAGCACCCGCTCCTCGCCCAGCAGACGGTTCACCAGCGTCGATTTGCCGACGTTGGGACGCCCGACGATCGCCACTCGCACCACGCCGTCATCCGCTTCCTGTTCCGGCGAAACCGCCGGCAGGTCCTTCAGCACGTGCATCAGCAGCGGAATGACGCCGTGACCATGCTGCGCCGAAATCGCCAGCGGCTCGCCGAGCCCCAGCGCATAGAAATCCGCGGCGGCGGTGGCCAGGATCTGGCCTTCGGACTTGTTGACCACCAAGGTGATCGGCTTGCCGAGCTTGCGCAGATGCCGCGCAATCGCTTCGTCACCGCCGGTACGGCCATCCTGGGTATCGACCAGGAACAGCACATGATCGGCCTCGGCCAGCGCCAGCTGCGCCTGCTCCTCGGCCAGCGCCGCCAGCGGATCGGAGGAATCCGGCATCAAACCGCCGGTATCGACCACCACGAACGCCCGGTTCTCGTGGCGCCCGGTACCGTAGTGACGGTCGCGGGTCAGGCCCGGCAGATCGGCGACGAGTGCATCGCGGGTGCCGGTGAGGCGGTTGAACAGCGTCGATTTGCCGACGTTCGGGCGGCCCACCAGCACAATGGTGGGCATCTTGTCGTGAATGGCGTCCATAGCGGCAGTATCAGCAGTTCAGCAGTGAAGTCGATAACAAAAAAAGGCGGGCCAATGCCCGCCCTTTCACGCCCCGTAACGGGGTTATTTGATGCGTACGGCGGTAATGCGACCGGCGGTGTTGAGCACATATAGCAGGTTGTCACCGGCAACGGGCGCCGAACGGATCGGATCGCTGCCCACGCGGTTGCGCGCGACGATGCGGCCGTCCTTCGGATCGAGCCAGTGCAGATAACCCTCGAAGTCGCCAACCACCACATGATCCTTGAAACTGCCCGGGCTCGACAGGCGGCGGTACATCAGGTCCTCATTCTTCCAGGCCGCGGCGCCGGTACGGGCGTCCAGCGCCCAGACCACGCCCGCTTCGTCGGTCACGACCACAAACTCGCCGACTCGGGCCAAACCGCTGTAACTCTTGACCGACCGGCGCCACAGCACCTGCCCGGTCTCGCCGTCGAGGCACACCACCTCACCGCCGTAGCTGACCGCGAACACCTCGGGGCCGTCCGCCAGCAGTGCGGCATCGACGTCGATCAGACGCTCGAGTTCGTTACGGCCGGTCGCAGCGGCCACCACCTGCTCCCAGGCGACCTGGCCGTCGGACAGACGTGCCGCGGCGACCCGGCCGTTGTCGAGGCCGACAAACACGCGCCCGCCCGCAAGCACCGGGGCCGACAGGCCGCGCAAGGTCAGGTTCGGCACCGTGTGGTCGAAGGTCCACTGCCGCTCGCCACTGACCGCCGACAGACCGTAGGTCTTGCCGTCGCCCGAGCGCGCGACCACGATATTGCCGTCGCCCACCGGCGGCGCCAGCACCTCGCTGGACAGCGGCACCCGCCACAGCGGCGTACCGTCAGCACGCTTCAGCGCGATCACTTCGCCATCCATGGTGC
>JBEBWZ010000064.1:0-19184 GCA_040391865.1 Solimonas flava
TCAGTAACGGTTGAACAACCCCGGATCGGGCATACCCAGCAAGGAGAAGACGAGTTGGCCGGCCAGGCGCAGCCCGGGCCCCATGATCGCACCGAGCAGGCCGAAGAACAGCAGGCCGAACAGCACGAAAATGCCATAGGGCTCGATCCGATCCAGCCAGCGCGCCAGCGATTCCGGCACCAGGCCGGTCAGCACCCGACCGCCATCCAGCGGCGGCAGGGGCAGCAGATTCAGGACCATCAGAATCAGATTGATCACGATGCCGGCCACGGCCATGTTGCTCAGGCCGATCCACAGGCCTTCGCCGGCGGCGGCGGCCGGCGCCGCAAACTTCAGCAGCAGCCCCCAGAGCAGCGCCATCGCCGCATTCGACAGCGGCCCGGCAAGCGCGACCAGAGCCATGTCGCGGCGCGGATGACGCAGATTGCGGAAATCCACCGGCACCGGCTTGGCCCAGCCGAACAGGAACCCGCCCAGGAGCAGCAGTATGCCCGGCACCAGCACCGTGCCGACCGGATCGATATGACGCAGGGGATTCAGGCTGACCCGGCCGAGCATCGCTGCGGTGCGATCACCCAGCGCCCGCGCGGCATAGCCGTGCGCCGCTTCATGGATGGTGATCGCGAAAATGACCGGCAGAGCCCAGATGGCGATCTTCTGGACCAGGGTGAATTCGATGGGCATGCGCTATTATACCGGGCCGCTCATTGCGGCAGCCGCTGTCGAGCGGGATTCAGAGGCCGATCCGTGACAGGTCGCCCTTACCCTGGCGCAGGACCTCGACCGTACCATCGCTGATGTCCAGCACCGTGGTCGGTTCCAGGCCGCAGGGGCCACCGTCGAGCACGATATCGACCTCGCGCAACAGGCGTTCCTCGTAATCCATCGGATCGTTCACCGGCGCATCCTCGTCCGGGAACTGCAGCGTGCAGGAAATCAGCGGCGAGTCCAGGGTCTGCAGCAGCTCCTGTGCGATGACATGCTCCGGGATGCGGATGCCGATGGTCTTGCGTTTCTCGTGTGCAACCCGCTTGGGCAGCTCCTTGGTTGCCGTCAGCACGAAGGTGTACGGCCCCGGGGTCAGCGTCTTGAGCATCCGGAACTGGGTGTTGTCCACCCGCGCATAGGTGGCGATCTCGGACAGATCGCGGCAGACCAGCGTGAACTGGTGATGCCGGTCGAAGCCGCGGATGCGACGCAACCGGTCGGCCGCTTCGCGATTGTCGAGGTGACAACCGAGCGCGTAGCAGGAGTCGGTGGGATACGCGATCACCGCCCCATCGCGCAGGCGCTGCGAGACCTGCGCCAGCAGGCGCTTCTGCGGATTGACGGGGTGCAGGGTGATCCACTCAGCCACGACGGTCTCCAGATGATCCGGCTATTGTACGGGCTAAGCGCACGGCCCCACCGTACAATGGCGGGATGAAATTCCTGCTCGACTTCGCCCCCGCCCTGATCTTTCTCGGCGTCTACGCCACCTACGGCATCTATACCGCCACCATCGCGCTGATCATCGCGCTGTTCGCGTTGGTGGCCATCTACTGGCTGCGGGAGCGGCGCATACACAAGGCGCATCTGGTCACGGCCATCATCGCGGCGGTGCTGGGCGGCCTTACGCTCTACATCCGCGATCCGGCGTTCATCATGTACAAGCCCAGCGTGGTCTACGGCGTCTTCGCGCTGGTTCTGCTCGGCAGCCACGTGATCGGCGACCGGGTGCTGCTGGCACGGCTGCCGCAGAAAGCGATCACGCTGCCGGATCCGGTCTGGCGCAAGGTCAACTTTGCCTGGGCCCTGTTCTTCATCGGCTGTGCGCTGCTGAACCTCTACGTGGCACACCACTACACCGAAGCCACCTGGGTGAAATTCAAGACCTTTGGTTTCACCGCACTGATGTTTGTCTTCATGATCGGCCACGCGCCGTTCCTGAAAGCGTATCTGCCGAAGGACGAGTAATGCTCTACATGATCCTTGCCGACGATGCGCCGGACGCCCTGTCGCGCCGCCGCGCGGCGCGCCCGCAGCATCTGGAATATCTGCGCAACCTGCAGCAACAGGGTCGCCTGCTGCTGGCCGGCCCCCGCCCGCGGGTCGATGCCGTCGATCCCGGTGAAGCCGGCGTTCACGGCAGCCTGATCGTTGCCGAGTTTGAAAACCTGCAGGCGGCCGAAGCCTGGGCCGCAGCCGATCCTTATGCGGCTGCCGGCGTGTTTGCGCAGGTGCTGGTACAGCCCTTCGTGAAGACCTTGCCGGCGTGAACACCCGCATCGAACGCATCGAAGCCGCGCTGCGCAACGCATTCTCGCCGTTGCTGCTGCAGGTCGAGGATGAAAGCCATCTGCATGCCGGCCACGCCGGCGCGGCAAGCGGGCACGGTCATTATCGGGTCACGCTGGTCAGTGCCGCGTTTGTCGGAATGCCGCTGCTGGCACGGCATCGTGCGGTTTACGCCGCGCTCGGTGAACTGATGCAGACCGACATCCACGCCGTCTCGATCCAGGCACGCAGCCCCCAGGAAGTCGGCGCTCAGTCCGGCTGAGCGCCTTTGGCGGCGGCTGCCGACGGTGTCGCTGCCTCCGGCAGACTCCGTACCCAGACATCCTGTTGCGGAAACGGCATCTCGATCCCGGCCTTGCGGAAGGCCGCATCGATCGCGAACCGCAGATCGCTGGCCACCGTGCCGCGCTTGCTGCTGTCGGCGATCTGGCCGCGCAGCTCGAAATCCAGCGAGCTGGGACCGAAATTGACGAACACCACCGACGGTCCGCCCACCCCGCGTTCCTGACCGGCCTTGATCAGCTGCGGATGCTCGTTGGCGACATCCAGCAAGGTTTGCCGTACCAGCGAGGTATCGCTGCCATAGGCCGCGCCGATCGCCACTGACACATTGGCATGGCGGTCGCGAAGATTCAGGCGCTTCAGATGGGTCGACAGGAACTCCGAGTTCGGCACGATCACGATCTCGCGGTCCGAGGTTTCGATCTGCGTCGCGCGAATCTGCATCCGCCGCACAAAGCCCTGCGTCTGACCGACAAAGATATAGTCGCCTGCACGGATCGGCCGTTCAAACAGCAGGATCAACCCCGACACAAAGTTGTTGACGATATTCTGCAGGCCGAAACCGATACCCACCGACAGCGCACCCGCGACGATCGCCAGCTTGGTCAGATCGATGCCCGCCGACGACAGGCCGATCAGCGCAGCGATGACGAAGGTGATGTAGCCGAAGATCGTCGCGACCGTCACCCGGGTGCCGGGCTCGATACTGGTCTTGGGGAGCCAGTCGTATTCGATCTTGCGCTTCAGCCATCGGGTGAAGGTGAACAACGCGAAGAACAGCAGGATTCCGAACAGCAGTTTTCCCGGAACGATGGTGTAGCTGCCGAGGGTGAATCCTTTCGAGAACACCGCCACCCGAAAATCGCGGCCCTCGTCATGCAGGCCCCAGATTCGCAGCAGCAGATACGCCACCAGCGGCCACCACAACAGATGCAATGACAGCAGGATCCAGCGCAGCTCGCCGATCGCCTTGTCAGGTGCCACGCCCAGTCGCTCGCGCAGCCGACGCTCCCATGCAAAGCGCCCGGCGTTCAGGGTGCGTACCAGGTAGTGGACGCCGTACACCAGCGCCGCGGATACCCCCAGCAGCACGAGCGTCCACGGCACCGGTGCCAGTGCCAGCGAGTCCATGAATTGCTCGTAAGCCGTCATCTCGATCATTCGTCGACCCCATCGCCGATCAATTGCTGGAATCCAGCATAGTCGAGAATCGCGACGCCGAGCTTCTCGGCCTTGGCCAGCTTGGAGCCGGCCTCATCGCCGGCCAGCAGATAATCCGTTTTCTTCGACACCGAGCCACTGACCTTGCCGCCAGCCGCTTCGATCATTACGACGATCTCATCGCGCGGGCGCGGCAGGGTCCCGGTCAGGACCAGGGTCTTGCCGCTCAAGGGGCCGTCAACCGTGGTGCTGACGGCCCTGGTTGCGCCAAGCAACCCGAAGGCACGCGCCTGCTGATCCAGCTCCAGCAATTGCCGACGTGCGTCCGGATCGGCGAAATGCTCACGCACCCCCTGTGCAGTGCGTGCGTCGAGTGCACGGATCAACGCCAACTCGTTATCGATGCGGGCCAGCAGTGCCGCCGCCGAGTCGACACCTGCCGCCAGCTTTTCCGCTTTCACCGGGCCAAGCCCACGCAGGTTCTGCTGCGCCAGCAACCAGGCAACCGAGCATTTCTCCGCAATCTCGGCGGAGACTTCCCGCTCATCGGCAATGGTCACCTGCGCCAGCAAGGCATCGACTGCGGTCGCATTGTGCGCGTCGGCAAAGAACCAGCGGATCTCCTCGGCGGCAGCCTCGCCGACCCCGTCGACCAGCATCAGCACCGCCGGCATCGCCACACGCACCCGCGCGAAGCTGCCGAGATGGCGTGCCAGATCCTTGGCCGTGGTTTCGCCCACGGACGGAATGCCCAGCGCGTAGATCAGTCGCGACAAGGACAGTACGCGGCGCGCGGCGATCGCATCGACGATCTTCGCCGGTGCGACTTCCGCCGATTTGTACAACACTGCAATATCGGCAACCGCCAGCGTGTACAGATCGGCCGGGCTCTTCAGGCGTTCGCGCTCGACCAGTTCGGCGATCAGGGATTCCCCCACGCCCTCGATGTCCGCCGCGCGACGCGAAACGAAATGCTGCAGCGCCTGCTGCAGCTGCGCCTTGCACACCAGGCGCCCGATGCAGCGATAGATCGGCCCGTCCGGATCCTTCCTCACTTCCGAGTCGCAGATCGGGCACTGCTTCGGCATCACCACCGGCTGCGCATCCGGTGGCCGCTTGTCGATCACCGCGCCCTTCACCTCGGGAATGACGTCGCCGGCGCGGCGCACGATCACCGTGTCGCCGATCCGCACATCCTTGCGGGCGATCTCGTCCATGTTGTGCAGCGTCGCATTGCTGACGTTTGCGCCACCCACAAAAACTGTGCGCAGACGCGCAGTCGGGGTCAGCGCGCCGCTGCGGCCGACCTGGAAATCGACGTTCTCGAGAACCGTCTCGGCCTCTTCGGCGGCGAACTTGTGCGCCAAGGCCCAGCGTGGTGCGCGCGCCACCGAGCCCAGCTCCTCGCGGCCATCAAGATCGTCGAGCTTGTAGACCACGCCGTCGATATCGAAGGGTAGCGACGCACGCCGCGCCTGCATCGCCGCGTAATAGCGCAGACACCCCTCCGCGCCACGCACGGTCTCGACCAAGTCGGAAACCGGAAAGCCCCAGCGCCTGAGCTGTGCGAGTACCGCACGATGCGTGGGTGGTTGCTGCCAGCCTTCGTGATGACCCACCGCGTAGGCGTAGAACGCCAGCGGCCGTGCCGCAGTCAGTTTCGGATCGAGCTGGCGCAGGCTGCCAGCCGCGGCATTGCGCGGATTGACGTAGAGCTTGTCGCCGCGCGCCGCCGCTTCCTCGTTCATGCGCTGGAAGCCGGCATGCGGCAAATAGACTTCACCACGGACCTCCAGCAGCGACGGCACCGTGCCGACCAGCTGCAAGGGGATCGCGCCGATCGTGCGCAGGTTGGCGCTGATGTCCTCGCCGGTCTCGCCATCCCCGCGCGTGGCGCCCTGTACCAGTACGCCGTCACGGTAGAGCAAGGAAACCGCGAGGCCGTCGAGCTTCGGTTCGGCCACGTAATCGACGTCTGTCTCGCCCAGGCCCTCGCGGACGCGGCGATCGAAATCACGTACCTCATCCTCGCCGAAGGCATTGTTCAGCGACTGCATCGGCAGTCGATGGTGTACCGGTGAGAACCGGTCGAGCGCCACGCCGCCGACGCGCTGTGTCGGCGAGTCGACGCTCAGCAGTTCGGGGTGCTCGGCCTCCAGTGCCTGCAGCTCGCGAAACAGGCCGTCGTACTCGGCATCCGAAATGCTCGGCTGGTCGAGAACGTAGTAACGGCGGTTGTGCTCGTGCAGTTGCTGCCGCAGTTCAGCGGCGCGTTGGCGGACCGGAGGCGCAGCGCTCACAGGCCGTTACGGCGAGCCCAGGTTTCGACTTCGGTCTGCAACACCCGTTGCGAGTCCGCCGTGAACGGCTGCCGACTGACGTCGAACACCTCGGCATTGAGCTGCGACGCCAGGGTGCGTGCGGTTGCGATCATGTCCTGCAGCACGGCCAGCGGCCGCTCAGGCCCCGGCAGCACCAGAAAGATCGACAGGCCGGGCGTGGAGAAACGCTCCTGCTCGGCAGGATCGAGCAAGCCGGGCTTGACCAGGCTGGCCACCGAAAAGACGGCGCTGCCGTTTTCCAGCTTGTGATAGATGCGATGCTCACCAAAGCTCAGGCCCTGCGCCGCAAGGGCCTGATGCAGACGCGGCCCCAGGATCGCGGTGCCTTCACGCTCGGCAATCAGCAGCGTGACGATTTTTTCCTCGAAGATCTTTTTCTTCGGTGACGCCGAGGCATCGGCACTGGCCGCGGGCTCGTTCTCGGGGAACAGCGACTGCGATTCGCCCTCACCCAAGGTTGGCGAATGCCGCCGACGCGGGCGCCCGACGCCGAATTCGTCGAACTCGCCACTGCTGCGCGAGAACATGTCGAGCTGATCCTTGCCTGGCAGCTTGGGCGCTTCCGCCCCCGCCGCCGGCGGCTTCCAGCGCTTGGGCAGCCGCCCTTCACGCCGGTTGATGACGTAGATTGCTATGACAGCTGCCGCGCCCAGTACCAGTAGCGCCCACTGCAACGGACTCATGCTTTCGTCTCTTGTTGTCCAACCAGCTCAACCGCCTGCGAGATATCCACGCTGACCAGGCGCGAGACGCCGGGTTCCTGCATGGTCACACCGTGCAACTGCTGCGCCAATTCCATCGTGATCTTGTTGTGCGTAATGATAATGAATTGGACGTTCTGCGACATTTCCCGGACCACCTCGCAGAAGCGGCCGACGTTGGCGTCGTCCAGCGGCGCGTCGACTTCGTCCAGCAGGCAGAACGGCGCCGGATTGAGCTGGAACAGGGCCAGCAGCAGCGCCGCCGCGGTCATCGCCTTCTCGCCGCCTGAGAGCAGGTGAATGGTCGAGTGGCGCTTGCCCGGGGGCCGCGCCATGACGCGAACCCCGGCCTCCAGCAGGTCGTCGCCGGTCAGTTCCAGATAGGCTTCGCCACCGCCGAACAGCTTTGGGAAACGGTCGCGGAATACCGTATCGACCTTGTCGAAGGTCTGCTTGAACAGCGACTGGGTTTCGGTATCGATCTTGCGAATCGCATCCTCCAGCGTTTCCAGCGCGCCATGAAGGTCGGCATGCTGCTCGGCGAGATAGGTCTCACGCCCCTGCGCCTCCTCGAGCTCCTGGATCGCCGCGAGATTGATCGCTCCCAGACGCTCGATACGGCGCAACACCACCGCCAGCTTTTCCTCCCAATCCGCCAGGGACGCGCTGTCGTCAAGCCCGGCAAACAGCGTTTCCAGTTCAAAGCCGGTCTCGCGGATCTGCTCTTCAAGGCTCTCGCGATGCGCACGCAGATTCTCGAATTCCAGCCGCGCCTGCTGCAGCCGCTCCAGGGCCGCATCCTTCTCTACATCCGCAGCGCGCGCGGCCTGGATACCGACCTGCAAGGCGGCTTCCACCGCCTCCACGGCCACGCGTATTTCGCGCAGCCGTTCGCGCGACTGCTGTACGGCCGCACGTGCTTCCTCGACCGTCTGTGCCTGCGTCTCCAACGGCTCGTCGAGGGCCGCGGCATGCTGCGCCTCATCGGCCTGTCGCGCCTGCAGGGTTTCACGGCTGGCTGCCAAGTCCCTCAGCGACTGTTCCAAGGCCAGCAGCGCGCTGCGACGTCCGGCCAGCTGGACCTGCAGCTGATTGCGGACCTGCTGCGCCTGCGTTGCCGCCAGCCGCGCCCGCGACACGGCGTCGCGCTTGCGCTGCAGCGTCTGCTGCATTTCGGCGCGGCGGTGACGCAGCTCCTCGGCGGTCTGCTCCAGCTCGATCAGGCGCTGCTTCGATTCCTCCAGCTCCTGCGCCTGCTGCTCGCGGGCACGCTGCAGGCCGTCGATTTCCTGAGTCAGCGCCTGCATCCGTGACTGCGCCTGTTCCAGACGCACCGCCTGCGCCTGCCGGAAGGCCATTTTCTGAGATTGGCGATGGCGGACCTGATCGAATTTCGACGAGAGGTCGCGACGCTCCTGTTCCATCGCATGCGTCCGTGAGCGCAATTCGCCCAGCAGGCGTTCACGATCCAGCACCTGCTGCTGCTGCTGCTCGACCTGTGCCTTCAGCTGTTTCAGCAATTGACCACGGGCAATGACACCCCCCTGATCGCTGCCCTGCTTCGGATAGCGCACCCAGTGACGCCCGCGCCAGACGCCATCACGCGTGATCACCGACTCGCCGGCACCGAGGCCGGCGGCCAGGCTTTCCGCCTGCGCGGCGCTCTCGGCGATCTGGATGCCCGACAACCAGTCGAGCACGGCCTGCGGCCCGGTCACCTTGGCGGCCAGACCACCGCTGCCGGTACCCGCGGTGTCGCCGATCAGCGCGATTCCGGCCTTGGGCAGGTTCTGCACCGTGCCGATATGGCGGGCGAGATCGCCCACCAGCGGCGCCTGCAGCAAACCTTCGAGCACCAGCTCCACCGCGCTTTCCCAGCCTGCTTCAACCTGCAGTGCCGAGGCCAGGCGCGGCGCGTCGGCGAGCTGCTGGTTGCGCAGCCATTGATTCAGCTCGGCATCGTCCTGGCGCAGTGCCGCCTGCTGCAAGGTTTCCAGCGAAGACATGCGTCCGCGGGCCGATTGCAGGCTCTGCCGCGTTTCGTGCAGTGCGGTCTCGGCCGCGGTGCGCTCGTCGCGTACCGCCTGCAATGTGCTGTCGAGATCGCCCAGCCGCGCTTCCGCCGCCAACAGTTCCTCGGCGAGGCTGCCAAGTTCGTTGTCGGCGTCGAACAGGCTGCTCTGGATCGGATCGATGTTCAGCGCATTGCGCTCGGACTCCAGACGCTTCAAGCGCTCTTCGGCCTGGAACCGTGCACGCTCCAGCTGCTGCACCCGCACGCGCTCGGCTTCGGTCTGCATCAGCGGCGTTTCCGCATCCTGCACGAAGCTGTCCCAGCGCCGCTGCTCGGCCTGCGAATCGTCGTCGGCAGCAATCTGCGCATCCTGTGCTTCGCTTTCCTGAGCCTCGGCGATCTCGACCTGCTGCTCCAGTTCCGCCAATTGTTGCGCGGCTTCTTCCAGCCGCTGCTGTTCGCGACTCTGGCGCGCATCGAGTTCGCCGAGCTGGCGCATCAGCTGATCCAGCTCGCGCACCTTGATCTGCTTCAGCTCGCGTGCGTGGTGCAGGCTTTGTTCCTGCCGCGCCAATCCGGCTTCCGCTTCGTAAACCTTGTTCTGTTCTTCGTTGAGCTTCTGCGTCTGCGCACGCTGCGCCGCTTCCGATGCCAGCCGCGCTTCGGCGGTTTCGTTGACCCGCAATCTGGCCTGTTCCAGCGCCTGTTCCAGTTCGCCCAAAGACGCTTCATGCGCGCTGCGCTGCGCTTCCATCTGACGCCCACGCAGGGCCAGCAACTCGGCACGCAGCTGCCGCTCCTGAGTCTTGCTTTCCTTGTACTTCTCGGCGTTGGCGGCCTGCTTGGTCAGCACCTCGAGACGCTGCTGGATCTCGCCGCGCAGATCATTGAGTCGCGCCAGGTTCTCGCGGGTCTGCTTGATCCGCGACTCGGTTTCCTTGCGCCGATCCTTGTACTTGGAGATGCCGGCCGCTTCTTCCAGCCACTGCCGCAGTTCCTCCGGCTTGGCCTCGATCATCCGCGAGACCATGCCCTGCTCGATGATCGCGTACTGGTTGCGCCCGCCGAGTCCGGTGCCGAGGAACAGATCGGTTACGTCGCGTTTCAGACATTTGCGACTGTTGAGGTAGTACTGCGAGTTGCCATCGCGGGTCAGCTCGCGCCGCACCGAGATTTCCGCATACGCCGCATATGGGCCACCGATCTGACCGTCGCTGTTGTCGAAGATCAACTCGACCGAGGCGCGGCCCACCGGCTTGCGCGTCTTCGAGCCGCTGAAGATCACGTCCTCCATGTCGGCAGAACGCAGGTTCTTCATGCTGGTCTCGCCCAGCACCCAGCGCACGGCATCGATGATGTTGGATTTGCCGCAGCCGTTGGGGCCGACCACGCCAGTGAGGTTCGACGGCAACGGCAAGTGCGTCGGGTCGACAAAAGATTTGAAACCGGCGAGTTTGATTCCGGAAAGACGCATTTGAGATGTGTTGTGTCCGCGCTGCTTGAAGGGCGTTCGTGCGTTACAACCCACGGATGGGCTTGTCGGGCGGCTGGCTAGTGTAAATTAAGGCCGGGCGACTTACAGCCATTTGGCCCTGGCCTCCGCCCCGTTACCATCCCCTTGACCTTTTGACGATTTCGCCTCATGTCCACGCTGCCCAGCAAGACCCTGGAAACCTTCCCCAATCCCGCGCCGCAGCGCGATTTCTGCATCCGCATGCGGATTCCGGAATTCACCTGCCTGTGCCCCAAGACCGGCCAGCCGGATTTCGGCACCCTGTATCTCGAATACGTGGCTGACAAGCACTGCGTGGAGCTGAAGGCGCTGAAGCTCTATGTCTGGAGCTTTCGCGACGAGGGCTGTTTCCACGAAGCGGTGACCAATCAGATCCTCGACGATCTCGTCAAAGCGACCAACCCCCGCTACATGCGCCTCACCGCGGTATTCAACGTTCGTGGCGGCATCTACACGCACGTCACCGCCGAGCACACCAAGAAGGGCTGGAAGGGCAGCCTGCCGCCGCCTGCCTGGCATGTCGATCCCACCGGGGCCGGGCAGACACCTTAAGCGGTCATTCATTTGCTCTCAGGAACTTCGCCAGACAGTCGAAATGCCTGCATTTATAGGCTACTGTGAACTTGCCGCAACCTTAGCGGTGATCAACGGAGAAGCACGATGGGCATCCTTTCGTGGATAGTGCTGGGCTTGATTGCGGGCGTTCTGGCGAAGTTTGTCATGCCGGGCAAGGATCCCGGCGGCTTCTTCATCACCATCCTGCTCGGTATCGCCGGTGCGTTCATCGGTGGCTGGGTCGGAACCGCGCTGGGTATTGCCAGTTTCAACGGCTTCACCATCCAAGGCATCCTGGTCGC
The DNA here is from genome assembly GCA_040391865.1 of Solimonas flava. Taxonomy (GTDB): domain Bacteria; phylum Pseudomonadota; class Gammaproteobacteria; order Nevskiales; family Nevskiaceae; genus Solimonas. Next base: position 11,148 of record JBEBWZ010000064.1, read on the forward strand.
GACGGCCGGTGCGATCGTGCTCCTCGCGATCTACCGCATGCTGAAACGGGGCTAACCCCGCGCTCAGGCCGGGTATCCGGTAATTTTCCGGATACTCCGGTACAGCGGCCTGAGCTGTTTGTACATGTACTGATACACCTCACGATACAGCGCGTCGTACAGCACCACGGCCTTGGGGTCCGGCTCGAAGCGCCGTCCGACACGTGCCATCGCACGCACCGCCGTCGCGTAGTCAGCATGCAAGCCCAGCCCCACCGCCGTGTTGATCGCAGCCCCCAGGGCTGAAGTTTCGTAAATCTCCGGTCGCTCGGCCGGCAGCCCGAAAACGTCAGCGGAAATCTGCATCGCCTGATCCGACTGCGATCCCCCGCCGGAGACTCGCAGCAGCCGGATCGGCTTTCCGGTCTTGCGCTCGATCTGTTCCTTGCCGGCGCGCAGTCCATAGGCGAGCCCCTCGAGGATCGCGCGATAGACATGGGCGCGCGTGTGCACATCGCCGAAACCGATGATGCCGCCCTTGGCCTCCGGCCCGCCCTCGCCCACTCCCGGCGACCAGTACGGCTGCAACATCAGTCCCATTGCGCCCGGAGGTACGCTTTTCACCAGATCATCGAACAAGGATTCCACCGCGACGCCACGCTCGGCTGCGAGCGCCTGCTCGCGGTGCGCGAACTCACGCTTGAACCAGCTGACCATCCAGAAGCCACGATAGATCTGGATCTCGGTGTTGTAGGCGCCCGGAATCGCCGCTGGAAACGGGGGAATCAAACGCCGAACTTCGAAGTATTTCGCCTGTGTGGTGTTGATGGTTGCCGTGGTGCCAAAGCTCAACTGCGCAACCTCCGGCGTCAACACACCACTACCCAGGACCTCGCAGGCCTTGTCGGCCGCAGCGGCGATCACACGCAAGCCCTGTGGCAAACCCAGTGCCGCGGCGGCGGTCGCCGTCAGCCGCCCCAGCTCGCTACCGGCCGCCACCAACCGCGGCAGCTGTTCGCGACGCACCGCCAGTGCGCGCCATTTGAAATCGCGTGCACCCGCCCACTGCAGGCGTTTGTAGTCGAATGGCAGGTACCCGACCTGACAGCTCACGGAGTCGACGTATTCGCCGACCAGGCGCTGGCTGAGCCAGCCGGAAAGAAGCAGAAAACGACGGGTCTCAGCCCACAGCTTCGGCTCGTGCTGCGCCAGCCAGTTGGCTTCCGCTTCGGCCTGCATCTGTGCAATCAACGATTTCGCGCCGGCGAGTCGAAACGCGGTATTCCATAGCGGCCCCACATCGGGTGGCGCGCTGGCCCGGCGCTGATCCAGCCACAGCATCGCCGGACGCAGCGGCGTGCCATCGCCATCGACGCAGATCGTGGTCGCGCGCTGCGTGGTCAGACTCAATGCGGTGATCTGTTGCGGACGAATGCCCGACTCACACCACAGTTGCTGACAGCAATCCGTCAGCGCCTGCCAGTACATCTCGGGATCCGCCTCGCACCAGCCCGGCTGCGGCGATTGATAAGTCGGATCGAACAGCTGTTGTGCCTTCGCAAGCAGGTGGCCTTGTGCATCGAACACAATCGCACGAGCGCTTTGCGTCCCCACATCCAGACTCAACAATCGCGCACCGCTCATGCTCGCCCCCCGGTGAGATTTCACGCCCCTGGCGGTGCGTGATGCGCTTGCCAGTACTCCAGATACGCCTGTGCCTCCGCCGCCCAGCGTGCCGGGCCCCAACCCAGCTCGGCCTCGCAGATTTCCGCGATGCGCGGCAACAGCTCTGCGCCGCCGCGAGGAGACACCAGCCCCAGGCGCGTACGCCGCATCATCAGATCCTGCAGTTGCACCACTTGCTCGTGACGCGCGGCCCAGCGCAGTTCCGCCCAGCAGTATGGTGTCCCTTCGATCAGCGCCAGCTCCTGTGCGGGAGTCTCTGCCAGCAGGCGCACCGCCGCACTTCCCAAACGACCATGCAACCGCTGCTGACTTACGGGTGCCGGCGTTTCCGCAAACACCGGCGCATCGTCGCCTGGCGCAAACTGCGGCAACTCGCGTGCGACGGCACGCAGCACTTCACGGGCAGTCACGCGAAACGTGGTCAGTTTGCCACCCGTGATGCCGACCAGCCCTGCCGATGTCCACATCGCCGATTCCCGCGATTCCGACGACGGCTTCGCCGAAGTACCACTGGAAACCACCGCACGCACCCCGGAGTAACTCGACAGCGCGTCCCCAGCCTGCAGCTGCAGCTGCGGAAACTGCTGCTGTAATGCCTCCATCAGATACGCAACTTCAGCAGCCGTCGCGCCCACTGCCTCCAATGGGCCGCGATGATCGAGATCCGTTGTGCCGTAGACGGTGACGCCCTCCCAGGGATACGCAAAGACGGGCCGCTGATCCCGCGGGTGCAACCATGACACGGCTTTGGTCAACGGCAGGTGCTGCTGCGAGAACAACAGATGGCTGCCGCGCAAAGGGCGCAAGGTCGGCGCACCGTCGGGCGCCCCCGCCAGTGCACCGGCCCAAGCGCCGGTGGCATTGATCACGGTACCGGCGCGGATATGGCGCTCGGCGCCATCGATACCGTCGCGCAATGTCACGCCATCGACTCGTCCATCCTGTTGGGTCAGCGTTGCGTGCACATAGTTCAGCGCCAGCGCACCGGCAGCACGCGCTTCAAGAATCAGTCGCAGGACCAATCGCGCATCATCGGTCCGCGCGTCCTCGTACCGCACGGCGCCCAGCAACCCGTCCGGACTGAGCTCGGGAACCACCGCCAGCAATCGCTCACGCGGCAGCCAGCTCGAACGCAGGCTGCCCGCCATCAGGTCATAGAGCAGCAATCCGAACTGCATCAGCCAACGACCCGGATTGACACCGCGGCGGATGGGCATCAGGAAAGCCTGTGCCTCAACCAGCCCCGGCGCCTCACGCAGCAAGCGTTCGCGCTCGCGCACGGATTCCAGCGTCAGGCGCCACTGCCCTTCTTTCAGATAGCGCAAGCCACCATGCACCAGCTTCGACGATGCCGACGAGGTCCCGGATGCGAAGTCCCGCGCCTCGACCAGCAACACGCCGCGACTGCTACGCACCGCTTCACGCAAGATACCGGCGCCGGTGACGCCACCGCCGACGATCACCAGATCGTAGCGATCGGCGAGCGTCGACAGCGACATGCGCGCTGGCGCGGGTGTCATGCGAATAGCTTTCCTGGATTCATCATTCCCTCGGGATCGAACTCGCGTGCCATCGCGCGAATCAGATCCATGCCCAATGCCGATTTCTCAGCCGACAGATACGGGGCATGATCGACACCGACACCGTGCTGATGACTGATGGTGCCGCCGTGCGCGACGATGGTTTCTGACAGGCATGATTTCAAGCGGCGCCAGCGCTCCAGGTCGCCATCGGGATCGCCACTTGAACGGAACACGAACGTCGAATAGATGCTGCAGCCTTGACGATACACATGCGACAGGTGCGTGAACGCATGTACACGTTCCTGTTCCTTGGCCAGTGTGTCGTGTGCGGCCTGCTCGATCGCACGCATCAGTGGCGTGACCTGCGGCCAGTTCACTGCAGTTTCCACCGTATCCGCAGCGTAGCCAATCTGCCACAGGCTATTGCGCAGCAGCGGCCCACGAAAACGATTCTTGGCCCAGCCCTGCCCGATGGCCTTGCCGACATGAACCCCTCGGTAGCGCTTGGCAATGGTCAGGGCATCGCGGCGCATCCGCCGCGTTTCAAGCAGTGAACCGGTGACGCCCAGCATCAGCATGCATTGCCCGGAAGCCACGCCGCGCATACCGAGATAGCGTTGCAACCAGCGCATCAGCTCGGGGTGCCCCGCCAGACGTAGCTGCGTTTCGGTTTCGATCTCGTTCGACAGCCGCAGCATCGACAACGGCACATCGGCCTGCACCAGCGCCTGAACCGCGGCAATGGCCGCGTCCCAGTGCGGAAAGAACACCGCATGAAAATCCTCGCATTCCGGCAAGCGACGCACCCGCATCGTGGCTTCCGTAAGCAGCCCCAGGCGTCCTTCCGAGCCCATGACCGCTTCACGCAAATCAGGCCCTGCCGACGAAGCCGGGAAGCCACCAATCGCCAGCGCGCCTCGCGGCGTCAGCAGCCGGCCTGCGGCAAACAGATTTTCGATACGCCCGTAGCGCAGTGACTGCTGACCGGAGGAACGCGTCACCACCCACCCACCCACCGTGGAGTACTGATACGACAGCGGGCAGTGGCCCCGCAGAAATCCCCCCTCCCGCCACAGCGCTTCGATCTGCGGTCCTGGTGTACCGGCACCGAATGTCGCCAGAAACGAGGCCTCGTCGAGTGCCTGCAAGCGGTTCATTCGCTCCAGCGAAATATTGACGACCGGACGATCGCCTGCAGGTACGTTCAGATGGCCGACAACGCTGGTCCCACCGCCATACGGAACTACGACAGCGCCAAGGCGGCGAGCCGCGGCCAGGGCTTCGGCCGCCTGTTCCTGGGTGGAAGGCAGCGCCACCGCATCCGCCACCGGGCCGATCCTGCCGCTACGCAATGCAAGCCAATCGGGAAAACTCTGCCCTCGGGCATGTTGCAGTCGCAGCGCCGGATCGATGCTCAGGCAATCCTCGGCACGCAGACGGCTCACTGGCACTGCACGCAAGGTTTCATCGAAACTTGCGTCACGCGGTGCGCTCGCCGGTCCAACCCGTTCGCGCAGAAAAGTGCGCGCATCGTCACTCAACGGCGAGACATCACTTTCCTCGCCCCACCCATTCCAACGCCGCATGCCACTTCCCCGGAATCCATTGCGGTCGCCAGTTTGCCGCATCGGCGACCCACGGGCGTAGCCACCGCCTTCCCGAGCACGCCATCGGGGGATGGTCAGGAATAAAGTGTCACGGCTCCGCGCTCAGGCGGCTAGCGCCTGCTTGGCAACCGCCTGTTCGTTGACCTTCTTCAAGCTATCGAAGGTAATCCACGGTAAACCGGCATGCTGCCCCTTGAGCACACGCATCGGGGCACCGGGCTCACCAAGACTGCTGACCACCAGCGTGGCCTTGCTGAAATCCTGCTCCAAGGTATCGCTGTTGACCGTCACCACGGCGGCCACACCCGCGGCCGTCGCCGCCTTCAGCCCCATCTCGGAATCTTCCAGCGCTACACATTCATGCGGCTGCACGCCCAGCCGCTGCATTGCGAGCTGATACAGATCGGGCGCCGGCTTCTTGCGCTGCACTTCTTCGCCACTGGCGATGACTGCAACCTCGGCCGCGAGCTCCGGCCCCATGCTGTACCGAAGCACGGGATTCAGTGTTTTCAGACTGGCATTGGTCACAATCGCAAGCTTGAGTCCGGACTCGCGCGCCTCGCGCATGATGCGTGCGATGCCGGGCCGTAACGGCACCCGACCGTGACGCATGAAGCGCTTGAAATACTTGGATTTCAGCTCATGGACCTTGGCAACCCAGGCATCGATATCACGTCGCGCTTCGTCACTTTCGCCACCCAGCTCCGGCTGATAGTGCTCCAGGTAATGCTTGAGTCGTTCACGGCCGCCGGGTTGCCGCAACAGGCGCCGGTACAGCTTCGGAGTCCAGCGGAAGGGCAAACCCAGCTTGCGGAAAGCGCGGTTATACGCAGGACGGTGGCCAAGCGCCTCGGTATCGGCGAGTGTGCCATCGACATCGAACAGGATCGCTCGCAGCGTCATCGGCGTAAGCCTTGGCTACGAGCGCGGTTCGGGCAAGGTTCCTCAGGGTCCATTGCGGAGCAATCAGGGAGTTACGAGCTGAAGTTAATGTAACATGAGTTGGCCCCGATACTGTGAACCTGTGCACATCCGATCATCGGCATGCGTCAACCTTCTGTCTCTTCCACGGCCCTGGCCCTGCGGTATCGCGGACGGTTCGCGCCAACCCCCAGCGGTCCGCTGCATCTGGGCTCCCTGCTGACAGCCCTGGCCGGCTGGCTGCAAGCGCAGGCCCACGGTGGCGAATGGCTGCTACGGATTGACGACCTTGACCGGCCACGCTGCGCACCAGGGGCCACCGACACGATCCTGAAGCAGCTGGAACACCACGGCCTCGACTGGCATGGCACACCACGCTACCAAAGCCATCATCTGGATGAGTACCAGTCCGCGCTGGAGAGCTTCATTGCGCAGGACGCGCTCTATGCCTGCGGCTGCACCCGCAACAGCCTGCAGCTCAACGCGCGACCGGGCCCTGACGATCTCGTCTACCCCGGGACCTGCTGCAAGCTGGGCTTGCCGCCGGAGCGGCACGCGCTACGTCTGCGCGTCATTGCGGACTCCATCACGCTGCAGGACCCGTGGCAGGGCACCATTTGTCGCAACACGACTCACGACATTGGTGATTTCATCCTGCGCCGCAGTGACGGTCAGATTGCCTACCAGCTGGCTTGCGTGATTGACGAGCACGCGCAAGGCATCACCGAAGTGGTGCGCGGTGCCGATCTCATTGGCTCCAGCCTGCGCCAGCTGTATCTACTGCAGCGTTTGCAGCTGCCCACGCCTGCCTATCGGCACCTGCCGGTTATTGCCAGCACAGACGGTCGCAAGCTCTCCAAGCAAAACCATGCTGCAGCGCTGAATCCCGCCACGGCCAGTGAAAATTTGTGGCATTGCCTGCTCTGGCTAGGGCAGGCGCCAGAGCCTGATCTGCGATACGCACGGCCTGCAGAGCTACTGTCCTGGGCCGAGGCTCACTGGCAACCATCGAAAGTACCCGCGCGCGCCGAACTGCGTATCGAATTCGCATGATTTCCGGACCGATCCCCGTCCGTGACGACGACGGTCGAGTTCTGGCATGATGCTATGCAGCAATCGCACTGCAACAATGCATACGAATTAAGGCCTTATGTCCAATTTTCGCGTCATCAAGAAATACCCCAATCGGCGTCTGTACGACACGCACATCAGTCGCTACATCACATTGGAGGAAATTCGGCAGCTCGTCCTGCAGAACATCACCTTCCGCGTCGAAGACAAGCGCACACATGAGGACATCACGCGCAGCATTTTGCTGCAGGTGATCGCGGAGCAGGAAGAAGGTGGAAATCCGATCTTCACGACCGAACTACTTGAATTCATCATCCGCTTCTACGGCGACCCGATGCAGAACAGCATCGGTCGCTACCTGGAACTATCGGCGCGTTTGTTCCAGGAGCAGCAAGGGCATTTCACCGAACAGCTACGCCAGATGCTGGGCCAGGCGCAACAGCCCTTGCAAGTACTGAAGGAAATGGCCGACAAGCAGGTCCCCATCTGGCGCTCCGTGCGCAAGGAGTTCCTGCACAATCTTTCCACTCGCGCAAAAGCCATCAAGCGGCGTACCGGCGCCGATGAAGACAGCGATTCACACGAATAAACCGCAAGCTTGGGATGCCAATGGCAAGGCATTCAGCTGACATTCATGACGCCATCGTCATGAATGATCCCCTCTAGAAATCAAACCCATGATTTAAAAGAGATTATTAAGACAGCCCTTTATTGACACCAAGGTCAGCCATCTTTATACTGCACTGCAACATGACACGGTAAATGAAAACCCGGTAAAGCCGGGTGACCTTACCGGGTCCGAGTCTCCTCCAGAAAGGCCTCGCGCCTTTCTCGCACTTGGCCCCCCACTTCCCCGGGGGGCTTTTTTTTGCTCCGAAACAAACCACTCGGGCCCCGTACGTGCAGGTACCCTTCGTTCTCTCCCCCAGAAAAGCCCGTGACGTTTTCAATACGTCACGAGGCCATCTGTAGTTGCCTCGATTCTGGCTCAGAACCCGAAGGGTTTCAAGCGCTTATATACGAAATTTTTCAGGCTCGAAGCTTTTGTGGGCGCATGAAACTTGCTGCGTCGCATCAATCGAATGACACCTGCGTCACAATGACACACTCACACTCTTATAACTTATTGTTTAACAATAAAATAAACAATAAATTATCGTGTTGACATTGAAGTAAGTCATCTTTATACTGCACCGCAACATGACACGGTAAATGAAAACCCGGTAAAGCCGGGTGACCTTACCGGGTCC